>CALITC010000026.1 GCA_938041505.1 uncultured Patescibacteria group bacterium | reverse complement strand
CCTAACGGGGTTGTGTTGTATTTCATGATTCGGGTTATATATGCTCACCTGGCAAGAAAGTCACCCTTAGAGGTTGGTGATCGCGTTAGTCAAGGAGCCATAATTGGAGAAATTGGTAATACTGGTAATAGTACTAGCACTCACTTACACTATGAACAGCATGCCTCCTCTAATTTTAATAGAGCAACTGCATATATCCCAACATTCAAAGAATATCCCAACGAAATAATTCGTGCTGAAAAAGCATACACATCTCAAAACACAGGTAAATCTTCTCAACTCTCGAATATAACTGGTCTTATATCTACTCACAGAGGTGGAAATGGAGAGGTTTATATTAACTGGGAGAATGGAGGCTGGAAAAGCCCTGCCGTTAAAGTCATAGGACCATATGGACCAATTACTACTAACTATTCCCCTACTGTAATTAGAGATAAATTTGGAAGAATTCAACTATTCCACGTTGGTATTTCAGGCGAAATTTACCAAATGATACTTCGTGATGATGGTACTTGGAGTACTAGAGGACTTGGATATTTTACTGACAAACCTGTTTCAGTGGTTTTGCATGAAAACTTCCTCAATATCTTTTTCAAAGATTTAGATAATAATATATTTTCTATGTCTTCTGGAGATAACGAGAGTTTTGGGCAGGCCCGAAAAGTAATTGATTGGCAAAGTGAGCTGCAACCTGCAGTTACAGTCAGAGGAAATCAGATACTCCTTGCAATTACTGGAATAAATAATCACATTTATTCATATTTAGGAACCAAATCTAGCAATTTATCTGGGCCTTATGAAATTGAAGGGTTGAGAACAAGTAAATCTATTGCTCTCTCAACATATAATAATTACTTTATTATGATACATGTTGGTGACAATACTAATGTATACCAAAACAGATCCTTAAATGGTAGAAATTGGTCAAATCCTAAACAGGTTCCAGGGTTAAGTACTTATCTTCCAGTTTCTTTAGGAGTGCAGGATAATCTTTTGAGGCTAGCGCATGTTGGTAAAGCTGGACATATTTACTATCAGTCCAGTTCAAGCCACAGCCTAGGTTTTTCTACACCAGTCAAAGAGCATGAGAATAATTTAACACCTGCGGCTGTTGGAATTACTCACGTTACTCAAAATACCACTTTTTATGCTGACTAGCAATAATATTTAGTCGGAGAGATCGCTCAATATTTATTATTGGGCGATATTTTTTATACGTACCACCCTGTAATCACTTTACTAAATAGAGTAAGTGGTTTTGCTAAAACCCTCACAGCCTTATTTTGGTTTGAGTATAATCCATACCTTATTTGTGTTATTCTGATTAAAAATTTTTGGAACACATTTAAAGAATTCAACTTTAATAGCCTTTCGTATAGTTTTTGGTAGTTGGAGAATTCTTTTTCACTTTGAGCGGAGGAATATTGGCCGGCGTGTTCTCGATAATATAGTCCTGATGCCTGGAGGTACTTGATTTTTAGTTTTTGGGCTGTATTTTGAGTGTAGTAGTGTTCGTATAACCTGAAATATAGGTCGGGTTCTTCGCCGAATTGTAAGCCTGGTGTGTAGCGAAAATCTCCCAGCAAATCACGGTTCAGGACCAGACTCGGGTTAGTTAGACTGAAGAAAACTAGCTCCTTGGTGAAGCTTGGGTGCTTGGGTTTGTGTGCAACCAAGGGTTGCTCAGATAGACCACCGGTTTCAGAATCGAACCTTTGAATGTTAGAGAGGCTGAATATAGTTTGCTCCCATTGATCTTGATATCGCATAAGCTCATTGTGAATATTTTGAAGCAAATCTACACCCGCGTAGTCATCTGCATCTAAAAAAATAATGAACTTCCCTGCTGCTTGATCAAGACACTTGTTGCGCGAGATACTTACCCCTTCGTTGGATTTATTTTTGAAGACTTTGATCTTATTATTCTTCACTTTTTTGATTACTTGTTCAAATTTTGGACCTCCTTTGGTGTGCGGGCTTTTGTCATCGATTACTAGGTGTTCGTAATTCTCAAAGGTTTGGTTTTTGATACTCTGAAGACATTCTTCGAGGAAGTGTTCAGTATTATAGTTTGGAGTGATTATTGTGAAAAATATATCGCGCATAACAGATTAGAATTTAAGCATTTTGTTTTTTTTGAGGAGGACGAAGCGAATTAATAGATCATTTACATTCACGAGCAATGTGCTGATGGCTGCTCCGATATATGAAAACTGTGAGATCAGAATGGTATACAAGATGAGTGCGGCCACCATATTTGCAAATTGGATTTTGAGTTCTAGTTTTTCATTTCCGTTGAAAATATTCTGGAATGCAAAGAATAGCGCTGGGAATGTCAAAGTCACCGCCCCTGCCAAGATCCACAAGGTTTGGAGTGAGATATCGTAATAGAGTCTCTTCGGATCAATAAGCGAAAGTGCGAACGGTCCAAATACTGCAATGGCTGTAGTCACAACGAGTCCAGCAATAATTGTCAACCTGGCATATCGCAGTATTACGCTTCTTTTTTGTGATTCATCTTGGATACTGAGTATTCTCTTGCGAATCGAGCTGGCGAGCACCGGCATGGTAATTCCCGGGATGATACTTGCTGTTTCGTAGAGCTTATATGCGTTGGAATATCCATTGATAGCAAACTCATCAAAATTAAATACTTTGAGAAACACTTTATCAGTTGTCAGATACGAACCTACAATAATACTGCTCAGGGATAGAAACAGTATGGTTTTTCTATTTTCCTTCAAGAAATTCCAACTTATCTTGGATAGTTTTATACTTTTGCGCTGCATCCAGGTATCCACTGATATTGCTGTCAGCGCGGATACTGTTAAGGCTAGGATATATAAGTGCAGATCAGACCAGTCATTGAAAAATGGCAATTTCATACTAACTTGAAATAACACGACAATTAGTACGGTTTTTGCAATTAAATCTGAGAATGAATATTGCCAAGAGCGGTTATCAGAATCCACAATCGCTCGAAAAATCGTATCCGCCAAAAACAAAAATTGGGAAATATATATTGCAAACAAAATATCAAATCCCAGCAACCCGCTCAAACTCACCAGCCAAATAATTAATAAACCTACAAAAAAACTTATCACTCTTATGAATAATAATGATGTCCACGCAGTGGCTAAGTATCCTTGGTCTTCATAGTGATTCGTAAAAACTTTCTGGGCGAGAGTTGGTACACCAAATGCAATAAAACCAATCACGAAGCCATTTACTGCCAAAGATACATTCACCTGCTCTAAGACCTGAGGTTCTAAGTTGGCGTTTATCCAGCGAAAAGCTAGGAAACTAAGAGCAACCGAGAAAAGTTTAAGGAAGACACTCCAGCCATTTTTGATAATAAAGCCAGACTCTTGCTTGAGTTTTGAGATAATCATGGAGCGCAGGCGCTAAGTAAATATTAGTTGTAAGAGTGCTAGAAAATATCAAGCAAGTCAAGTTATAAGATATTGACAAATTCCTCCTAGACTTATACTCTAGCTTGTAATTATGGTTAACAAACAAGAGAAGTATATTATGGACTACGCGGACAAAGATACCGAGTATTATACCGCTCAGAGAGATGATATTATACAGATTCTACCTAAAAAAGTAGATACACTCCTCGATGTGGGGTGTGGCCAAGGAAATTTTGCTGTTGCTGCCAAAGAAGTTTTTGATTGCGAGACTTGGGGTGTAGAATACAACCCAAAAGAAGCTAAAGTTGCCAGTAGCCGCCTTGATAAAGTGTTCGTGGGTAAGATCGAAGATAATATGAAGAAAATTCCTAAGAATATGTTTGATGTTATCTCTTTCAACGACGTGCTGGAGCATTTAGTTGACCCTTATGAATTGCTGTCAAAGCTCAAAGTTAAACTTTCTCCAGATGGTGTAATTGTAGCCTCGATTCCAAATGTTCGGTATATTAGAAACTTAGCTCACGTTCTGTTCCAAAAAGATTGGGAATACCGCGAGGAAGGTGGAATTCTCGATACAACTCATCTGAGGTTTTTTACCAAGAAAAGCATTGTTCGCATGTTTGAAGAAACTGGCTATGAAGTCGAGGAAATCAAAGGTATAAGCCAGATCAACAAGGCTAAGGCAACAATCATTAGCCTCGCATCTTTTGGCGGTATGACCGATACTACCTACTTACAATTTGCCGTGCGAGCTCGTGTTAAAAAAGGTTAATTCATTAAAACTGTTGACCTTTTTATCTTGATAGACCACAAGATAAATGCTGTAGAGATAGGACATCATAAAATAATGAAAATTCCTCACCCCGAAGAATGGGGTTATCGTAGAACAATCTATACTATCTTTGGTACTATTGGACTGATTTTTGCATTCTTGTATGTAGCCGAGGCGGCTTATGGAGAAGCCCCACCTAAACCGGACGACAAAACTGGATATAAGTACGAAACCGTGTTTCACTCAAGAATCTTGGAACAGTACAACAAACATTCTTCTATCTGGAAGGAATGGCGATTATACAATACTGCTACATGTAACTCTTTAAGAAGTCCCGGTTTTGAATTGGAAGATTCTCAAATAAGAAAAACTTGTGAAACTAGCGCTAATAGTCTTTTTAAGGCTGGGATTTTAGAAAAAATTCATTGGAAACAGATTCGGTATAAGCCTTATTATGGCATCCCGGTGCTACCAGAAAGCTCTGGCATTGAATATCAATACTAAGAACTTAGATCTTTTGGGAATAATCAATGTAATTCATTTGGCTACAAATTTTATGTAGTCAATTTTTTACCCCAGAATGTTAGCAAAGTAAAAAAGAGCTTGCCAATATTTATTTATTTTTGTATAATGGAACTTATAGAAATATTTCAATAGTAAATTCTGATAACGAAACACTCAACTAACATATTTCGACAAAACTAATTAACTAATCTATACTATACAGTAACATTTATGTCAGCATTACCTAAATTTGATAGTCGAGCTAAGAACGCCCTTGCGGTGGCTCAGCAGATCGCAATTCAACTCGGACATAATTATATTGGTAGCGAGCATTTGTTGTTTGGTATTCTGTCACAACCCCAAGAAGGCTTGCCATTTCAGGTAACTTTTATGGACAACTTGTCCAATCAGGAACTCCTGGAGATGATTAAGAAGCAAGGTTTTGATAGAGGCGGCAACAAAAAGGCCAACTCCAAGACAAGTCTCCTTCCAGAGATTACCGAGGAATTACAGAACTGCTTAGACAGTGCGATTCGTATTGCAGAAGTTCACCACTATAATTACATTGGTATTGAGCATCTTATATACGGAATTCTCGATACTGAGCACTCCCACGGACAAGGCCTTATGAACCTTAATGACGAGAGTACCGGGAAATTGCGAGAGCTTCTCTCCTCCCTATTCACTTCGTACAACAAGGGAGACGAGAAACCAACTTTTGGAGACAAAGGAACTCCAAATTATTCCAAAAAACAAAAAAATGGTGGCGGGCGTAAGAATAAGGATTCAGCATTAGAATTCTTCACAACAAACCTCAATTTGAAAGTTAAAAACGAAGCTAATTTTCACCTTATAGAACGAGAAAAAGAAATAGATCGCATAATCCAAATCCTCACTCGTAAGAACAAGAACAACCCAATTCTAATTGGAGAGCCTGGAGTCGGTAAGACAGCTTTGGTAGAAGGTTTGGCAAAGAGGATTGTCGAGGGTAAAGTACCAGACTGGCTGCAAGATAAGCAGATTCTTGCGCTTGATGTCGGTAATTTGATTGCTGGCTCTGTGTTCCGCGGCGAGTTCGAGCAGCGCATCAAAGCCATCTTAGACGAAATCGTAGAAAAGAAGAATATTCTCCTGTTTATCGACGAACTCCATACTTCTGTTGGTGCTGGCGGAGGAGGCGGTGGCGGAGGCCCAGATCTAAGCAATATCTTGAAGCCTGCACTTGCACGTGGAGAGATCTCTGTTATCGGTGCCACCACTGAGGATGAGTACCGCTCTGTAATTAAGAAAGACAAAGCCTTCGAGAGAAGATTCCAGAAGATCCGCTTAGAAGAGCCTGATGAATCCCAGACAATGCACATAGTTAAGGGTATTAAGCCACTCTATGAGAATTACCACAACTCTACTTTCCCGGATGACTTGATTCCAAAAATGGTGTCACTTGCTGGTAGGTTCATGACCGATCGCAACTTCCCTGACAAGGCAATAGATCTTCTCGATGAATCTTTGGTGCGGGCACGATTGAATGCTCGAATGAAAAACCATTCTAAGAGCGAACGAGCGAGTTGGGCGGATATTGAAAAGCAGATACTGAAGCTAATCCAACAGAAGAACGAAGCAATCTTGAGCGAGAACTACGAGGTAAGTCAAAAGCTGGAACTAGATCAAAAAGCTCTTGAGAAGAAACTTGCCGACCTTAACGCCAAGAACAAAGAAGCTCAGAAACGCTCTATTGTAACTGAGTCTTTGCTGGAGAAAGTTGTCTCAGAGATGAGCGCGGTTCCGGTTGTGAGAATTAGTTCCAACATCTTCACGCAGATTAAAAATCTAGAAGGAGGCTTAGATAGTCAAATCTTTGGTCAAAAAGAAGCCACTTCCGAAATCACACGAGCCCTGAAGCGAGCTTATGCAGGCGTCAACCCAAACAAGGGCCCTATTGGTAGCTTCTTACTACTTGGCCCAACTGGAGTCGGTAAGACTGAGCTAGTTAAGGTACTCACTAAAGAATTGTACGGAGATCCAAATAAGTATTTGCTCAAACTTGATATGTCTGAGTTTAGCGAGAAGCATCAAATGAGTCGTTTGCTTGGTGCTCCAGCTGGATATGTTGGATATGATGACGCTCCGCAACTTACTGAATTCTTACGGAAGAAGCCATACTCAGTTATTCTCTTCGATGAGATTGAAAAGGGTCACCCTGAGAATATGAATATCTTGCTACAGATGCTCGAAGAAGGTAAGATTACTGACTCCAAAGGTAGTGTGGTAAGCTGCGAACACGCGCTTATCTTCATGACTTCCAATCTAGGTAAGAGCCAACTGAACCGCTTTGCTTCCAAGCTTGGTTTTGTACAACCTGATGACAAAGATGAGCAAGATTACCAATCAATCAAAAAGCAGGTCATGGATGAGGTTGAAAGAACTATTAAGCCTGAGATACTTGGAAGAGTAACGGGTAAGATTGTTTTCCGCCCTATCTCCAAAAAGATCCTGGAGCAAATCGTACGCAAAGAACTTGCAATCTTGCAGAATCATATCTTAAAGCAAGGTAAGACTATTCAGATTAGCGATGAAGTGATTCACGCACTTGGGGATAAAGGCAAAGATAAAATGGAATACGGCGCTCGTGAAGTAAAAGCCCTAATCGCAGAACACCTGCAAGATGGACTGGCGGAATTCTTACTTGATAACCCGCGAGTTCGTAATATTGATGTTCGGGTTGAAAATGGCAAAATCATGTATAATAAAGCCGTCCGTGAAAATAAGAAAGTGAAAAGCAAAGAACCCAAAGCTGAAAAAAATGTGAAGTAACTTACCATATCTACAATCCTAACCCCTCTGGGGGTTTACTTTTTGTGTTTTTTGGTTTATACTGGGCTAGCTGATATTGGAAATTATCCATGAACAAACAAATTAAAGTCGATCACTTCGAGCTTCAAAAACACTTTAGTTATGAAGAGTTGAGTAATTTTCACCTGCGAAGTATATTAATTATCCATGATAGCTCACAAGAGCCAATTGCTGACGAAAAGAAAATGGCTTCCACAGCTTTTTGGAAACCACACCTTAAGCTCTGCAAAGATGGATTGTTTTCTTATTCCGACTGTGAAGATAGTTACGAAGCAAAAAATATTTACTATGGAATTTTTGACGCCAGGGCTAGCTTTATCAGGAACATGCAGCACAGCATAATTATAAAAACTACTCATACAGATGTTTCTCATGATCGTTGCTGCGTTGGGTTTAATTTGTCTTTTGATTTTCCAAATCCTGGTCAAGAAATCTACCCACTTTCGTTATCAAGCGTGCAGATATCTCCAGGTCTTTCATGTAAGTTAACATTAAAAGAACTGGCAAAATCTAATCTCAGATTCCACATATTGAGCCTGAACAATCAAAGTGGTGAAGAGTAATGTGCTTGCAAAAGAATCTTACGTATACTGTACAAGATACATTTACTTTGGACGAGTTGGAGAATATTCACACTCGCAAACTACTATTATTCCATCGCTCTAACGGGTTTTTGACTTATGAGGAAATACCTGTTTTTAACTTATTCTTAAAGAAAAATGAAAAAACGATAAAGCAAATTGTCAGTTTGAACAGAGAGACTTTTCTTGAAGATGTAGAGGTGGATTACTTAAAATTGCTTTCACTGGAATGCTCTTTTCTAACAGTATACGAAGATTGCGTTGTAGCGCAGACTATCTTTGCACACTTAATTCGTGGGACACCCTTTCTCTCGCTTAAACCATGCTTTAGAATAAAGAAATCTGGCAATTATACCTTATCGAAAATGATTTTTGAGGCGTGCACTAGTAGCCATAGTCCATCGCGACTACTCCAGAGTGCGCCAATAGAATATGGCATCATCAAATGATTTGTTTTGCAGTATCCTATATCAAAAGAAACTCCCAAGTTAAGATTTAACTTGGGCTTATTTTGTTATGTTAATTAATTCAACAGTTATAAATTAAAAATATCTTTCCATTGCTGACCGATCACTTTAGCTTGTTTCTCAGCAAGGCCAGTATAGTTTGTTGGGTCGAAAATACATGATAATTGATATTCTGTCATTTTCTCAAGATACATACCTATTTCAGAATTAGACTTTACTATATCCTCAAAAGAAAACCCTGTTTCGTAGCATTTTAGAGCAAATTCTTTCGCAGCTTCATGAGCCCTTGGGTGACCTTGCTCCGCTAATAGTATATATAGCGGTTCGGCTCCAATTACACCATTTTGAAGATTTAGATTATCTGCTATGCGATCAGTATTTACTTCTAACTTACTTAATGTTCGCTTGAGTCTTTTGACTGCGTGGAAGGCATACGCAATTATTTCGCCGTAAGTTCTCCCGCTTGCACTCCCCGTAAGATCACGCTGGTGTTCTGATATAACATCATCCATAACGGTGATAAATTTTCCTTTAACAATCTTAAAAACACTCTCTACATTCTCAAAATTAATCGGATTCTTTTTGTGTGGCATTGTAGATGAACCTACCTGCCCTTTTATAAATTTTTCTCCGATCTCTCCGATTTCAGTGCGTTGTAAGTTACGCATATCTCTCGCAATATTTGCAAGAATACCACACGTATTTACCAACTCAGAGGCAATCCTATAGAGTGGTCCTGGGGGAGCGATTTGAGAAGAGAATTGCGCTGGTTGTAAATCAAGTTGGGACAGTACATTTTTTTCTAGTTCTATCGGATTATCCACAATTAGACTTAGTCCATTGTAGCAACCCACTGCACCAGATATTTTTCCAACTATGTTCGATGTGTTTTCTTCTAAATGCAGAATAGAAGATCCAAGCCTTGACACATACCCAGCGATTGTATTCCCGAATGTTACTGGGCTAGCGTGTTGACCGTGGGTGCGACCTACTTGCGGTAAATGAGCGTATTTTATTGACAAAATAATTAACAACTGAAGAAGCTCTTTTAACCCAGGGATTACTACATTATTCATTGCCTGTTTGTACCTGTAAGCATTTGCTGAGTCAATAGTATCAAAAGATGTAAGACCTTTGTGTACAAACGGTATTGAATCATTTAGTTTTAAGTATTTTTTTATACAGTTTACTAAAGCTTTGATATCGTGCCTAGTGATTTTTTCTTCAGCATAAACTTCTTCTGTTGTAACTTGTTGAGTTGCTTGCTTTATATCTGAAACTACATTTTTTGGACAAAGCTCGAAGTCGTTAAGAGTGTTAACTAAAGACAACTCAACTAGTAGCTTGGCTTTGGTTGATGCGTTTTCACTCAAGTATGGAGCTAATTCTACTTCCCAGTACCTGTAATCAATAGCTGCAAAACAATTGAACCTTGAATCTGACATTTTGTATTTCCTCAATAGAGATCAATTTCTTGAACTCACATCTAGTATCTATTATTCCCAAATTCGTCAATTGACTACAAATATTTTTTGAACGATTTTGATCATATGAAGTACGCGATTGTTTGTGGGAGTGCTGAGCCAACCTATTGCGGGGTTGGTAAGTTCTCGGCGAAGATGACTAAGATTCTCCAGAAGCGTGGAGTCGAAGTTGTGTACCTCACGAGTAACTACCAGCGTGATTATCATGAAGCTAGTGGTGATCTCACTGTTACTCCAGAGACTGGACATCTACTTAAGGGTGGCTGGTTGGATTTGTGGAGGTTTGTACGCAAGCACCGCCCAGACATTCTTAACTTACAGTATCAGTCCTTCCATCAGAATTATTTTGATGTACTCTATCCGCTTGTTGTGAAGCTGGCGAATTGGAATACCAAAGTAGTTTCAACCGTGCATGAGTTTGAGCATTTTTCTGAGCTTGGTCGGTGGCGACAAGTACCCACAATGCTCCTTAGCGATCGAATTCTCTTCTCTGATAAGCGGCAAATGGTGACCGCCATTCCCTACACCGCTGGTCTGATTAAAAACAAGTCCGAGGTTGTCGAGGTTGGGCCTTCAGTTAAAAGCCAGCTTATGGAGTATGCACGCAAACCAAAGCATAACCCTAAGCATTTGCATATTGCCTTCCACGGTTTTATTCAACCGCTCAAAGGTATGGAGTTCTTGCTCGCAGCTCTAGAGAATTTTGACCACCCGTATACCCTCCACTTGCTTGGGAAATTTGAACCGATTTTGGATTATAATATTCATGATGAGGTGAATCAGTATCAAGTTGGTTTGAAGGAGAAAATTGAAAATAACCCTTGGCTCAAGGATAACATTAAGATATATGGGGATGTAGACCCTAATTCTGAAAAGTTTACCAAAATTTTGGAGCAGGCTGAATTAGCGATATTTCCTTTCCGAGATGGAGTTTCGCACCGTAGGTCATCACTCTTCAATACATTTATGGCTTCTAACGCCATTGTGGCAGCGACTTTTGATAAGACTTATTCTGACGAGAGTTTGTGGCCGATCATACCACTTGGTTATACGTCGCAATCGATTTCTGATTTTCTCAACGAATACGTGCACTGGGATACTAAGAAGCGCAACCAGGTTTACCAAGATCAGAAGAATCTCAAAGAAGGGTTCTTATCTCCGGAGTTTGAAGATGCCATTTACCAGCAATTAGTTCTTGATTCCAACCGATAGGATATTGGCGGTATAGATCGAGTCCATGGTGTCTCCGTTTGCTAGTAGCATGTAGAGCTTGATAGAAGGCTTGAGAATTAACGACCAGATAGTGCGGCGAATTCTACTCTTAAGGCCGTGCACAAATGGCGGGAGTTCGTAATTGCTAATCTCTTGAAAGCCGAACATTTTTTGGAGCTGAGTGAAGGAGTAGCTCGTATATGCTCGCAGATGAGTGACGTCGGAAAATCGATTTGGGGAGAGCGGTGCTAGGCCGTTTGGAGCCTGCATAATAAGACGGCCACCTGGTTTGAGTTTTTGGTGAATAATACGACCTAATTCTACCAAATATTCTAATTCGAGATGCTCTGCGACATCCATCATATAGATTACATCGTATTTCTTTTTCTTCGCGGTGAGATATGGAATAGTATCCTGGACAGAGATATTTTTAAGCTGGAATTCCTTTTTACCGAAGCTAACCTGATCCTGACTAACGTCAATCCCCTCTACATTTGCGTAGCCTTGGTTGTCCAAATACTTTAGAAACCTACCATTCCCGCACCCAATCTCTAAAATTTCAATATCTTTGCTTTTGTTTCCAAAATGAGGCTGTATAAGCGACTCAAAATACATACTTCCCCACTCTAACATGTGTTTGATTTCGCCACTCGATAGTGCGGTTGCGGCTGAATAACCTTCGTAGAGGTCTATTTTTTTCTTGGGCATAATTATTACTAAACCTTGATTAAAGTAGAAATTTTCGTCAAAGATGGTAGTATGATTTATACCAATACTTTTGTGAAAGAATTATTTGAGGAGTACCTAACGGCAGCTTATGGAGAACTTGAGCAAACACCGATGCTTAATGTTGTGCAAGTTGGGGAGGATTTTGTCTCGAATAAATACGTTGCCATGAAGCAAAAACTAGCCAAAAGAATTGGTAGTGAGCTTAAATGGTGGAAATTTGACGATGAAGCAAAGGTAGCTGCCGTACAAGCAGTTGTTGATAATATTAATCCCGCCGATGGTCTTATTTATCAGATTCCCATCCCTGCCCGTTTTGATGGTATGGTGGAAGGTATTAATCCTTACCTTGATGTTGACCTTCTTGGTGCAGGATATTCGATATTAGAAAATGAGGGTATTTTGTCACCGACTATAGGAGCTATCGACCTTGTCCTCAAACATATATTTCAGCAAGACACTTTTGACATTAGCGTAGCACTTCAACAGAAGATGAACCTGGAAGGAACCCGAGTTGCTATTGTAGGTCAAGGTAAGCTTGTTGGGAAACCCCTCGCACGGTATTTGGTTGAAAGAAATGCCACTGTTGTGAGTGTGAATATTGACACAGTGAACCCTCAGGAACTAACAAGTAGTTGCGATATAGTTATCTCAGCAGCAGGCAAAGGAGGGTTGATTGATAAAACTTGGGTTAAACCGGATGCTATTCTGATTGATGCAGCGACAAGCGAAGGAGATAATGCTCTAGTTGGTGATGTAGATAAAGATAATATATATGACACAAATGTCCTATGCACCACTCCCAAAGGGGTTGGCGGTATCACGGTTTTGTACTTGTTTTATAACTTACTTAGACTCCACAAGTTCAATAATTCTTAAGTGAAGACTCGCTTCAAGGATTCTTACCTTACTCTGGATTTTTATTCTCGTTAGCTTGCCAAGAAAATCATAATCTACTTTACTAAAATTAATGAGCAGCGATGAAGTTAAGAAAGTTCTCGTAGTGGTAGCTAACCCGGAAAACCCTCAAGACAAGCGAGGTTCATTGGTGAACGACTTAGCAGCAGTATACTGCGAAGGGTGTAGGCAAGCTGACATCGAAGTAGACTACCTTGATCTATATCGAGAAGACTACAACCCTGTTCATTACCCTCATCGAAGAGATACTCAGACTATAGAATATCAGATTAGACTAAGAAAAGCTGATATGGTTGTATTCTTTCACCCAGTTTGGTGGGGCGGATTACCTGCAATTATGAAAGGGTTTTTAGATAAAGTAATGACCTCAGGTTTTGCTTATCATCAGCAAAGAGGTGTCCAAAAAGGCATGCTCGACAAGCGTTCTTTGGTTGTAGCTCTTGGAAGATATTCTAACTGGAAGATGAAATATTTTTTTAACAATAATTTAGAGGTTATGTGGCGTAGAATTATTTTTGATGTAGCTGGTTTAAAAGGAGATATTGTTTACTTTGGTAACTATCGAGGAGTTAATGACAATCAAGTGAATAGATGGCATAAGCGGGTACGACAGATAGCTGAAAGAATTAATGACACTAGTTCCTTGTTCGACTTAGTGTAACAAAAAATAGATGTATGAATAGAAAAACCGTTCTCAAAACTTTAGGCATAATTCTTATAAGTGCTTCAATATTTGCATTGGGGTACTTGTTTAAGCATCGTATGGTAATCAATAGCGAAGAAGACACAATAGTTGTGGTAGGTCCTAATCAAGCTATTCAAAACTCTTTGTCCCAAATGAATATTAGAGATATCGTTGGTGTTACAAAAATAGGCGATGGAGGCGGACTTTCTACATATGGACAACTATATTACAACGTCACTGAAGATCAAAGGACTGAGATTCATGTTCGTCTCAAGGATATACCCAACAATATAACTACTTCTGGCGAAGGTGGAACCTCTAAAAGTATTCCAATTAAGCAAGATATTTTTATGGCTCGTCGGAACTTCGATGGATTGGATTTTGACTATGAGAAGATGGGTACTTTGACCTTAAGCCCAGGTGAAAATGATTTACTAAGTGGTAACTTCTCAACTATTTTACCGCCCGCTCAAAATTTAAGCGGCAAACCTGTACCAGCAGTGGCCGATGTCGAAAGAATTGTGTTTGACACTGACATCGAGGCGGCAAAAAATATATATTTTGATGAAAATGCCGATTTACCAGCAAAAGTAAGACAAAGACCAGCTGCTTTTTTCTGGATAGCTTTATAGAATTTGGAAAAATTTTTTGATTTTTCTGTGTATAACTTATTTATACACAACCAGTTTTTCCGTCTTTGGTTTTTATATCATAATAACTACTCTTTCTCTTAAGCCAGGGTTTGCCTGGATTTGTGTATTCTGAAATGTTTTATTGTTGACGTTTGTATGTTAATGTAATATAATTAATGTATCAACTTAGATAGTTGATTTTTTACAAAGACACCTTGCAATAACCTAGTTGGCTTATATTCTATATAAAACCACTTAGATTATTCATCTGAATGATGAGAAGTCTATGCCTCAGACATGCTAGACATTTATTAACAAAAATAAAAAAACTCGCTATACAAAAATATTGCATTCGGATGAAGAACTTGAGGGTGTCGCTCATTCAGGTACAAACAATGTTCGTGTTGTCTGTGGCTTTACCTCACGGTAGAACTACAAACAGCCACAGAAGTTTAATTTACCTAACAAAGGGGAGCTCAACCTATTTCAATGTTAGTATCGGGTCTGACTCCCTTTTTTCTTATTCAAAGTTTTTTAGTAAAAAATTGATAACGCCACTAGGGCGTTGTTTTTGTTAGTATCGGGTCTGACCCCACAATTATTAAAGCTTATTTTTAGACTGTTGTAAAGCATTTTTTCCCATATATATGCCTTATATGGACTTATTAACCTTAAGTTTTTTATTTACGAGCTTTGTTTATCATATTAAATAATAAGAGTTTGAAAAGCTACATGAAGTTTTATTTTTCATTTTATGAGTGGAAGATAATTCTAATTTTTGCACATTAATAACAATTAGTGTATACTTACTAGTGTATATCAAAAACAAAAATATGCTTAAAAAAATAGTGAGTTTCAAGTCTTTTTTACAAGGTGGGTATTTCTTAGTTTGTTTAGGAGTACTTGGATTAGTAATCTTAGCCTATAACCAACAAACTCAATTACCCAAAGAGGCCAGTGCAGCCGGGACGGTGTATACTGTTACAAGTCTTGATAATACAGGTGTAGGTACACTTCGTGAAGCGGTTGATCTAGCAAATGCTAATCCTGGGCAGGATACAATTGTATTTGATGATCAGCTTAGTGGAGAAATTAACATAAACCCACAACTTGAGATAACAGATTCAATTATTATTAATGGTATAGATACAACAGATAATCCAGTTTGTCCGTCAAATCACACCCCAGATATTTTCATTAGAGGTATAGAGTTCGATTTTAATAATCCTGGAGGTGCTTTAAGGTTTACAGATGGCAATAACGTGGTGGCAGGTATCGCTGTGGCGTCTAATGATAATGTTGCTAGTAGTAATGCAAACTATAAAGGCTCGCTAGTATTCGGCAACTTTATTGGAAATATTGAATCAAATAATAATATTGTTAAATGTAATTGGGTAGGTCTCAATTTAAACCAAAATAGTATAAGTGATAATACTACCCCCAAAGGAACAGGTATACACTTAATTCATAGTAGCGACAACTTAATTGGAGGTGCAAACTCAAATGATAAAAATTTATTTGGGTACAATGAGCTTGCACTTATTATGAGTACCACTAATAGTAACAATAATAATATATATGGAAACTATTTTGGTGTGGATTCTACTGGTACACTCGCCAAACCAAATGCAGCAACTCAAACATTTGCAGGCTTAAGTAACCAGGAGTCCAGGAGGTGTGCTATAGGTATTCAAGGTTCAAGCAATAAATTTGGAGGTCCAAATCCTGGAGAGGGCAATGTTGTAAGTGGAAATGAAGGGTGCGCTTTTAGAGCGAGGGGTTTCGACGATTACGAAGTAATGGTCCAAGGAAATATTTTTGGGCTTAATCCAACGGCAACTACGGCTATTCCAAATACGAAATATCAAGATTTTCCAGCAGTGCAAATTGTAAACAGTGTTTTGTTTGGAGGTTCCAACCCAGGTGAAGGGAACATTGTGGCTGGTAACGATAGTCATGGTATTACAGCTGATATGACAAATTCAGGCGTTCCAAGTGGTTCTAAGATACAAGGAAACTTCATAGGTACCAACGCAAATTTTGACTCTGGGTTAGGTAACAAGAATTCTGGGATCATGGCAAGTAGAGATGTGTTGATAGGAGGGCTGAATATAAACGAATCAAATGTTATTGCATACAATAATGAAAGTGGGGTTCGAACAAATATTACTCATGGTTTAGGAAGACCTGGAGAAAGAATTGCAGTATTAAAAAACTCTATTTTCTCAAATGGTCTCATAGGAATTGACGAATTTATCGATGAAGATTCAGATGGGGTAGATCCAGATCCTGGAATATCTGATAATTACACTGACGGCACAATCACCAGCGGTTCTAATACAACGACTTATTATCATGGTTTTCAAAACTCACCAACAATCGTCGATATTGAGACGTTAGTTGATGCCTTGCAGATTGAAATGACCCTGAATTCTGGTACAGCTTATGAAGTTGGAGATGAGATTACGCATCGTACTTTCCATGTTGAGCTCTACGCCAATAATAATCTTTTGGACACAACTATAGATAGGGAAGGTTTAGAGTTTATAAAAGCAATGGATGTAACATTAGATGTCGGAGGCTGGAAGGGCTGGAACACTGAGATACCTTTATCTTATGCAGATAGACCGCTGACAATTACAGCAACAGAGTATACACTCTACGACGAGAGCACATACATCGGTAATTCTCCTGTGCAGATTAATGGTAGGAATTACATGAATACTTCGGAATTTGGTCACTACGAACCAACTAGTGTTTTTGAGGCGGAGAACCTTAATAATAGTGGGGTTGGTTCTTTTAGAGAGGCTGTAGCCCAAGCAAGTGCTAATCCTGGTGTAGATACAATTACATTTGATGTTAATGGTGACATCGGACTAAACTCTCCTATTACTATGTATGATTCTCATATAATCAATGCTATTGATGATTCTACTAGCCCAATATGTCCCGCGAATTTTTCTCCCAATATCTCTTTGCATGCAGGGGGTGGCGGGTCAACTTTGGGAGTTAATTTGCATAATGGTGCTTTTTTGGTTGAGTCATCAAATAATATTTTTGCTGGTTTGTCTGTGCACTTTTTTCGAAACGGTATAGAGCTTGACCCAGATTACTCTGCTTTCCAAGACCATAGACTAGAAGCTGCGTACAGGTTGCAAGGTGATAATAATACTATTAAGTGTAATTGGATAGGCTTAGATCTAAGCGGTGGGGGCAATGGCAATAGATTTGGGATACGTCTTGAGGATTCAAGTAACAATAATATTGGGGGATCTGAAAACGATAGGAATGTTATCAGTAATAATTTACTTGGCGCTATAAGAGTTCCAACTTCTGCCAGCAATTCTAATAATAACACCATAAGTAATAACTTCATTGGAGTAGATACTACAGGAATGTCAGTATTGCGCAATACAAATTCAACTTCTGTACCTAGAGAAACAGTTCAACTATATGGCGATAGTTACACTCTTACTAATAATGTTATAAGTGGGAACGGTAAGGGTTTTTATTTAGAAGGCGATAATAGTGTTTTGCAAGGTAATATTTTCGGTCTTAGTGCTGATGAATCAATAAAAATACCCAACTATAGTTTATGTTTGGATACCAATTGCGCAACTAACAGCATTGTTGGAAATAACAGTATTGTTGGTGGTAGCGACAATGGTGAGGGTAATATATTTGCAGGTGGTGATTTTGGTACTGGATTGATATTGAGAGGGTCTGACAGCGTTATAAAAGGAAATTATTTTGGGACAAATACAAATTTTGCAGATGGACTCGGAAATCGAAGAATAGGAATGGCAATCACTGGCTCTGGAAACCTGGTCGGCGGTCTAGAGAACGGAGATACTAATTATTTTTATGATAACGGGCATCATGGTCTATCACTCTCTTCAAATAACACTATTAACAATACAGTTTTGGGTAATTTAACTAAAGATAACACTTCTTTAGGCATTAATTTAGATGGTAGTGGCGGTATAAATGGTAGCTCAAATACGGATGTCCTTGATGTTGACACTGGGTCAAATAATCTTCAAAACTATCCTGTTATTGATACTAGCTTAACAACAGGCACGACAGTTGCTGGGACATTTAATAGTGAAGCTCATAAGAGCTATCGTTTGGAGTTATTTGCTAATCCAAGTGATTTTGATACCACAACGGATAGAGAAGGAGAGGAGTTTGTCTCCGCCTTTGACCTTACCACTGATAATAACGGAGATGCGACTTGGAGTGTTGTTGTTGATCCTGAGTATGTAGGTCGTGCTTACACTTTTACAGCTACGGAGTTTGTGCAGAATAGTGGAGGATCTCCTTTTGGTATCTCTGTACTTAATAATATTATTGATGACAGAACATATTTTAACACTTCTCAATTTGGCGGTGCACTCAGCAACAACGAACAACCACCAAGCGATCCATCCCTAGAACTAGAAAAGACCCATGATAAAACAGGAGAAGGAGTCCAGATTGGTGAAGTCATCACCTACACCATAGAGTACGAGAACAATGGAGCAGTAGAATTATCGAACTCCGTACTTACAGACACCCTAGATCCTATCTTGGAATACGTAGATGGAAGTTGTACTCAGAATGCAGCCCCAAATGAGGTAGACTGCACTTTCACTCCAGACTCTGATCCGAATGACACTAATGGAGACACCGGAGGTGTTGTAGAGTGGAACCTGGGCACACTCCCAATCTCCACAGACACCTACACGGTAAGTTTCCAAGTAACTCTCAGCAAAGACGTAGAAAGTACTACCACCAGTGTAGCTAACACGGCCTACTTAAACACTTCCGAAATCAACGGAGACTCTACCAGTGACCCTATTCCCGTTGATCATCCTGGTACTGGAATCACCAAAGAACATGATCAAGTGAATAGTAACCCCCAACCAGGAGACATCATCACCTACACCATCACCTACGAGAACACAGGAGACACAGAACTCACGAACACAGTGGTGATTGATGCCTTAGATGACAACTTCACCTATGTAGATAATTCATGTACCAACAGTTGTACCTTCATTCCACGTACAGGGAATATTACCAGTGGTACCTTAACTTGGAACGTGGGTACCCTTCCAGTTGGGAATACCGTCTATACAGAGTCCTTCCAGGTAATAGTTAACCAAGACACCGACGACTCAGTCACCACCATCAACAACGAAGGCTTCATCAACACGAGTGAGGTGAACGGTAGCACTGGTGATGTCCCAGTCACCATTGAGCACCCAACTCCCGATGTACCGAGTGTAGAGATAGGTAAGAGTCATGATAAACAGAGCGAAGGAGTTCAGAGCGGAGAAGTAATCACGTACACGATTAGTTACGAGAATGATGGCTTGGTGGAACTAACCAACACGGTCATTACCGATACCTTAGACCCCGCGTTTGAGTATGTAGAGAACTCTTGTAGTGCTGCTTTACCAGGCACAGATCCAATTGGTAATCCAAATGGAGTAGTGTGCACCTTCACCCCAGACGCTACTGGAGACACGGGAGGTTTACTCACCTGGAACGCAGGAGTCTTGCCAGTGAATGTAGATCCACAGAATCCAACCGTGTACTCAGTCTCTTTTGAAGTTACACTAGCTACTGATGTTGATGGCGCAACCACGACTGCAGGCAACACCGCCTTCATTAACACAGCGCAAGTAACCGGAGAAGTCACCGCTCCCTCAGTAGAGATAGATCATCCAGGAGTGACGATTGCTAAAGAACACAATAAACCAAATGGCGCCCAACCAGGAGATACGATTACCTACATTGTGAGTTACGAGAATACTGGAGAAGTAGAATTAACTGATGCTGTCCTCACTGATACTCTAGATCCTAATCTAGTCTACATAGAGAACTCATGTACTAACCAATGTACTTTCACCTCAGACACAGATCCGAACGATGCTAATGGAGATACTGGAGGCCTGCTCACCTGGAATCTTGGAGTCTTACCAATCAATGGTGGCTCGCTTACCCAGACCTTCCAAGTTACGATTGATCCTGGTCTTGGAACAGACACCACCAACATTGGCAACACTGCCTTTTTAACCACCAACGAATTAGACGGACAAACAAGTATTACAGGACTCAACATTGTGTACGACTCTGAGATAGAGAATGTCCCATCAAAACCAGAGATAGAAGCAGGAGAAGAAGTTACCTTCACTATTACGTTTGAGAATACGAGCAACACCGAACTAACTAACGTAGTCATTACTGACGTTCTTAACCCAGAGTTAGAGTTTGTGTCTTGTTCAGACAACTGTACTACGTCTACGGTGGATGTAGCCAGTGCTCAAACACAAGATAGTCAAGGAGATGGGGTCGTCTCAACAAGTAGTTCTTTACTAAGTGATGTACTTGGATCAGTAGCAGCACACGCTCAATCTACTACCACAGAGCTGACTTGGAACTATCCAACCCTTGGTGTCGGAGAAGAACAAACTGTTTCGTTTGTAACCAGGCTCAAGGATACCGACCTCACTTCACTGACTAACCGGGCTTTGATGACGTCCACTGAGATCCAAGAACCTAAGGAGGGCGTGGCTACGGTGAAGATTACACAGGTAGAAGAACCAGAGGAGGATACCCCAGAAGAAACACCTACGTTGATTACTACTGTGCGGAGTGGTGGGGGTGGTTATGTAGTCTTGGTTGGGATTGCTGTCGTGATTGGAGTTATGGTTTGGGGAGTTCAAAAAGTGATTCGAGAGAGGAAGTAAATTTAAAATTGTCAGCTTACTCTTAATTGGAATATATTTCAGCATCGGGATGGAACGCTGCAAAAGCAAACCAAAATGTCCTGATTGGCACCAACTCTTCCCCTGCTGCAGTGGTCATGGTGATTATACCAGATTGATTTCGTATAATTACCTGCTCACCATTAATCACATCATCGATTTGAGTATCCTTGGGAATATCTTCAGTTTGGTAGAATTTGTTGCTTTCTCCGATATTGAAACCAAATCCTGGCGCCTTGAGCGGTAACCTGTTGTCTGTATTTTCTATTCCAAAGTAGAGATCTCCGTCTTCTTCGTAGCTACCATAAGGGTATCTATCATAGTCTCTAGTATGACCGGTTTCTCGGGATAGCACTTGGGTTTCTGGGTGAGATTCTTTCCAGTCTTCCCAGAAAACACTGGCCATTGGAACTGGTTTTAGCTTTTCTTCGCGGACAGCAGCGTCACCAATAATTGCCACCCCTGTCTCTTGTTGCCAGTAGCTTTCTTCTAATCTATCATACATCACAAGATTGGAATTATAGAGCTTACCAGACACACCAAAAGTGGTGGTTTGACCATCTACTTGGCGCTCAAACGCAATAGCACTACCACAAAGAGGACAGAAGGTTACTGCGATATCTTCACCTTGGATGGTATCGTTAACAATTTCGTGCCAGTTGAGAATTCTTTGGGGATACGCGCGAGACTCTCCATTCACTTCGATTCCAAATACAAGGTCATCAGCTTCTAGCCAGGCATCTGCGTCCTCAAGTGATTCAAAATTTGGATTATCGAGAGATGGTATGCAGTCGCGCCTTGGACAACCTTGGGATAAATCTGAAGCTTTGATATCACCAGGTTCCTTGAGTGCGGGCTCACCACTAAAAACGTCTTCTAAATTTTGAGTGATTGTGCTCTGTCCATTGCTTGACTCTTCGCTGGGAAGTTGTCGAATTACAAAGATTGAACCAGCAACTAGAGTTGTAAAAACTGTTAACAATATAAGGTATTTTTTCATAAGCTTGTGGTAATTATAAATAATGAATTTTATGGTAAAAGGTTGGTTTCGATGGTAGAGAAATTGTCGTAGATCCCAAGATCTAAAAGCCAGGTTTCAAGCACCTTATCCCAACCTAAGATGATTCCGATACCGAGCAATAAGAATAACACTCCGAGAGCTTTGCGTACTTTGCTTTTCGGGTCAGCGAGCAAACGAAACTTCTTGGTTGCTTTGAACCCGACGAGTCCAATAACGTATAAGAAAATTGAGAGACCTAGTAAATACACCAATAATAGAGAGATTCCCTGTGTGTAGTTACTACTTGTTACCAAACCTAAGATTACAAAATATGTTGGAGAGCAACTCGTAAATACCGGACCCAAAGACGCACCCAATAAGACTTTTTGCCATTTACTGTGGTTTTCTTTGCTCTTTTCTAATAGTTCGTGACTTTGATTATTGAGTCCAAGTTTTTGGTCAATCGTATCCCATAGCTTTGGAAATATAGTCACCACACCGAATATGCTAATTATAAGCCCAGAGAGAACTACCCAGAACCTATTACCTAGCTCAGACAGGATTGGTAAAAACTGAATAGACGTGCGTAATAGGAAGGTAAAAATAAATATAGATGCACTTAAAGATAGAACAATCACTAATAGGTCTTTTTTGGACTTAGAAGTGGCAGAACCTCCAAGAATTATTGGTAAGACTGGTAAAACACATGGGGACAATACCGTTAGGAAACCTGCCAGTAGTGCTGCTATAAATAAAGTCATGCGGGGTAATTAGCTTTTGGTTGCTGTAAGTAAATCGTCAAGAGTAAGAATTCCAGACCATTTTTCAACTTCTTCTTCATTCTCATCCAAGACAACTAGAGTGTGCTGAGAGGCTACTTTGTATTTTTTCTTAAGTTCAGTTTCGCTATCGTAATCAGCCTTGAGGATGGCGACGTTCTCAGGAATACTACTAAGATTACTTTCAATATCCCTATCTAAAGCGTTACAGCTTGGACACCAATCAGCTTTGAAAAATAAGATTCGTTTTTCTTTGTCTATGGAAGATAGAGTGCTGGCTGAGTAATCCACGTATTGATCACCTTCTGAAGCTATCAGATTATCTGTTGTTGATACTGATGCCGCGCCAGTCTCTACACTATTTGTTTCAACCGAGCTTGAGTTGCTATTATTTGTGTCACTATTAGAGCTTCGAGAGATTAATAGCCCTGATCCGATAACGATTGCAAATAAAACGACGAAGAAGATAGTTTTTTTCATAATGAGTAAAATTAGTTTATTACTACCATTGTACAAAAAATTTATTTGATTGTCAAATACCCCCTGGGGGTATGTATCTTAAGAGCAAAAAATTGACCCTCATATTTTTGAGGGTCTTCAAATTCTAGCACATTTTCTGAAAATTTGTTAGTCTTTTCCTTCTAGGAAACTAGCATAACTATCAAATATTTTGCAGATGAATATTCCATTACTTGAGACAATCACAAATGCGATTTTTCCCAATAAGAGGTGTGTTACTATTGCAGTAAAGCATACCAAAAAGTAAGCCTTCCAGAATAAGATGTTGCTTTTTGTTATCTTTCCTTGAATATACTCTCTTTTATGTAAAAGATTTACTTCCATTTTATTTTACTCTAAACACATCTTTTAAATTATTACATAATTTATATTTTATGTCAATAACTTATCTTACTAATGGGTTACCTCCCAAATGCCAAATTGATATTTGGAAGATGCCTTGAGCTTCTACCAGACTAATTTTATGATTAATTGATATCTCATCTTGAAAAACATATACTTGATCACCTTCTTCGATAATTAACTCTTGTGAATTTGGTATTCGCGTAGCTTGATTGAGCCTGTCATTGCCAAATATATTTCGTAACTGAGCTTTGGTGTAGATCTTGATATCGTCATAAGATCCTCTAGTTGCACCATACCCATAGCTTGGTACTCCAATCACCAGTCTGTTGTCGTCTTCTATAGCTTCTTTGGCGTAGTTAATGGACTCAACCAAAAAAGTGTCATCTGTTACTGGCGCCCCACCCCCATAATCATATTGATAATCGTAAGCCATGACTGTGATAATATCCACAGGCAAGTCCTCTAAGTCCTCGTACTTGAATTGAAAAGCATCTTGGATTCGACTATTATATATGGCAGGCGCATCAATCATCAGTTGTTTATCCTCAGCATGTAAGATATTCCCAAGAACATTAAGAAAATCAAGATAGCCACTATAATCATCCTCACTCCAAGCACCGAACCCTTCGAAATCTAATTCAATTCCCGTCATATCAGTTTGGAGGACTAACGCTACTAGTGTGTCGATTCCTACTTGCCTACTCTCTTGAGTCCTCATTAAGGCTTTAAACCCTTCTCCACTTGCACTTATAGTAATAAATTGGGTGTTAGATATAGACTTATAGAATTCTACATTCGTACTTGATATGGCATTGCAGCCAGCTTCTTCAACTGTTAAAGTCTTGATTATTCCCTCATTTGTGACAGTTGCAAATTCTGGCTTTACTTGCTCTACTTCTCCATATTGCTGCAACTCTTCAAAAGTGTTACAAGCAGGATCACCAGGATAGATCCAGTACGATAGTGAGCTTGATGAATTTGTTACAATCGGCTCATCAATTATCGGAGTAACTGTTACTGGAGTTGTAACCACAGGTATAGGCTCAGGCTCGACTTCTGGTTGAGGATCTGGGGCAACTTCGATTGGTAACTCTTCTGGCACCCCTTCTTCATTTGGATCTTCTTGGGCTCTGTTTTCGGGCTGATCTGGTTCTGATCTTTGTTGATTCGCTTGTTGTATAGGGCTAGCTTCTGTGACAACCTCTTCGGACGCTGGCTCAGGAGATGATTCGGTGGATGTTTCTTTTTCCGAATCCTCTGATTGGTCTAATTGATTTTCTGGTTGTTGAAAGGTGTCTTTTTCCAATTCTTCTTGCTTAGAATCCTCTGAAGTCGGGTTTTGAAACGGAGGGGTTGTTTTATTTCTGGCGGAGTTGTTGCCAACGGTAATAGACGGAAAAGAACCATCTCCATCTTGTTGAAAATCTGGATCTATTGTTGAAATGTCTATATACTGCTTATTCAGCCCAGCTGAACGCCTGAATACAAGACTACTCATACTCACTGAGAGCACACTAATCGTCACCGCCCCTACTATCAATACTTCTCTCCAATGAGAAGAAAATTTACCTGTATCCTTCATATTAGGAGAACACTACAACGATTTTGAAAATAACGCAAGGTATTTTTCTTATTTAGATCAGATAAATTTAGTTTTCTACTAATGGATTACCTCCGAGATGCCATATGGATATTTGTGTAACATCTTCTGATTCTACTAGATTAATCTTATGCTCTATACTTTCTCTATCTTGGAAGACGTAGACTTTGCCTTCATGCTCAACAATGAGCTCTTGAGAGTCCTCAATTCTTGTTGCGGTCTGTATTTTTTCTTCACCTACTATGTCTTTAACTTGAGCCTTTGTAAGGATTTTTATGTCACTATATGACCCTTCGGTTGCAGAATATCCATAGGTAGGTAAGCCAACGATTATTTTTGAATCATCTTCAATTTCTTCTTTTGCTCTAGTAATACTGTCGATCAAAAATTGGTCTTGAGTCACTGAAGCTCCGCCACCAAAATCAAATTGATAGTCGTAGGCCATAATTGTTATAAAGTCTACAGCTAAATCATTAAAATCGCTATACTTAAACTCAAAAACATTCTGAATTCCTTCGTTGTAAATTGCTGGTGCATCGATCATCAATTGCTTGCCTTCATCGTTCAGACTTTGACCTAGACCATCAAGGTAATCAAGGTAGCTTTGGTACTCAGCTGTAGTCCAAGAGCTAAAACCTTCGAAGTCAATTTCGATGCCATCGGTGCCGGTTTGGTTAACTAAAGACGTTAAGATATCGATAGAGTTCTGACGCTTTTCTTGATTGCTCATCAACTGAGAAAACCCTTCACCACTACCGCTCACTGTAATAAATTGGCTTTGGCTATGCGCTTTAAAAAAATCTAAGTTGGTGCTCGATAAAGCGTTGCAACCGGCTTTATCTTCTGTTAGAATTATAGTATTACCATTTTCATCAATGGTTGCAAATTCTGGCTTTACTTGGTCAACCTCTCCTAAGGAATTCAGTTCGTTAAATGTACTGCATGCAGGATTACCTGGATACACCCAATATGACGTAGTGATCTGAGAGCCTTGCTCCACTAGTGCCGGTTCTTCTATAAGAGGTAACACACCTAAAATTGCATCTACATCTGGAATGTCTAGACTTATTTCTTCAGGAGGCTGTTCGGGTCGGTACGTGAGTAAATCTTCCTTTTCAATACTAGGCCTTTTTAGAATAAAACCAAATGGTTGATTTGCAGATGCATTATCAAATATTGCAGCAGTAACAAAGATAATGCACATTATGCAGAGCACGATTAAAGAAACCGTTATAGGTTTATGGAAAGATCTAAGGTTCACATAAAACACACTAGTTTATTTTTAAATTTTTATCAAGAAAACCAAAATAGGCACTTCTAACTTTGAACCACCGAAAAAGACAGCACCCTCAAAATGAAGGTGCTTTTATTGTTTTGTTTCTTACGCTCTACTTTCTAAGGCTTTGAGATAGTAACCAATAATCGAGATCAATCCAAAGATGGCGTACGCAAGGATATAACCATTATCATCCACAAATTGACCACCAGTTCTAATCATATTCAACATATCTCCTAAAGCATCGGTGCAATCGTAGAATACTGATGCTTGATAATCGAAGATCGCAGTGTTTCCAAATATATCAGTTGCAACAGCGGTAATATCATAATCACCTTCTGGGATTGGATTGGCACCCGTGTTGCTAAATTCTACCGAATACGAACCATCGCTATTAAGTGGTGGATTGAGCAAATACACGGTACCATCTGCCCCGCTTAACTGAACTTCAACAGTTACGTTACTGAAGTCACCTGAGTATTCTACATTACCAAAGATTGAACCAGAGCCAGTATTACACTCAAACGGATCTACAATACTTAGAGCTACTTCAGAAATAAAGACTTCGGCTTCATCATTGTCTGTAGGCGGAGATAGTAGTTCACCATCAGGATTTGTGAGCAATGAGCCTGTTGAATCTGAAGGCGCGCCTGCAGTACTGGCACTGTTGGTATAATTAATCGTGTCAACTTCCAAATCAAGAGTACACGTTACTGTATCTAATGGCGCAAGTGGGCCTGCCAAGCCTGGGCACTCAAGATCTGTAAGAGTTATATCATCTCCATTGTCTCCTTTAGTACCATTATCATCGATAATGACAATATCTGTAAGATGGGTTCCGCCAGTGTTTGTAACTACAAAGGTAAACGTCACTGTGCCGATTTCTTCAATTGCAAAGACTTCGCCATCGGTAGCATTTCCAGCAGTTTTGACTATATCAATATCCGGATAAATAATCTGCGCATCATCTGTGTCAGTTGGGTCTTCAAACAATGAGTCTCCGTTGGTATCTTGGTATTCATCTCCATTTTCATCTACTGGGCTACCAGTAACATCTGCGTTATTGGTATAATTAGGGTTAGTTACAGCAATCATCTGAGTACAGTTTACTGTATCGCCTGGGACAACCGGACCAGCTAGATCAGCACATTCCGCACTAGTAATTGTTACATCATCTGCCGTGTCGGTTGGAGTACCTGCATCATCGACGATGACCAAGTCGATTAAGTTAACACCACCTGTATTGGTCACATCGTAGGTAAACTCAACGTCACCTGATTCGTTAACAAATAGAGTGTCACCATCGAGGGCATTTGCTGCCAGTTTAACAATTTCTATACTTGGAGGCACTATCACATCTGCATCATCGGTGTCAGTAGGAGCGTCAACATCTGGATAAGGATTTCCCGCTGCATCAGATGGAGTTCCTGTAACCACTGCATTGTTGGTATATGGGCTATCAATTCCAATAACATCAAGAGTTAATTCACAGGTAACATCATCTCCTGGAGCTAGTGGGTTAGCGAGCAACAAACATTCTGTACTTGTAACCGTTACATCATCTGTAAGATCGCCAGGAGTACCAGCATCATCAGTGACTACAATATCACTTAAGTATGTTCCACCTGTGTTGGTAATCAAAAATTCGAAAGTTACAGGGCCAGCAGGATCGTTTACATATAAGCTACCATCATCTTCGCCTTGCACTCTTTTAACTAACGAAATCCCTGGGATTAAAACTTCTGCGTCATCAGCGTCAGTTGGATCTTCAAATAGTGGATCTCCATTACCATCCTCATATTCATCACCGTTTTCATCAGTTGCTGTTCCAGAAGCAGCGACATTATTGGTATAGCTAACTGTATCAACTGGAAGAGTACGAGTACAGGTTACGTCACTACCTGGGGCTATTGGACCAGCTAAATCAGTACAAATTGCATCGGTAATCACAACATCATCAGAAGTGTCTCCAGGAGTTCCCGAATCATCTACAAGCTCAACGTCAGTAAGGTAAGTTCCTCCTGTATTGGTAAGTACGTATGTGAATTCTACATCTCCAGTCTCATTAATCGCGTAGCCAACATCATTGGCAGCAGTACCGGCAGTCTTCACTACTTCTAGACTAGGAGGTACGACTACACTTGCGTCATCGTTATCGGTTGGATTATCTAAACCAGTATATGGTGTTCCAGCCGAGTTAGAAGGTGTACCCTCAACTGTTGCGTTGTTGGTGTATGGGCTGTTGGTAGAATTGATATCAAAATCAGACTCACAATTTATGACACCTCCTGGGGCAATTGGTCCTGCAAGTGCTGGACATTCTGTACTGGTAATAGTTACATCGTCAGCAGTATCAGTTGGTGTACCGAAGTCATCTACGATAACCGCATTAATAAGGTGTGTTCCTCCAGTATTAGTTACCTGATATTCAAAAGTTACATTACCAGCCGGTTGATTTACAAACAAACTACCGTCTTCTTCGTCTTTAACCACTTTGATTATATCAATATTTGGAACATCGACTTCAGCATCATCTGAATCTTCCACATCTTCAAATAAATTATCGCCGTTTTCGTCTTCTAAATTATTTCCGTTTTCGTCTGTAGGTGTACCTGCTACAGCGACATCATTGGTATAATCATATTCAGAAACAGGAAGTTCAACCGTACATAGAACACTATCGCCAGGTGTAAGAGCTGAGGCTAGAGCTGCACATTCGTTTCTTGTGATTGTTACATCGTCAGCATTATCAGAAGTACCTAGGTTATCGGTAAATTCTATAAATGAAAGGAAAGTTCCACCGGTATTAGTAATGGTATAAGTGAATTCAACATCTCCAAACTCATTGATTGCATACTGCTCGTTGTCAGCTGCTGTTCCTGCTGTCTTAACTATCTCAATAGCAGGTGGAGTAACAGCTTGGGCTGGGTCGTCGTCAGTCGGATTAGTTGCGCCCGGAATAGCATCGCCATTCACATCAACAGGCGTTCCCGTAACACTTGCAGTATTTGTGTAAGGACTGATCAGAGCTAGCACTTCAAGGTCGGCAGTACAAGTAACCGTCTCACCATTTGCTAGAGGGCCAGCTAGACCTGTACATTCTGCACTGGTTATAATCACATCATCTGTGGCATCAAGTGGCGTACCTGCATCATCTGTAATTACGATATTCGCTAGATCTGGACCACCTGTGTTCTCTACTACATAGGTAAAGGTAACCATTCCTTCAGGATCGTTAACATAGATTTCTCCATCAGCCGCGTCTCCAGCAGTCTTAATCAAATCTATTGCGGGATCAGCAACCACATCTAGAATAACACCATCTTCGTCGTCATGTGTATCTGTGCCAGAAACCAAATCACTATCGGCCTCAGAAGGATCTGCTTCATCGCCTGAAATGTTATCACCCGGCTCAGAGTCAATATCTTCACCGTCAACTTCACCGTCGTCGCTTACTTCAGCAAAGTTATAGATTGGATCAGTTAAGTCTGCTGCAGTAATGGTATAGGTTAATTCTAGAGTCTCAAGCGCAGCTGGCTCCATTCTTCCAATAGTCCACACTGGATCAGCGTAGGTACCAGTGGATGCATTTTCGCTCGCATTTACAAACGTAAGCCCCGCTGGTGTATCAGTCACTTCTACATTTGGAGCGTAATCAGGACCTTGATTCTCCACTGTAATCCTGAAATCTACAGTTTGCCCTAATATATACGGACCAGCAGTAAGAATTTCTTTACTTAACTCAACATCAAACTCTCGTAGTCTATATCCAAAGTCTACATCGTCCCTATCTTGTACACTTGTTAAATTACCCTGCACATCAAACTCTTCAGCGATGTTAAAGGAAGCAGAGTTATCTGTTGCACCCAGACCGTCATCCAGATCAAAGGTTGGAATTCCTGGCTCAGGGCTTACTAAATTCACGGTATAATCACCCGCTGGTAAATTACTAAATAGATACTCACCATTTGCGTTTGTAGTTGTAGTGTATGGCTCTAAAGTCACACCAGTATTTGCTTCATAATCAGCTCTATCTTCATCTTTGATTACTATACCAGTAAGTGGGTCAATCCAAACTGGATCTCCGTTAGAGTCTACTATTTCTAACTCCACACCAACCACTGGGTCATCTGACAGCTGCACCACGCCGTCATTGTTATAGTCAAACCATACGAGGTCCCCTGCACTTCCCCAGACAGGTGTTACAGAAACATCGTTGGAGATTACATTTAAAGAAATCTCTGGAATACGACCACCAAATGAGTTAGTATAGATATCACCGATATCAGGGCTGTTATCATAATCTACAATTTGTTTACCATCAGGATCTGTAGTAAACACCGGTTCTCCACCGATATTACCTACAGGATCTAAAGTAATTGAAATTGCTTGACCACCTGTAGTAGAAACATTTGGAGCGTCAAACTTAATAGCCGTTACTTCAAGAGGATCAATTGGACAATCGTTTTCCACATCTTTGGTAGCGCCGCCGGCACATAATTGCCAATTTGCACTAAACGTTCCTTCGGGCTGTCCATCTGGTAACAGATTTCCGTTATTAATATATGGTTGGTAGCATAACTCGTCGATAAACTGACCAGAAACCGCCGGATCGCTAGGAACATACCCATCAGGAACGTTCGAACTCGCACACGGATCTAAATTCAAATTAGCAGGGTTGACGTCAGTTACAAATATATTTTCACCGTTATTGGTATCGATCTCAGTTAAAGAATAGTAACCATTGAAGTTTGTCGGTGGTGTTCTTGAAGAGTTTTTGCCTCCAATTCCTACAGCGGCATCACCATCAAATGGAAGAATATCAATAAACTCCCCACCTGAAAAGGCTTCTTCTCCAAGATTTTTATAAGTAAGATCAAATGTAAACTCATCGTTTGTTGAGTACACTTCACGAGCATTTTGCTTAAGCACTTCAAACCCGTATTCTGGGACAACTTTGAGTGTATAAGCTGCAGTTTTAGTTTCAGGTAAATAATAAACAATACAGTAATCTTGCCCGTCAACAAGTGCAGGAAAATCAACATTGGAGAAACTATAGTTACCCGCCGCGTCTGCATTTGTAGAACCAATCAAAGTATTCTCATCTAAGGTGCGGCAGACCGATTCAAGGTCAGTAGACCCGCCTATTCCAGTAACTTTTTCAAAAAGTGTTACCTCTACCTGTGTATAATCGTATCCGGCATATGGCATATCAACGATTCCTGATACCCCTGTCGACGTAGCAACAGGCTCGTCTAAAACCCTAACTCCTCGCGCTGCAATAAATGGCGAACTAAGTACTGCAGTATTTGTAAAGTTTCCGCTACTAACAGACGGGTCCATCAACACACTATACTTAATTAGCGGTAGTTGATCTGCCACATCATTAACACTATCATAATCCAGAGAGCCGAATGTCCACCTCAAAGGATCAGCATCTGGGCCGTGGGTTGAGGTTGGGTCGGTAATTTCTATATCATAACCAGGCACACCATTGGCAAAATTATCATTGAAAGTTGCAAGGTCTACCCAGGTATTCCCACCATCAATACTGAACATCTCAGAACCTCCGATATAGTCTGTTTGTGCTGGTAAGTTATCACTTAGAGTCGCTGTTTGTGTCCCGCTCCATCTACCGAGTATCTGTGGTTCGAGATAAAATTCAGTTACCTCACCTGCAATTACAACCTTAATACCAGCTGGGTTAGTATACTTAGCTAAAGATATCCCTGATCTTGCTATTTTAAGCCTGTCATAGTGTTGAGGTTCCAACGAGAAAGAGACATTTTCTGGATCGATAGACCCACTTGTTTCATCAGACCAACTTACTGCAGCACTGTCGGTATCGTATTGGCGAGAGGATGCGTAATTCGTTATATATTCTCGTGAACCATATCCAACTGCATTGTCTTTTACTTTCACATCATAAGAAATAAATGTATAGAAATTCACATATGCTTC
>CALITC010000025.1 GCA_938041505.1 uncultured Patescibacteria group bacterium | reverse complement strand
TAACAACCCAAGACTATCCAGAAGCTTAATTTTCTGGAAGGATTAACTCAACAGGTTCTAAAAAGAATTGACAATTTTATATATATTAATAATGAGATTACAATCTCCTATTTGAGATAATTGAATATATTACTACGAGAGGAATAAGTGATGACGACTACATTTGCGTCAAACTCCATGACAGGATACGAAAGAAGAGTCAAACAACTATTTGAGAGAGCAGGAATTGAAATTAATGGATCAAATGACTGGGACATACAAATATACGATAACAAATTTTACATAATGTTCGATCAATTGATGACTCTGGGGTTTTTAAGAGCCGAACTATTAGGCATGATCTCAGTTAAACGAATCGATATGTTTTATCACAAACTCTTTGACATCAACTGGCAAAATACAAAACCTAATTTAGCTTTACTGAAGGATATTCTTCTGCACAAGTATTTAAACCCAAATATGCTGCGCAAGGGGTATATTGTGGAAAAACAATATAACCTCCCTACTCAAATTTTCAGCAATATGTTGGGTAAATATGGAGCTTATACCTGTAATTATTGGCGTGATCGAAGCAGTGGAGAAGATCTTGATGGTACAAACCCAAATTTACTAGATCAAGCAGCTCATGCAAAATACTCTCTACTAGCAGACAAGCTCAATATCAAACCCGGGATGAAAGTCTTGGATATGGGTTGTGGTTGGGGATATGCCGCAAAGTTCCTAGCAGAAGAACGCAATGCCGAAGTTGTTGGTTTAACCATCGCTTCCGAGCAAGTAAAATTTGCACAGCAATTGTGTGAGGGACTTGAAACCGATTTTAGGTGTCAATCTTACGAAGACAGTCTTGTCGATAAAAAAGGCAAACCGATAAAGTTTGATGCCATTTGGAATTTAGGAATGTTTGAACATGTCGGCTCAAAGAATCACAACAAATTCATGAAATGCATGGAAAATTTCGTCACACCAGAAGCAAGATTTGTGATGCAAACAATTTCATTTAGCAGACCAGTTATCATAACCGATGTTATGATTGAACGTTGTATTTTTCCTGACATGACTTGCAGCTCACCAGCGCAAGTAGCTAAAGCAGCAGAATCGACTAACTATTGGAAAATGCTTGATTTTCATGAACTTACATTTAAAAACGGTCATAGTATGTATGACCCTACCCTTATGGGATGGCATTTTTTCTTCAATCTTAATTGGGAAGAAAAAATAAAACCCTTCATTACTAGTGAAGTTCTCAAGAAATTTGAACACACTGTCGGACTCTCTAATTTAACGGTTGAGAATTTCCGCACTATTTGGAATAATTATTTGCTATTATGCGCAGGCGCTTACCGTTCTGGCAAATACCCCCGCCTGATACAATACGTATTCGGCGGACCAACCCAAAGCCTTATTCCAGAAATAAGATAAAATAAGTAGTAGATCCATTTACAGACCAGCACTGCCCCTGTTTATTCTTTCAGGGGCATTTATTTAGAACCAGTAATATTGACAAAAGAGCAAAAATAGTGTAAAAAAAGAGTGACCAGATTAATTTCTAGTCACTTTAATAATTTGTTGTTTTTCGGGTGAGCACCAGGTGTAGGAACCTGATACTCAGTGGTTTAGTGTATACTAATTCGATTAACATCGCCAATGTTAATGCAATTGTAATTAAACAAATTGCAACAATTAACAAAACGATAATTGCTAATTGCATGTGCCTCACCTCCTTTACCTTACTAAACAACACAGTAAGTATATCAGATTATTAACAAAAAGTCAAGCTCTACGATTTACTCTAGAGCTTGTTTATTTACTCAAAAAAACCTGGATTATCTAGGACTTATGTATTATTTTTCCAGGATCTCAGGTTTGTACTTTTTGATGATATCATCCTTAACCTTCTTCAGCTCTTCTCGAGGTAAGATAGCTAAAATATCCCAGGCCACCTGAAGTGTCTCGGTTATATCTCGGTTTTCTTTGCCTTGATTTACAAACTTCTCGAAGTACGCTTTGTTGAAGTCTAAGTACTTCTTACCAGTCTCAGTCAGCGAGTCTCGGCCCAATACAAGCGCTAGCTCCTCTTGGCGGATACTCTCAGACAAACTCGCGAATATCTGGTCAGCAACATCCGCGTGGTCTTCTCGTGTCTTGCCTTCTCCTTGTCCTTTGTCTTTCAACCGGCTCAAGGAATTAAGAATATCAACTGGTGGAGTGATGCCGCGCTTATGGAGCAAGCGATTCAGCACAATCTGACCTTCAGTAATGTATCCTGTAAGATCTGGTACCACATGGGTCTTATCATCATTCGGCATGGTGAGGATTGGGATCTGCGTAATTGAACCTTCCTTACCTTCCACAGTTCCCGCACGTTCGAGTAGCAAGGCCAAATCAGTATACATATATCCAGGATAACCACTTCGTCCTGGGATCTCATTCTTAGAGGCCGAGATCTCACGCATCGCATTAGCGTAGTTAGTAAGATCGAACATCAAAGTGAGTACAGAATAGCCAAGCTCGTACGCCAAATACTCAGAAGCTGTGAGAGCCAAGCGTGGAGTCAAGATTCTCTCTACAATTGAGTCAGAGGCACGGTTGACAAACATCACCGTACGCGCCAGTGAACCACTCTTCTCCAACTCGTCTTTGAGATAAGAATATTGATCATTCGTAATACCCATACCCGCAACCACTACGACGAACTTATCTCCTTTTTCATTAGTCTTTGCCTGCGTGGCAATCTGCGCCAGGAGCTGCAAATCGGGAAGTCCAGACCCTGAGAAAATAGGAATCTTTTGGCCCTTCACAATAGTATTAGTCAAATCAATTGTCGAAACCCCCGTCTGAATATAGCTATGCGGCTCAGCCCGGCGGAATGGATTAATAGCCGCGCCATTGATATCTCGATACTCTTGCGGCAAAGAAGCGAAGCCAAGGTTGATATCTTGCGACTCACCTTCTAACACGCCAAGACCATCAATTGGTTTCCCGCCTCCATCAAATGTCCGCCCTAGAAGAGAAGGAGATAAAGGAAACTTCTTCGCCTCACCTTGAAAAACTGCTTTCCCGCCGTCTATCTGGAGACCTGCACCATCTTTGAATAATTGCACCATAGCTGTGCTCCCGTCGAGAGCAATTACCTGCCCTGCCATTTCTCGACCATTCGCGTCTGTTATTTGCACTAATTCCTGATACCCAACATTCTTAACCCGCTCGATAAATACTAGTGGACCCTTAATTGAGTCGATAGTTTTGTACGCTTTCATATGGGATTAAGTTAAGTAAACACTCCCAAAATTGTCAATAATAACGAAATTCTTCAATAAGCAAGCAATTAAAAATATGAATTAAAAAAAGATGGCTATTTTAAATAAATAGCCATCACTATACCTATCAAAACTAATTTTTACATAAGCAGAGACCAAATGGCAAAACCAAATGGCAAAATGATTAGGAGACTGGTTCCTAGGAAGAGAGGCTTGTTCAACCTCTTATGATTCATATCAAACGAGAGAAATGATTCATATTCTGAAGGATGTAGATCAATATAATTGTGATCGTGATCGTGATTTTCGAAACCACTCATAGTATTTCTCCTGTACTTATATTAAATTATTTGATACAAATATAATATATCCTATTTTTATATTATTGTCAAGTATTTTTTGAAAAACCTTCAAGAGAAAAAATATAGGATTAAATTCTTATAATATACTAGAGTATCGCTAAGGTTGGTATTACATTAATCATATACATTAGGAATAGAAAAATAATTATACACGCAGCACAGAGTTTCTTCTTAGCTTAGTATTTTATGGAGAGACAAAAAAACAACACCTGATTAAAGTGTCGTATTCAATGTTGATTTTTCTAAGTTTGTATTCTATTACGCTTTACTCCAATAAAATACGAAAAATAGTATTACAGAGACAATCATACAGCTAATTAAAACCATCAAGTGAAGACCAAGACTAGCTATGCTTGGTAAATACCAATAATTAGATACCACAAAAGCAACAACACTTCCTAGAGCAAATCCAAAAATTGCAGCCAAGCGGAAAAATAGTAAAATATGATCAATTATTGTTTCATTTTTATTGATTAAATCAGCATTTTGATTATTCGAAATAAATGATTGTAACACAAATATACCTATCACTATAGTTTTATAATACACATATATTAACACATATTTTAATTATACGCAAGTATTAAAAGCAAAAACGATCTTGATCTAGAATTATCTAAGCTATATGAGGGTATTCTTATATAGAACCTTAATCACCATCTAACTAATTATGAAAATTTTGAAACTTCTATTAATAATAGTTTTATCACAATCATACCTGCCCAGAACTCAAATGGAGTTAATTAAAAATAAAAACCCCATACTTGACAAAAGTGTTTTTTATAACACTAATCTACATTAGTAAATACTCACTTTAGATTTTAAGAAAATAGATGACAACTGATACAGAAGATTTTGAGTTTATAAGATTCGGCACGTAAGACACTGACATCTTATTCTTAATAGATACCATAGCCATCCAATATTTCTGGATGGTTTTTTGTGGCGAACACTGCTTCTTGACCAATTAGTATTTTTTGTATACGCTACAAGTAGATTAATTGAGGCGACGTGGCCGAGTGGTTAGGCAGAGGTCTGCAAAACCTTGTACACCGGTTCGATCCCGGTCGTTGCCTCCAATCAAAATCGTTAATACCCTAGAGGGTCTTTTTTGTTGTTGTTTATTGTCTGATCATATTATCTAATGATAATAGCTCTTACATAAGCTGATCACTCTTGATCATCAGAAGAATTTCGGACTGCAGTTCGCGCATCTCATCTATCAACCAATTGGTAGTTTCAGAAAAGGCATAACAATCTTTCCGCATAGCCACAAGCTCTCTATCTTTCTGCCTAACCAGGGATCGTTGCTGGTTTAGTTGACGCTCATAATGCTCTAGTATGGTGACGTGATCTATGGGCTTATCTTGCTTATGAAACAACTTACTATGATCACCTAGTGCTTGCTTATTGGTATCAAAATGATCATTATTTGTTCGGTTAAGTTTGAGCACAGGAGATGAAAAACTGGCTTGTATTTGCTGCGCAGATATATATACTTTGCCATTCTTCTTTTGCTTTGTAATATTCTCTCTAGCAACAATTCTCCTGATAGTCGGGACTGATCTGGATAACAACTTTGCAGCTTCTTCGTAAGTCACTATGGAATCTTTTTCTATGCTCATTGGGTGTTAGATAAGTGACTATAATCTGATCAATCTTAGTAATCATGTCAATTTCAGATGATACAAAAACAGCTCACCGATATTATGAGCTGGCTAAAATAAAACCTGATTAACTATGTCATTTCATCTTGTTTAATTTTCTCAATTAAAGGTAAGTCTGTGAGCCGAAAAATAAACCCTTTATACTTAATATCAAAAGTAGTATGGTGCGGTCTTTCTTTAAGCTGCGCAGTCAAATCAGTTGACTTAATCAAGTTGATAAACACCTCCCTCTTGTAACCCGGGGCTAAGACGAATTCGATGTGATCACAACCATTTACCTGAGAGTTGTTAGGCTTTTGATCAGATAGCTCTAGATATTGTATTGGACCCACCTTGGTAGCAAGTACGTCTTCTAGCCTAATTATTGCAATCCTCCTCTCAGAAATAAAGCTTTGATACAAATACTTACTCGTATGTGGTTGTTCAAAAAAAGCACGAACACCTTCAAAGGAATCTTTGTCAGCGCACTTATAACTGATATGATCGGCAATAATAACCTCCTCTAATTCGTATTCGACTACTAACTTATTAAAAGCCTCCACAATAGTCTCAGATTCTTGCGGCCATTGAAATATATCCATAGTTACTATAACATTTTCATATTTTACTTAGTGATCATTACTACAACTTCCAAATTAAAGGAGCCTGTTGAGTTAATAATACCGCATAAGTATCCTCCTAATCCCAGCTAGCAAGGTAAAGGCTTCTAAGCTTGACACAGTTCGCTCATAGTTAAGATTGAGCCTTCTGTATTTCATCAGCTGTGCAAAGGTTTGCTCTAC
>CALITC010000024.1 GCA_938041505.1 uncultured Patescibacteria group bacterium | reverse complement strand
GGATCGGATTGTAGATTCTTCGAGTCCGTGATCGTGAATTGGAGAATGGTATTAGCTCCTAAGCTTACTCCTGCTGTTGGGTTGCTAAGCTCTATCTGTACTGTTTCGCCTCCTTCTTCTTGTTTATCGTCAATGAGGGTGAGTGGTAATCCTATTCCTCTCTCTCCTTGTGGTATAGTGTAAGTTCCTGTTGGTGCGAGTGTGTAGTCTTCTGCGTTTGTTGCTGTTCCTCCAATGATTGTATAGTCAATACTTACTGCTTCTGCTGCTGTTCCGTTGAGAATGATTGGGATTACTGGATTAGTTTGTGTCTCCGCTGCTTGGAGTGCGTTCTCTAAAAATTGTATTTCTGTTGCTACAGAAGATGCACTTGCTTTCTCTTGAATCCGATTGTTGGTGTACCACACAAAACTTCCTGCGAGCAACATCACAATACCCAAATACGCAAACACCCCCCTACTCTGATCAGGGAGATTCTTAAGAAGTCCTCTACGTAGCCGTAGCCAACGTTTTTGGAGATTTGAGAGCCGCATTTTTTGTTTGTGTTTTTGTGTATATGTACCTTGAAATTCCCAAAGTAAGCTATATACTTATAAGTATACAACAACTTTGACTTCTTGCCAAATATTATTCCTTCTGCGAGTCTTGAACATAATGCACCGATTATTACTTGTTTTGATTATCGCACTTGGTAATTTCTTAGGGGTCGTTTCAAGAACTTTCAAACTAGGTAGTGGTACTAGCGCACCAGGGTATTTCCTAGAGGCGTACTTTCCCTCTCTCATTAAGCTATTAGGAAAAGGATATGAAGAAGTTATTATGATTAGTGGAACCAATGGAAAGACCACTACCCGTGCCCTGCTCAACAAAATCTACCAAGATCAAAATATCCCAATCATGAGTAATTATGGCGGAGCAAATATCTTCCGCGGTATAGCCACAGCGTTTATCAAAAACAGAACTTGGAGTGGAGATCTTAAATCGAAAATTGCCATTCTAGAAGTTGAAGAAGCAACCTTGCCGAAGCTTACCAAACATATTCCGGCAACAACCTTGATCCTGACCAATATTTTTCGCGATCAACTCGACGCTTATGGCGAAATAGATCAGACACTTGCATATTTTAAAACTGCAATCAAGCAAAGCCATGAGCCAAAATTAATTATCAACCAAGATGATTACAAACTCTGTAATTTTTTAAGCGATTATCTCGATTACAGTATTGGTTTTGGTATAAACTCAACTCAAAAGCCGAAGTATGAAAATTCTGCAAAGCCCACAAAAAAGCCTAGCAAATCCTATATTGCACGCGATATTACAACCAAGGAAAATACTAGTTTTGTACTAGATCTCAATAGTAAGCACACAATATCATCCAAGCTTCCTGGTGTATTTAATGTATACAACATAATGGCGGCAATTAGCGCTACTTATGACCAATTTGGAGAAGATATTTTCGAGTCTATTAAAAATTTTAATAATGTTTTTGGCAGAGGGGAATCTATTACGGTAGGCAATACTACTTACAAGCTCTTTCTCGTTAAAAACCCAGCCGGTTTCGAAGAGATACTACATTATTTATTAAGTCAGAATATACCAAACATGAATATCACCATGGCTATTAATGACAATACCGCTGATGGTAAAGATGTATCGTGGCTATGGGATGTAGATTTTGAATCGTTTATCGAAAAACAAGAATTTGATCAGGTAAATACCTCAGGCTCAAGAGGTCTAGATATGTTGCTTCGCTTAGAGTATGCTGGAGCACAAGTTACAGAAAAAAACTACATCCCCGCCCCCGACATTCTGAATAAAACCAAAGATACAGGTCAGACACAATATATTCTCTGCACGTATACAGCACTATTAGAAGTTAGAAAAAACCTAAGCAAGCATACTGCAGTCCAAGATTTGAACGATTTGTCAAATTAACGCTCGGTCAAAAAATCTGAATAATCCTGCCTAATCGGTGATTTTACAACCTTTCGTATATCCAGCTCCTCTTCAATCAACACGAGCGGCTGATCAATTTGCCCAGTTTCTGCCAAAGAATTAATTATTAAAACCTCTCCATCTTTGGTTAATTCATCCGACTCAAGCGACAAACCTTTGAGCTGCTCAATATTCTCAAAATAAGGAAGTGAGACATAGATATTCTCAAACCCAGTTTCACCCTCAATAAACGTTATCCAGTAAGTCTCTTCATCAATGGTAAAATCAAAGACTGTTCGAATATCGTGCCCTAGCAATGTAAAAACTTCATCTTTTTCAAGGTACAAAATTGAGCTAAAATTTTTTTGATCATTCACCTTCATAACTGGCACTGTACTAATACTTGGTGCCTCAGATAAATCCCCTTCAAACAAAAAAAGCCGAGATCCATCTTCCATACTCCGAACAAAATTATCATTAAATGCTCCGTTTGTTCCAGGTTGAAAACTTATCAAATCCTTAAGAGATCCAGCATACAATTCTAGACCTTGACCCACATTGACGTAGTTATCAGTATTTACAAAATCCACACCGTTTGCGTTTTGCTGCCGCTTCTCTACAGCAAGTTCTTTTTTCTGGTCTTCACCAAGATCCAAAACCTCTTGTAGATCATCTAAAGTCCCTGTCTCTCTAGCCGCATCAATAAAGCTATTATTAATCTTATCCACAGTAGTCTCGGGTGGTTTGGTTAAATCAATAGTAGTCTCAGGTTCCGGTACAAAAGCCTGTGCCAAAAGAATACCAAGAACTACAACTGTTACTAAAAGACCAAAGAGAATAATTAATTGTTTACGAGAAAAATGCATAATAAAATATTGATAATTAATTACAAGTTAAACCATTTTTACAAGGATCAACTTTGATACCACCTTTTTTGACTATAAAGTGAAGGTGAACACCTGTTGAGGTTCCTGTAGTCCCTTCGATACCTATGACTTGACCAGCAGCAACTTCATCTCCTTGAGAAACAGAGAACGAAGCTAAGTGGCAATATCCAGTTGAAATGTTGTTACCGTGATCAATGAAAACATAATTACCACAACCATCATCTGCACTCTCCGGAACTACTGCAGTCACCTTACCACTTGCCGCAGCAACTACTTCAGCACCTCCACCTTTGGCAATATCAACTGCACTGTGAACATGGACTTTACCAGTAACAGGATGTGTCCTGGAGCCAAAAGGACTTGTAAATACACCGCCAGGCAAAGGATTCTGAAGAGTTCCATCAAACGCACTTGCCACTTGTCGACATTCTACTACTATTGTAGGCTCTTTAATCCTTGAGGCAGACGATGGAATAGGGTTTCCTTCTGCATCTAGTTCTTGTGGCACATACTGAGGGTCGAATGTGAAGAAATTGTACTGACCAGATAGTTCAAATCTCCTTAGTTCGTCTCCATCAAAATCAGTTGCTGCAGCATATTCACTTAAAAACGCCTGACCTTTACTACCTCCGCGTCGAGTAGAATCATACGAGTCAAACAGCGCTCTCTCTCTACTATTTATATTTCCTGGAGGCGAAATACTCCCGTCTCGGTTAAGTGAAGAACTATTATCTTCTTCAAAGTCATCTTCATCCGGCTCAGGTAAATCAAACAGTCTATCTTCTATCACTCGAATATCAACCCCAGTCGTATCTGTGGCAATATACCGAGTAAATGTTTCCTCGCCAGTTACTGCATCAACTTGACGTGTGGCAGGATCACCAACAATCTCAAAGTCCCCGTCCAAATTGAAGAACACCTCACGCTCCAAGTCACTTAACCCTCTAATAGCTATTTCCCTTTCTGAGTTCTCTTGCCCTGGACCAGCCGGTGCAGTATCGATTATTTTCCTACGCTGATCATTAGCATTCTTAATATTAACCAAGTTTTGAACACTGTACTTAAATGGTTCATCGTCTGCAATAACACCGTCTCCGTTGGCGTCGATTTGCTCGTTGAGATCTATGTTAAGCTCATCTTGCAAATAATTCGCAAACAAATATATCTTTTGGTTTTGCTCACTATTTGCACCTGCACCATCACCAAGAGAAGAGGCCAGGTCTCTAACAATTTTAATATCTGATATTGATTCATCTTGCGACTGTGCGTATTCTTCATCAAAATCAGGATCAATAAATCTACTATCTTCCCTCTCCAAAGGCTGCCCGTTAACATCCACGGCACCGGTTTCATTAACCCCATCAAGCTGATTGGGCGAAGATATATCCAAAGACTCTTGAACGACCGTACCTCGAAGTTCTTTTGCAAAGAAAGTCTGATCAATAGACAGACCAACCTCGTTCGAAACCTGTGAAAACCAATCAACCAGCTTAATTTCGTTATCGTTCTCCCCAGACCTATAGGCTTCATTAATCTCTTCTCCTGCAGCCTCTACATCAAAAATCACCTTCCCTGCTTTATTTGGAATTTTTATTCTCAAAAACCCAGCACGTATTTCTTTGGTCTCTTCGCCAGCTGCAGCTGCCAAATCAATGAATGACCTATCAATAGAAACAAACTTACCAGTCTGCCGATCATCATAGTTGGGTGGCGCATAATAATAAGCGCGATTTACATAATCTTCAAAAGCAGCAGCCTTAGCGTTCTCAAGAGCCTGTTCTGGTACCCACACATTACCAATTCGCACATCAAACCGACTCTCATTGCTGCGACTAGACCTGACAGTATAACCACTCGCTGCCATCTGCGCAATTACACCATCTTGATTATCGCCATTAGACAATAGAGCTCGATCATATTGCAACGGTATGATATCTAATTCATCATCATAAAGCCTTGAAACAGGGTTGAAAGTACCTCTAGCTTCATCTTGCAAAAACTGATTAAGCTGATCAATTGGACCAAAATAACCAGCGGCTATTCCAGGGACATAATCACCAGCAGTAGGTACCGTAATGTCATCACTGTTAAGGTTGTTAATTTTCAAATTATCATACGCCTCTATATCTATATTCTTAAGTCCATGATCCCGAGCCTTATCTTGCAGTCGTTGCACTGCAGCTTCCAGACGAGGATCCAAACCCCCAGCATCATCAAATTTTTCGTACTGCCACTGTGCAGCAACTGCATCGAAAAAGGCTTCCTCTGTTTGGGACATGCTAGTTCTTTGTCTGCCTTTGTCCGAAGTTAATTTGTAAAATTTATCTGAAGTTAGTCTATCACCTTCGACAACAAAATCAACATCAAATCTTCTTTCATTACCTAAGACTTCGTCAATGAGAGTCCCGTTTTCCACCTCAGACTCAACCACTCTAATAGCAGCATCAGCGCTCACGCCACCAGTAATTGAATTAGAGGCAATCTCAATACCTCGCTTAAGCCAGCCCCAAGAGAAAGTCATCGGACTTGGATTAAACGTAATCGTTCGTTCAGTACATATACAATCTCCAGATAAAGAGATTCCGCTATCTGAAGAACTATCAGTTCCGCAAGAGCACTCTGAACTAAGAGTAAACGAATCTGATACATTGGAAACACCACCATTAACCTCTAAATGCAAACTACCGGCGCTATCTTGGAATGATTTATCTGCAATTCCTAGCTGACCAGCCTTTGTAAATAGCGAAGGCGGAAGACCCCATTTTTCAGAAATACCTGATTTTTCAACATACTGAATAAAATCTCGAACCCTTGAAAACTCCTCACCATCTACATTTTCGGAATAAGTGCCTCCAAAATCTGCAGCTTGGATAGGAGAAGAGTTATGCTTACCCCCTCCATTTCCATTTGTAAAATTACCCAAAGTATTCAATCTATAATTTGGAAATACTGTAGTGAGATCTGTCAACAAATCAGCCAGTCCTTGATCAATTCCTTGATCTCCATCTAAGTCTTGAATATATAAGTCTTTGTCCTTTTGAGTTTTAATTTTTCCAGACGTAATGTAATTTTTAAGCGTATCAACGTTAGTTGCAGTTTCTGCGTGAGCATTGATAGAGCCTCCATTAAGCAAGAATCTCAAACCATCAGAAGAAGACGCATACCTCACCATGCGCTCATAATTATGCTGAATGTTATTAACCAACGAAGAACCAGCTCCATTGCAAGTAATTGAGTTAAAATTCTTTTCAGTTGCTTCACCATAACTTTCACCAGTTACACTACCATCTCCCCTACCACATCCAAGCCAAAGCCAACCTATAGCATTTACTTCGGGCAATCCTCTGACCAAACTACAAGAACCTGCGGCTAAAATAGCTTTTTTATCTTTGATTCCTTCTTCAATCGTTTGCATTTGCATGACAGGATTGTCTTTAAATTCTTGCGGGCTTGGAATTCTTCCGATAGCTCTTTGTGTCCACGTTTCATAAGATCTAGCACCAAATGAACCAGAACAAATTTGAGTTATTCCGTAGCACCCTAAGCCATTATCTGCCTGCCAAAGACCTGCAGAATACGACTCAGTAGCCATTTTACTAAGAGTAAATGCAATCGCTTCAGTAGAAACACCACCAGCTTTACCAGCGTTAATTACTTCCTTAATTGAAGCAACTGTTACGTCTTGTTGAGATAATTGACCTTGAGCATTCAACTGAGCTCGATATAATTTGACTGTATCATTATCAGACTTACCTGCGAGTTGTTGATCTATACAGGCTGTAGAAGCTCCTCCAGTCACATTCCCAGGCTGACCACAAAAATTAGGATTAACCGTCGTGCAAACATTCTCCTCCAGAAACTTTCCAAGATCGGAAGTTGATTTCACTCGAGTTTTTGTAATTACAGATGCTAATTGACTACTCCTGGCACGCCAATCATCGTCTTGAGTCATAGCAAACTCAAACGCAGCATGTGGTTGATGCAAGTTGAGCTCATCAGTATAACAATAAACCACCGGCAACACAATCGCACCAAAAAAACCAACCACTGCCAGAAAAATTAAAAGATATGGCAAGACTGACAATATCAAGCCGCCAATCCAGACAGCTGACTCCCTTACCACTTCTTTTGCAAACTTTTGAGCCAACCCTTTTGCTACCTGCTTTGGTTTTAAAGCGGCATTTGCTGCCCTTTTTGCCTTGTCTGCTATCCCACCTGCTGTTGGCTTTGTAGCTTGCCCAAAGTCACCACTGTTCGCTCTTCCGGATAGTTTTTGTCTCTTAATCGCCCTATCTCCATATCTCTGTGTGGCTTCGGTATTTCCCAGTTCAGCATTTTTATCAGCAAGCTTGGCACTCTTATTAGATAACCTCTCAAACCTATCAGTCAAGTGCGTGCGATCACTTTCACGGAGATCTTTTGGCTCAATAAACCCTTTTTCTTTATCGTCCCCATCGGCCAACTTTGGCAGAGTCACATTCCGACCATCAAACTCAGTGTAACGCGATCCTTCTGGAAAATTTGGCTCTTTATCTTTGAGAGAAGGTAGACCCGCCTCTTTGCGCATATCTTCGGGGGTATTGCGACGTAAAAACTCCTTTTCAGCTTCTTTGTCATTGGGGTCTTGAATTCTCTGCGCAAGCTGATCACTATCTATGTCTTGAATATTGTTTCCAATCTGTTCTCTGTTAGGACTAATGTAAGGCTCTTGCTTATTTTGAGTTGACCCTCCATTTTCAAGTTTTTCTCCTCCTTGCAAAGGCTTAATGTCGGTATTACGACCATCTCGAATACGCTGTCTATTTTTTTCATATTCTTCTGCATTTGCAGCACGTTTTTTTAGATCCTTAACTCGATTATTTATTATTTCATATTGCTGCTCAGGAGTAAGCTTGTTCCAATCCTCATCTGGAATACCAAATTCGTTTACATCAGGCACATCCAGCTTTTTTGGTTGATCGTCATCAGTCTGACCCTTCTCTGCATCACTACCAGATTTAGATGAAGTAATATTTTTCTGCTTTTCATTATCCAAGTTCACTTGTTTGTTTTGCTGCGGCTGAGTCGAGGTTCCAGGATTAGCAATTCCAGGGCTTTTGGAGTTTCGAACTGCTTCGATCGCTGAACCTAAATCATTTTTTTCTTCCAAGGCTCGCTTTATCGCGCTTCCTTCCTCTGCGACCTGCGCAAGTTGGGATAGTTGGTCTGCATACGCTGCCAAACCACTTAGTTTCAAAGCTTGATCAACCGTCCTATCAGCCTGCAAAAGTTTGCGGACGAAGTTTGTCGCATCTGGCGTTGAGGACGTAACAATAGTTTCCACAATTACCCCAGCATTCCCTGGCTCTTGCAAAAACCTTTTGTCTGCCTCAGAAAGATCACCCTTTTCAAGAACACCTCCTATTGCTCCACTGATCGTATCACCACCCTGCTTAGCCACTTTGTTGCTAAGTCCAGACACATCAACACCCTCCGGCACTGCAGGAGAATTATTATTGGTATTTGTATCTGCCTGATAGTCATTATAACTATCTTGGTAGTCTTCGGAGAATCCCATATGGTCTGTTATGTGTATTTACTAATAGTATACTCTAGAAAATGGTTTTTAACAACTAATTCGTTGACGAGAATCTCGTGAAAAATAATAATAAGTAAATATGCTAAATAAAAACAATAAAACATTGTTAATAATTGTATCGATAGCTATAATTTTAATCTCCGGCTTAGCGATCTACTATTTTTTCTTTTCAGAGAGTGAAGATGCAACTGTACAAGATATAAACACCTCAATTTCACAAGACAATGATCAAGAAATAACAGATTCTGTATTCGACGCAGACCAACAATCAGAAAACGTAACAACTTCAACAGACGAGCAAGTTGAATCCATCTCAGAGAACAGTACCAATGATGCTGAATTAGAATCTATTGTCGAAGGAGAATTCATTACAACTCCTAATGGAGAAAATAGCGAATCAGGATCTCTAAACATCCCCGAACTAACAAAGAGTTACACTAATGAAACCATACCTGGATTTAGTTTCAAGTATCCCGAAAATTGGAATATAGAAGAAAATCAAGTCGGCTCAATTTATTATTCGAATATATTCGGCTATGAAGTCACTCTTTCAGACCCCACTCACCAGCTAACCCTCACTATCTCTCCAAGTCGATTAGCCAGTTGCGGAGGAGGATCAAACCTCGGTATCGCCGGCACAGAAGTCACAGAAAAGTTTAGTGAGTTCATTCAGGGGCAAGTTGCTACATATGGGACTTCGCTGCAATGTCCAACAGCCTTTTTAATAAAATCTAATCTGAACACGAATATTGACCCTGGCTATCAAGAGATGATCAGTAACAGTGGTGATATTCTTTCAGCAGAAGAAAAGCAAAACGTATTTTTTGACCTAGAGATCAAAGGGGTTATTAATAACCAAGAAAATGTAATTTACAGAGAAATTATTAAAAGTATCACACTCTAAACAAACAAAAAAGGAAGACAAATTCATCTTCCCATTTATAATTTATACAGCACTTGATATTTATTACTACATCTGAGTAACTGACACCATTTTGTTATAGACAGCCAAGGCATCTTCTAAGGCACTCGCATCTGGTCCAGCAAAAGCAATATGCGCAAGCTTACGACCTGGCCTAGTGGTAGACTTTTTATATATATTACAATCAATACTGGTATTTTTCATATTATTGCTATACTCCATAAACTCCCAAATACCTTTGAAACTATACTCCCCACTAAGATCATCTGGGCCGACAATATTTTGTAATAGAGCTTCCGGGAAATCCATCTGCCAATCTGGCAACTCCAAATCCAAAATTGCTCGTAGGTACATCTCACCTTGGGAGAAATTAGCGAATTCATTAGTCAGATGACCAGAATTATGAAGCCTCGGTGCAACTTCGTTAACCAAAATTGCTCCATTAGATAACAAAAACATTTCTACAGCTGCAAGACCAATTATATCCAGAGAAACAACAGAATTATTAGCTATGATCTGATATAGAGCTTTGTTATTTTGAAGCTCGTCATCTTGGCTATACTTTAAATAATGAAGACAATGTGTTTCTGAGTCTTGAATAGTCTCAAACACTGGTGAGCATCGTGTAATACCTTTTGCGTTTCTCGCAACCAAAACAGAAACCTCTTTGGCAATATCCAAAAGTGGTTGAGCAACCCCAGGTATTGCGTTAGGAATCTTAGCTGAGTCTGCTTGATTATTAACCACTCTAATTCCAAGTCCATCACGACCGCCCATTTTCGGCTTCCATATAATTGACGCTGCTACATCTCGATAGAAATTAATTAACTCCTGGCGATTCTTACACAAAGTAAATCGAGGGACCGGTATGCGACCATAATTAAGACGAGAAATCTGCTTATATTTATCTTGAATAGATTCCAAAGAAGAACTGCTTGGATACACCACAACCCCCTCTTCCTCGAGCTGCATCAAAGCCATAAGATTACATTCCTCAATCTCAATACTAAGAACAGCATTCTCAACACCTTTTAACCTCAAACCAAAGTTATATACGTCTGAGTACCTGTTAATATCACCAATTTGATGATCAAAGCTAGTACAAAGATCATCTTCTTTGCATAAGAACACAACTGTAATTGTAATTCCTAATTTTTTGCTTAATTTTTGAGCGGCGTACCAGATCATTTGACCTAGCTGCCCACCTCCCAGAATATATACTGTATACTCTTTCTTTAACTCCATTGTTATTCCTCGCTATAAATATTTCAGCCACCAAGACAAAATCATACTAAAAAATATTTGTCGAGTAGTTAATGGGGTCCCCGGCGATTTATGATCGAGAGGGGAAGACGAATTGCCGATCAAGAGGAGTGGAGCTTATGCGACTAGTATAACGTAACGGATCGTAATCGCGCAGAAGGAAGTTTAGCAATGTCAAAGTGTGGTTGACAAAACCTAAAATTTTTTTTACTATACATTTTATTAATTAGAAATTATTTATTTATGTCCATAGTATTAGGTATTGACTTAGGTACGACCAACTCCGCAATGGCTTACGTTGTAGGTGGTAAACCAAAAATCGTTGAAAATGCAGAAGGTGCCCGCACCACTCCCTCAGTTTTTTATTACAACTCCAAAGATGGGTCTGTAAGTATTGGAGAAATCGCCAAGCGTAACTCCGTACTTAACCCAGAAGACACATTCTATGAAGCCAAGCGTTTCATCGGTCACAGCTACAGTGATGAAGATGTCAAAAGCGACAAAGAGCTAATGCCTTACAAGGTTAGCGACGAGAACAACAAAGTAAAACTCGAAACCAAAGATGGCAAAAAATACGCTCCAGAAGAAATTTCTGCTGCCGTATTGCGTAAGCTAAAACAGGACGCTGAAGCTAAGCTCGGTCAAAGCATTTCTGAAGCCGTTATCACAGTCCCAGCGTATTTCAATGACGCTCAAAGACAGGCCACTAAAGACGCCGGAGATATCGCAGGCCTCAAAGTACTTCGTATTATCAACGAGCCAACTGCCGCTGCCCTAGCCTACGGATTCGAGAAAGGCCAAGACGAAAAAGTTCTTGTATACGATCTTGGAGGCGGAACTTTTGATGTCACAGTCTTGGATATTTCTAACGAGACCATCGAAGTACTCGCAACTAATGGTGATACTCACCTCGGTGGACACGACTTCGATAAGAAAATTATTGAGCACATCATTGCCGATTTCAAAAAAGATACAGGTGTCGACCTGGCTCAAGACAAAGCAGCAATCCAGCGTATCAAAGAAGCTGCAGAAAAAGCAAAGCATGATCTTTCAACTCAAAGCGAGCACCAGATCAATCTTCCATTTATTACAATGGGTGCTGACAACCAACCTCAACACTTATTAGCAAACTTAACTCGAGCCAAACTCGAAGACTTAGTACGTGAGTTAGTAGAAAAAACTTTGGAACCAGTCAAAAAAGCACTTTCTGATGCTGGATTAGACAAGGCTCAAATCAATCAAGTTATCATGGTTGGCGGAATGACTCGAATGCCGCTCGTGCAATCTACTGTAGAAGGTTACTTCGGCAAAAAACCAAACCTTACCGTGAACCCTGATGAAGTAGTAGCTATGGGTGCTGCGATTCAAGGAGCTGTTCTTAAAGGTGACGTCAAAGATATTCTGTTATTAGACGTTACTCCTCTTACTCTTGCGATCGAAACCGCTGGTAACATTGCCACTCCCATGATCCCGCGCAACACCACTATCCCAACTTCCAAGTCCCAAGTATTCTCTACGTATGCTGACAACCAAAGCGCTGTAGACGTGCATGTAGTTCAAGGTGAAAGGCCTCTTGCTGCTGACAACAAATCCCTGGGTAAATTCACCCTCTCTGGTATTCCACCAGCTCCCCGAGGAGTTCCTCAAATCGAAGTAACTTTTGACCTCGATGCTAACGGTATTCTCAAAGTCACAGCTGTTGACAAAGGCACCGGCAAACAAGCTGACATTACTATCACAGGATCCTCCACCCTCTCAGACGAAGAGAAGCAAAAAGCGATCGATGAAGCAGAAAGACAGAAAGACGCTGACCTTAAGAAAAAAGCAAGAATTGATGCCAAAAACACTGCTGAAAATACCATCTTCCAGACTGAAAAGCTTATCAAAGACATGGATGAAAAGCTAGCCAAAGAAGACAAGGAGTCTATTGAAAAAATTAAGACTGAGTTACAAGAAATCAGTAAAGATGAAGATGCTGATATTGAGAAGCTCGAAGAAAAATCAAAAGAGTTGCAAGATGCCTTGATGCAAGTAGGTGAAAAAATCTACTCTTCAGCTAATACAACCGCTGGCGGAGGAGAAGCCAAAACACCAGAAGCAGAATCCCCTACTCCAGAACCTGCAAGTACCGACACTGCAGCCAACACTGAAGCTCCTCAAGATGTTGATTCCACACCAAAGGAAGGCACCTCAAGCACAGGAGGAGAGAAAATTAACCTATAACTCTAAAGAGATTGACTGGAAATTAAAAGAGCCCTTGATGGGCTCATTTTTTTTGATTAGACATCTTCTCGTTTTCGCAAACCTCGGTATGCAATATACCCACCAACACTTAATAAAGATAGAGTGGCAGCAGCTGGCAAAATAGCCCCATTTGCTCCAGTTCTAATAGTTTTCTCTTGGTCATTATCTTGTATGATAACTGTTACTTTTGGAGTTTCGAACCCTTGGTAGTCTCCTGTGGTTACTAAGCGAGTTGTTACAAGCTCAATAATATCATTACCAATATATTCAGTGTTCTCTAATGCTGTTACTGTAAACACCTTCGGCTCATTCCAATTAGAACCATTAAAAGTATATCCATCAGTCTGAGCTTGAGGCCGTATTGGTATAAAGCTTAAAGCAATCGTCGCGAGATTCGTAACTTTTGGAGAAATTTTAACAAGGTTTTCGTCGTAAGTAAGCTCAAAACGAACGTCTTCAGTTGGCTCAGATTCCAAAACTACACTAAATTCTCCTGACTGTCCTTCCGTAAGTGTGAAGTCATCTTTGGTTACAACTACCCCTCTCGTATCATTATCTATATTTCTTAATGAAGCATCAGGAATATCAGCACCTGTAACAATATCATAACCAGCATCTGAAGAACTAACATCCAAAGCAGATAGCAAATAACCAATGTCGCCGTCATCAATATCATCGTCAACACCTTCAATGGTTAATTGATTTAGCGTCGGGTTATTCCAATTAGCGCTTTCAATTACTAAATTTGTCGAAGTCAACTCACCCTCAGTAGTATCGCTGCTCTCGAATGAAATAGTCACACTCTCACCATTAATTGGTTGAGCTGACAATTCGAATTGAGCAATCGCATCGGCACCGTCTTCACTAGTCTCCCCTAGAACCTGACTTGTCCCTGTAAAGGTGATGTTGATAGCGGGAATGCCAGTATCATCATCAAGGTTCTCTAGTGTTACAACAGGAATAGTCGTAACGTCCAAATCATTATATGCAGCATCAGTTGAAGTTACGCCATCAACCCGCAAGTCAAAAGTGATTGCACCATCTACTTCATTATCATTTACACCGTCAATATAAATCCTATTCTCAGCGCCGTTGTTCCAATTCGCTGCTAAAATGGTAATTGTACTTGCCGACAACAAACCTTCTGTAGAATCACTTACACTCAACTCCAAAACCACATCATCAGTAGGCTCATTAGTAAGTGTTATTTGAACTTCTGCAGTTGCTGTACCATCCTCAGAAGATTGAGAGCCAATTGTCGCAAACACAATGTTTGCACTATCATTATCGGTCACAGCAACTGGAATTGTTACATTAGCCACATTACTGAATTCAGCTGCACTGCTTGCAGTATCTACAGCGATGTTAATAGTATCTGTGTCATTACCAAGATCATCATCATTTGGATTAGTTAT
>CALITC010000023.1 GCA_938041505.1 uncultured Patescibacteria group bacterium | reverse complement strand
ACCCCGGCAACTCCTTGACCCGGTGTTCGATTCTGATTAAGTGTGACGATAATAAAATCGGTTTCTGGTCCTCTTACATAGCCCGCATCATGATAAACTCCTGATAAATTTCCAATTTTGTGCACGACTTGATTTGCATCGCCGCCTGCCCTGAGGACACCAAGACGAATCCTGTCACTAGTAAATACCTTGTAAGTCGATAGATGATCAGTTAGTACTTGATTGGATTCAGGAGAGAGTAATTCCTGGTGATAAATTTTTTCGAAGATTGCACCAACTGCTCTAGGTGTGGTTTCGTGTGGGTAGCGTGTTAGCCCTGGAGCACCAAGATCCGCAACTTGGGTATTATAGCTTTCGGCACCGCCAAAATACTCTTCAAGCATTTTCATGGGGATATTATCGCTATCCACAAGAAGTAACCTGAGCAAATCCCGAACAGACCATGTAGAGCCTGCAGAAAAATTATAGAGAGGATCGGTTGTGTAGGACTTGTGATGATTTTGGAGAGTCAGTCTATCGTCGTAAGATAGCTTGCCCTCATCGATATATTTAAGTGCTAATATTCCATAAGGAACCTTGGATATACTTGCTGGTTGAAAAGTTTGATCAGCGTTAATAGTGTATTCTTTGCCAGTGCTTAGATCCTTAATGTAGATACCATAATCTGTAGACCCAACTCCGATTATATTCTGCATCGAAGCAATAAATTCCTGATCTTTCTGGTAATCTGCCATGGCAACAGCAAAGTCTATATTTTCTGGCGCCTCCGATTCCAAAGCCACAGCCTCAAGCATAGCTTCCGAAGAATTCTCCTCAGGATTCGCTTCATCTTGTCTCTGACCATAGTTAAATCCAGCGTAAGCAACTAGTATTAACACTAGCAAAGACCCGGTAATCATAGCAATTATTTTTGCCCATTTCATATTTTGTTTTTGTTTGGTTGTATACTTTATAGTATAGCTTCACAATAAGTTTTGAGCAAATTCAAAAAAAACAACCCCATAGATGTATAGGGTCTATTTTCCGGAAGCAATAAAAAGTCATTAAATTCATCTAAGATGCATTACATTACAGACAAGGCGGGTAAAGTAATTGTTGTAAATACGCAACGAAGGGATAGTTAAGTACCCTGTATAGATGATTTTGATGACTTGAGCTTTTCTAAGTTCACTGCGATATAGATTGTTTATATGGATAAATAACTGGTCGAATTCTTTGTCTCCATACCAAGAGTAATATGTGTAATAGCTTATAAAAGAATTTGATATAATTAGGTTTATTGACCTGACAAGATTACTATATATATGGGCTCCTTGCTTAGATTCAATTTCAATTCTAACTAGTTCGGTGCAGATTTTATTGTATATTAGCTTCTTAAACTCCTTACAAATACTTCCATATATGTTTCTGTTTTGTAGATCGTTTAGATCACGTATACCATTATCTATAAACATTTGCGGGCCTTCATTCGTTACTAGATCCATAAACTTAGATAAAATATATTTTATTTGTTTTTCTCTATTATTCATGAATAAGTAGAATACTTTTTTAGTGATGTTGAGCTCAACTTCTAATGGATATACTTTCTTTTTGAACATGTTTTTTTTCCTATAACCTAAGTATTATATTATGGAGTTTCATTTAATGCTTTCTTGCAAGCTATTTGTTATAAGTAATAACATCTCTAATTCTACTATGTCTTTAATATTTATCATTTTCTGGGTGCTGCTCACTTACTTACCGGTGACCTCCAATGTTGCTAAGGAATCACTCTAGAAGTTTTTTTGATTAAATGAAAAAAAATAACTCCAAAGAATAAATCCCTGGAATTAAATAGAGCTCGCCTTTCAAAAGCTTATGAAGCATCTATCAAATTAAGTAGGTTCTTAAAACTTTCAATATTAGTAAGTATACCTGCTTTTTTATCGATATTAATGCCTGATAATATCTTAAGATGCTTGGTATTAAGTTTGTCTCGATCACTTGCACTCAGTCTCTTTAAAAAGAGACTATACTTAGGATATATTACACTTTCAAAAAGTGACATGTAACTGCTTAGGTATCCACTCTGACTATCCCCGTCTGTAACCCACTCTCTTAGGAGGTTTATGTTTTGGACAATCACACTCGAGGTTCTGATGTCACTTTCATAATCCCCTTGAAAAAGCTCTTTTTTGGAGTATAATGACAGGAGAAATTGTTGTGTCTTCGGAACATAAGTTTCAATTAATTTTTTCTTAAATTGCTTTTTACACAATTTAATTTCTTTTTGATTTAGCTTATAACCTACTCTTTGCGCTAATTCATAGATAGTCTCCCTATCGAAATCTTCAATTAAACCGAAGAACCCATTGTAGCACTTAAGAGCATCATAAAAAAAGCAAGAGTAGTCACACACTTCCTCCACATAAGACTCAAACTCAGCTTTGAAGGCAGGATGATTAGGTTTATTTTTTATTCTAAATGGAAAAGTAATTTTTATCCAGAAAACCATATTATCTCCTAATTTTTGCTTTTTATTCGAAGATATTATTGCTTAAAAATGCGCTTTTGTCAACTAATAATATGTTTAGAAGGTTCTCATTTTATAATATGGAACATTAACCACAGTTTTATCAATTGCAGCTAAGAATGAACTATACGAGACATTATTAGTCGGTGCTTGGATCACTGCATGCACTCCGTGGTTTTCGGTTTCCCAGGTAGCTTGGTACTGGGTGAAGAATCCACCGTATGTGTGTGCGGTATCCACAATAAGTGGCATGTCGATTTGGGTTTGGATTTGCTCGTAGCTCTTGCCGTCTGGGTTTTGATCAGCACGGAATACCTTACCTACTAGACCTCCGTAACTAATATTCTCAAAACCTTCATGCCAAGTTACAAGGTTTGGATTCCATGAGGATACATCCATTACGATTTTTGCCTTAGGAAGTGTGGTCTGTAGAATCCCTGTAAGAGAGTTCATGATATCGTGAGACTCAACTACAGTCAGAGGGTTCTTCTGAATATTGCTACTGTGATAGAGATAGAAGTCTGGCTCCATGTGAATATATAGCTCTTTGTTACCGTATGTATCCAAAATGGAATCCGCTACATTTTGATATTCTGCTTTGATATCATTAAGATTATCTCTGATATAGTTTGCTCCATCAGTGCAAATACTTGTGGTAGTAAGATCGCAATCTTGCAAGCCTTTATCTCTTCTCGCTAGCCCTGCTATCATATATGCAAATAGATACGGTTTTTTGTTTGCGTTAGCTGGGTCAGCAAATCTATCAACCCAATTAGTATGGTATGATTTCCATCCATCGAGTAACCAAGGCCCTGTGACAATATTTACTTCGCTGGGACACCCAAAGTCTACGGCGTTGGTTGCTTCGTTAGTGGCGCAACCCCATTGAACTTGACCATTGGGAACTGAGGCTGCATAAGCGCCTAGACTGCTAAATAATAATAGTGCTAGGCTGAAAGTTGGTATGATTTTTGTTAGAGATTTAAGCATTGAATTTGTGTTATAAAGCAATTTTACTTTACTAATCACAAAAAGGCAAATCTTAAGTGAGAATTCTTGAATCGACGTGAATTTTACTGTAGAGAAATTATTACAAAATTAAAGGTTAATGTATCGAGGATCATAAATATTATATATCGAAAAGTCAAGAAAATTCTCACTGGTAGAGTAGTAATTTATTATGTTTGATTAGATTCTACGAATAATTCTGTGATTTTTTGAATTGTTTGAGCTGCTTCATTAGGAACTTCGTGATTGTTCAAGATTACAATTAACATATCAGAATCTTCGGCGAAGACCAACCCTGCATCGTGGTAAGTTTCACCATAATCGTCGTTGATAATTTGACCAATTTTGTGCACAACTTTAGCTTCTGGATCTGCAAGCTTAACCCCCTCCACTATTCGATCGGAAAACTGAGGTTTTGACTTACTCATGAGTTCGTATAATATGTTTGTTGAATCCTTATTGAGCCATGTGTTGCTGTATATACCCTGAAACATTTGAGTTACATCAGCAGCAGTTGTCTCGTGTGGGAAGCGCGTTACACCCGCAAGCCCTAGTGTGTTAAGTCTTTCATTATAGGCAATATTGCCTCCAAAATAATCTTCAAGTATTGTCATCGCTGTGTTATCACTATCTACGAGCAAACTCTCCAATAAGGTCTGGAATGTCAACTCTTCACCTAATGGTGTGTAATACAAATCATCAGATGGGTAAGCATAGTGATGTGATTGCATACTTATAGTATCTGTAAAACTGATTTTACCTTCTTCGATCTCCTTAAGAGTAAGAATGGCGTATGGTACTTTGCTAATACTGGCTGGAGGTAAAACCTGATCAGCGTTTATGTCTAAACTTTGCCCCGAGTTTAAATTTGTAAGGACAACACCATAATCATTGGCTGAATCACCTAAAATATTTGTTATTTCTTGAGTAATTTTTGCTCTATCGAACTCAATTATTTTTACATCAGTATCTAGGCCAATCGGTTCGTTCTCGTTAGGATTTAGAGGTTCGCTAATCTCGATGACGAATTCTTCAACTGATTTATCTTCACGTTCTCTACCCTTTTCTAGCTGCCCCATCTTATCAATAATCATGACCCCACCGGTAATTATCAAAGTGGTAAGGACTAGAATTATCAATTTCTGTATTTTTGTGAACATGTATTATTGATTAAGCTGATCGCTGTTTTGATTATAGTAAAGGAGTTTTGATAATTAGGGCTATATTTTGTGATGTTTTTGTGCAGCTATCCTCGAGTAAGTTCGGGTTAACATTGTGGTTAAGCAATAAGGTTTGTAGATTGAGATCTATTTATTGTCTTATATTAATTGAGTTTACTTTTTTACGTTTGTTGCGTAATACTATTACATATACAAACTAAATTATTATTATGAATAAAAAATCTGGAATTATCGTGGGAGTTTTTGTTATCGCAGTTGTCCTAGCTTCACTCTTCATTATGGCTTCTCAAGACACCACAACCAACGAGGTAAGCGAAGTTGCTACTGATTCAGCATTGACGGAGGAGAGCAATGTTGATGTGGTTGATCCCGTTGAGGTTGAGCCTCGCTCAGACTTTCCTGACTCAGCACCAGAAAACACCACACCGCTTGAAACTGTAAACTCTGGAGACAAAGTAGACACTTCAACAGAGACTTCACCAGCCCCTACCGCTGCAGAGCCCATTATCTCTACTGTTAGTGATACTGTGAGCTACAGCCTGCCCCGAGCGCACACAGGCACACTAGAGCTGACCGCCACTGTCGAAGATGGAGTTATTGCCAGTCTTGATATAAACCACCTCGATGTAACTCCTCAATCTCAAGAACATCATGATATCTTTGATAATCAAAACCTTGAACTGGAACTCGTTGGTGTGTCATTAGACGAAGTCGAAGATGTACAGATTGCAGGAGCAAGCCTTACTTCCGCTGCGTTCAACGAAGCTATAGCCAACCTTGCAAGTCAGGTTTAGATTGTGGCCTCAATTTCGGCAACCGAGATATCTCCTTTTTTCAGAGCTTGGATCAATATAATCGACATTCCAAGAGGATTGTAGTATGATCTGTTTTCGGTGAGGTTAGCTACTTTTTGGAGATCTAGCGGGGCGCTGTTGTTATTATTGTGCACTGCTTGAGTCAGCTTTTCTTTAATGTTTGCAGCTTTTTCAGGGTTAAAGTCACCTCCATATCCAATAGATAGTTCGAGTAACTTTGCGAAATACATATCTTCGAATACATTTTTCATGGTTGCTTTGTTTTCATCGGAGCCTGTATACTGATCTCTTAGAAAATTCTTGACACTTTCATCATCTAATACTCTTTCAAGCACTTCATCTTTGAGCTGATTAACTATATTTTCGTTGAATCCATATACTCTGATAATATTACCTTCGGCCTCATCAAGTAGCGGATTGATTTCTTCTTTATCGTAAGTATCGAGAATTGATTCTTGCCCCTCATCAGGATCTTCGATTACTGTAGGGTTTGCACTTTCATCAACTTGGTTTTGTGGTAGGTTGGTATCGTTGCCAAACAATTTCTGTTGGTCAATGAACCCGGCATCTTTGGCGCGTTCTGTGATTAACCTAATGTTTTGCGGGTTAAAGTCACCATCTTTGATGTAATTGACTACGTTACGAGCCTCCTCTGGCTGGTTAGCTTCTTCAACATATTTTTCTAATTGAGTAACTAAGTATTCTCTCTTATCAGGTTGGTTTTCAATCTGTTTAATTATCAGCAGTCCTAGCCATTGCTTCTCAACTCTTTTTGTAAGACTGTTATAATCGACCTTTCTTCCCCCCTTTTTTTCAGAGTTCACGTAAGATATCAGACTGGTACTTTGATTTCGAACTACCTCTTGGATTAGTTCGTCACTAATACCCCATTCATTACTCAAAATCTGTTGCACCTCGTCGAGCAACCCTGTCATCTCCTCATCTTGGTTTTGATTTTCACGCTTTTGTCGAGCCTCGTCTATTGCAGGTTGTAGGGCTTCTATTATCGATAATGCAAACTCTTCGTTTACAGAGTTGTCTGGATTTAAGTATTCTCGAAGATCGTTTATTGAAAAACTCTTTAGTTTGCGCTCAGTATTGTGCACAATAACATTAAAGTCTTCTTCGCCAAGCATCTCCTCTAATTTTGATACAATCTCCTGTGTTAACCTACTTACTTCGGACTTGTAGCCACGCACCTCTTCTTCGAGTTGGTCTGCCATGAATGATAGATTGATTGTTTCACTTCCCGGGGCTACGAACCGTTTATCTAGGTTTTCACCTTCAAGATCCTGAGTATGATACAGCAAATCCTTGATTTCATTTTCTTGAATGGGTTGTAGAGTCTCCGAAAGGTCTGCGTCATCAAAAAAGTTTCGAATAATATTATTCCTTTGTTGCGAGTGCATTGTGATAAACCCAATGATTTGAGCTTCTATCCAATCGTTATCTAAGTAATTAACACCATCTGACCCTTCACCTGGTTCTCTTGGTGTGTTCCCATTGAGAATAGACCTTGTCGTGTGTTCGACAAACTTATTAAGTACTTCTGTGTCTGATGTATACTTTTTTACGTTAACTAGATTCGACACCGCTTCTTCTATATTTGCTCTCTGTATTGGTGAGTCTATAGATTCGACGTACGATGCAGGAATTGAATATTTATTGGCATTGTTGGCAGCAGATTCTGCTGAATCGGCTCGATTTTGCTTATTTTTACGATCCATCACTACGGCACCCCCTACTCCAAGCGCTGCTAATAATCCTAAACCACCCACAATAGGCCACCAGTTGAAACCCTTTTTTGCTCCTTTATCCCTGCCTTCTTGCTTAAGCTCCTGAGTATAGATTCTGGCATGCTTTTCTAGCTCAAAGGCTTTGTTTTGGTACTTGATCATGTCTTGAGCTTTATCTCCATATAATTGTTTATAGATATCTGCAAATTTTTCTTGAAGGGGGTAGATGTTCAGCTCTTCGATTTGATCGATTTTTTTGTTGTTGGCTTTTAATTCTGCTAAAATAGTTTTGGTTATCTCTGTAGACGCATCACGCACAGTCTTTTCGTTGATATGAGACCCAGAAACATCGCCTTTGGTGGGTTTAATATTCTGCTTATTGGCTTCAAATATAGTATTAAATAGCAACTGACCATTTTGATTTTTATCAAACTTAGTATTGCGGGCGGCTTCAGCAAAACTTGGGATAACATCAGCTAATCGTCCTACTTCATCCAAGTCACTATCTTGCCTGTTAACCGCTTGATCTAGTGCGATACTTTGTAGAGTTCGCATTTCGATTGCCTTATCGCCAAAGTGTTCTTGGGAAGCATTCTCAAACAATGTCTTGAGCTTTGGGGTGACAATTAGATCTGCAATTTGATCTGGCTTGAGACCTTGATCAGCAAGAGCTTCGTTGAGACCTTCGCTGACACTACTTGCCCAATTCGCTTTGGACTCTTCGGTGAGCCAATTGGAGTCTTTTTCTATAATTTGACTTTCGAGTGAAGCGCGGACGCCATCTGGAATACTAGGAGCTTGCATGATGCCGTTTCTCAAACTCGGTAAGGCTGTAAAGAGAGTGTTACCCGGTTCAACCTCAGGGCTAACCTCTGTTATCCGAGTACCTTCTTGAAGGTTGTTTGTGTTTTGCTGTTGAGCCATTACTGCGTTGTTTGGCATTAACGTTGAGAGGCTTAGCCCAGCAGACAATACCAGTCCTTTCCAGTTTACTTTCTTCGACAGCGAGTTAAAAACCTTCGACGACGGAGCTCCTTTGGCGCGCAGCTTACTGATTGCTTCAGCGGATTTTTGTTCAAGTATTGGATAATACTCTTGCTTGGTTTTTGCAAACAAGTCGCTCAGGCTATTCTTAAATGCAGCTAAATTTTCTTGAAAATCAGGTAGTTCGAAAGACTGTTTTTTTTCGTGGATTTTCCTAATTTTACGAGCGTCTTCAGCTGCATTGTTAAACTTTGGCGCGTTGTTATTTGAGAACATATATTATATTATATTGATTGGATCGGTGTTTCAATACACTAATCATAGCACAATTTTTATATAATTGCAATAGTATTTTTTCTATATAAACAACCGAACTACTTAGTGTTTCCTTTGCAAAAATTATATCTTGGTTGATAGTTACAACATATTTTATGACTTTCAAGAAAAATTTGATACATGTTTATGGCTTAGTTGCTATATCTTGCATTATTGCCCTCTTCCCATTGCTCGATATCACCTCCAATAGCGACCCGACATTCTTGGTGTATCTATTAGCCAACACCACTGGTATGCTTGGTATTGCACTTCTTGTGTGGAGTCTTATTCTTGGAGTTCGGTTTATTGGTAAGCAACTTAGTGGCGACCTAAACGGGGTGCTTGCTTTTCATAAATGGCTTGGGAAGTACGGCTTTATATTTATATTTGTTCACCCTGTATTGGAAATGTTTGCTTATTTGGAGAATTGGCTGTGGATATTCCTGCCAAATTTTACTACTGAGCTTGATTTTCACATTACACTTGGCCGTTTTGCTCTTGCTCTTTACGTTTTGATTTGGGTCACATCTGCTGTATTGCGTTCGAAATTGCGCTACAGGCCGTGGCTATACATTCATTACCTCAGCTATCCGATGGTTTTCTTATCCCTGCAGCATGTCGAAGATATTGGTAATTATACCACCAATTACACGCTACTTGGAGCTTTAAGAATTGTGACTACTTTAGGGTTGGTTATTATTGTTATTGCACGCTTATTGACCTGGGCCGGTCTCTTCAAATACAAGTACAAGGTTACAAATATAACTTCATATGGTGATGATATTTTTACTATCAAGCTCACACCGGTAAAAGGTTTTATAGAGGTGTTAAGCGGGCAATATCTTTATCTTCAAGCAGCGCGCTTCCAAGAATCTCACCCTTATTCTGTACTGCACTTCGACCAAGACACTGGTGAGACTACTTTTGGGATTAAGGCAGTGGGACCCCAATCCAAAAAATTGCGAGAATTAAATCTTGGAGATACGGTATATCTTGATGGAGCTTATGGAATATTCACTAGAGAATCCAAGCAGAAAACACCACGAGTATATTATGCTGGCGGCATTGGCATCACGCCATTTGTAGACGCTATACTGAGATCTGATGGCGACAATACATCCCTACTCTACTCAGTCAAAGACTCCTCATGCATTCTCTACGAAGAAGAGTTGCGGCGAGTGCTTGGAAGCGACCTTAGAATATTCACCACCCGAGAAAAAGCTTCTGCTATACATACCTGTGCCCGAATAAGTAGTGATGATTGCCAATCTCAATTGAGTAAATACGGTGGTACAACTGAGCACTACATATGCGGTAGTAAAGCATTTACGGAAAGCATGGTGGAAGTACTCCATAAGCTCAAGGTTCCTGCATCTCAGATATTTACTGAGGAGTTTAGTAATTAGTTGCTGAATAACTCAAACCCCGGCGACATTTGAGCTTTGTTATCTGTAATCTGTATAAATTCGCAGGTTTTTTGTTTGCTCATGGCTGTGGCCTCCTTATACGCTACAAGTGTCAATATAGTTGCCATAATATCGGCTTGCACCGCTGAATGCGCCATTACAAAGCTTGAGGTGCTTAGTTTTTTTGAAGAATTTTTGATATCGATTATGTGAGACTTATTACCCCATTGACGCAAGAATGGCGAAGATCCGCACACCGAGCTGTTGAATAACCTTACCTGCCCAATTGAAAGTGTTTGATTCTGCGGGTGGCGCAAATGAATACTTATCGGTGCGCCCTGGTTGGAAGTCCCGTACAGATCCCCGCCGCCATTGATCAAAAAATATTGCAGGCCTTTTTCTTCTCGTAGATATTTTGCCAGTTTGTCGATTAGATACCCCTTCCCGATACCGCCTAGATCAATTGAAATTTGATTGTGCAACTTGATGGAGCCGGAATCTGAGCTAAGGATAGCTTCGTTGAGGTCGACTGTTTTGGGTACTAAGTATTTTTGTTCAGTGAATGAATACTCTTTGTCGTACCCTTGGGCGCGCTGGTGAATCTCAGTTGCGATATTAAAGACTCCATTTGATAAATCGTAGTACTCTAGCCCCAAATCAAGCATTTTGATGAGATCTTGAGACGGATTTTTAAAAGATTTTTCTTTGTTTAGTGTCGATACTATGGAGTTGCTTTTAAACCTGGAATAAGAATCGTCGAAATCGTTGATTAATTTTGATAGCCCAGAGTATAAGTCATTCTTGTCTACTTTTTCGTAGAATTGAAACGACCAAACTGTGCCTAGTGCTTTGATATTATCTATTGAGACTGCTGTCATAGTAATGATTTGATTTATTGTCTTGGGTTTATGGTTTTTTGTACATAATGATTCCATCGCTCCGTACAAATATTGACCTAAATTATTTTGTATGTTAGATAACTTTCTATTGCAAAATTTGAATGAGGTAAATAGTTTGACTTTATTATTATCAGCCAAGGCAAACGGCCGATTGGGTAGCTTAGCGCAGGTCTTAGTAACCAGTGAACATCCCGATGCTCTGGCACTCCATATTAAAGCTACGAAGGATAAAATCATTTATAATTTTAAATTACAATATTATTCTTGTGATGGTGATATTAGCAACCCTTTGGTTATTGCCTTCTTATTAGCTCAAATTGAAGCAACTTTTTCAAGTGAGCTACAGTACGAATTTGCGTTAAATTCGGAAGATATTCGTAATGTTTTGACCAGTTTCTATCTTCCTGAAGATAGGATTGAAGAAGTATGTGAGATATACTCAAGCGTTTTATACACAATCAAAGAATGTACTACTCACGAGGAAAGAGTGTCGAGAATATCCGAGAACACTGCTTTTGCAAAGTATTTTTAAGTATTTCATTTTGGATATTCAACGAACTCCACTAACTTCCCTACGATTAGCTCTAGGGATATTTTTTATTTGGAATTTTTTAGCAACTTTTTTTGTGTAATTTTGACTTAACTCCTTAAGTTAGATTTGATTAATTATATATGACCTCATTTGATCTCTCCAAAATCCCATCTCAAAAAAATCGTATAGCCTTGGTAACTGGGGCTAACACTGGACTTGGGTACGAAACTGCTCTAGAGCTTGCACGACTCGAGACTAAGGTTATATTAGCCTGCAGAAACAAAGAAAAAGCAAAAACAGCAATGGAACGAATCAAAACAGAAGTTCCTGACGCTCAATTGGAATTCTTAGAACTCGATCTTAGCAGTCTGGAGTCAGTTAAACAGGCTGCCACTACATATAAGAAAAAATATAACACTCTCGATCTCTTGATTAATAATGCTGGAATCATGGCCTTGCGGGACAGGGAAGAAACTACTGAACAATACGAGAAGCAATTTGGGGTCAATCATATTGGTCACTTCTTACTAACCGGTCTTCTCTTACCAGTCTTACAAGCAGCTGATTGTTCGCGAGTGGTTACACTTAGCTCTTTGGCGCATAAGTTTGGGAAGGTTAATTTTGAGAATTTGCAGTTGGTTGGAGAGTATGGGGTGTGGAAAGCCTACGGTCAGTCTAAGGTGGCTAATATATTATTTATGATGGAGTTAGATCGCAGATTAAAAGCTGCTGGTAGCAAGACTATTTCTGTAGGAGCTCATCCTGGATTTGCCGGAACTGATCTACAACGACATGAACCAGGTTGGATGGATAAGCTCACTCGATGGATGTCACAAAGCGCGAAAGATGGAGCTATGCCTACCCTGTATGCCGCTCTGGGAAATGACATAGAAGGCGGAGATTACTGCGGACCAAATGGATTCCAAGAGATGAGAGGCTCTGCTACAAAAGTAGAGATAAGCTCCTACGGTCAAGATCCAGAAATTGCTAAGAAGCTCTGGGAAGTCTCAGAAGAACTTACCGAACTTAAATACAATTTTTAATAACTTACTATGGAACAGGGCTTATTGTTTGGTGCAATTACAGGAATTATTATATATTTTGTTTTTAGTCACAAAAAAAACTCCACCTGAATTAATTGAGTTGATATATGTGCTTAGCCGTGCATTTATACTGGTTGCTCCAATTACATTTTTGATATCGGCTGGAGAAATAGGAGATGCTATAGTATTT
>CALITC010000022.1 GCA_938041505.1 uncultured Patescibacteria group bacterium | reverse complement strand
AACGTAGTCGAGTCGAAACAGTCTTTGGAGAGCTGAAAGAACGGTATGGATTAGTAACTAGTTTACCTAGATCAATCAATGGATATCTAGCGCATTACATTCGGAAGATATTTGCGTATGTTGTTTCGTGATTGGGGTTATTCAGATAGCTGGAGAAAAATAAATGGGCAAGTTTAATCGAGTACAGACATTAACATATTCCATGATGCGTCGGTACTTGTTATATAAAGAATCACACCTTGTTTCGCGACTTGAAAACATCGGTATTACAATCAAAAATAATAGTTTTACGGGGCGTATTATCTTGGTCCAAAATTTAAGCATATTCCGTTTTCTCAACTTATTTAGCCCGACTTAATTCAAATAAAATTATAGGAGAGTCTGTTTTTACAGATTCTTTTTGTTGGCTGTTTAAAAAAATACGATTATTGTAAGTTTATTACCTTTATGTATGTTAAGCATAAAATGCCCTTAAGGATAAGGAATTGGTAGATTAAGTATTATTATTTGACTGCTATTACTATTGATTAATCGTATACTTAGGTATATAGTCCACATAAGATGAATTATTTAATTATACTGCGTGGAATCAATGTAGGAGGCAACAAAAAAGTACCTATGGCTGAGCTCAAAGAACTTTTTGCAAGAATTGGATATCCAGGTGCTCAGACCTTACTTGCCAGTGGTAATATTATTTTCTCGAGCAAGAAAAAAGTTGATCTGCAACGTATAGAGCAAGAATTCGAAAAGCACTTTGGTTTCACTAGTGTGATGACACTAAGAACCGAAGAGGAGATCAATAAAGTACTGGAAGACAATCTGTTGAGCGGTGTTGCAGAAGCTAAAAGTATCAAAAAATATATAACGTTCATTGACAGCAAAGCTGTTCAACAAAATATAGATGATCTCAATAGCCTTGCCGAAGGTGTAAAGGTTGTAAGCAAGCCAGGCCAAGACATCTACTGGTATCTAGACAGTGAGATGGTACCAAAAACAGTCAAAATAATGGAAGCCTTAGACAGAATATTCGGCAAAATCATTACCACTAGAAACCTCAACACAGTCCAAAAAATCTCAAACCTAATCCAAAAATTATAATTACTCGACAAACGTTAACGCATATCCGATATTATCTCCACGCCCCGCTCTTCCAATGCGGTGCACATATTCATCGTAGTTCTGCGGCGGGTTGTAATTAATCACATGCGAAACCCCTGGAATATCTAGCCCTCGAGCAGCTACATTTGTCGCTACTAATACATCAATCGCATCTTCGCGGAACATTTTAATGGAGCGCCTACGATCGCGCATCTCCTTATCTCCATGAATTGCCCCAACTCTAATCCCTGCACGGTTAAGCAAATCATATAAGTCGTCTACCCCAGCCTTGGTATTCTCGAATAACAGAGCCTTCTCCACATGTGCTTCTTTAATAAGGCTGATGAGCTTTTGCTCTTTGTCATTACGGCTGATGTATTTGATAATATTCTGTTCTACATTCTCAGAAGTTTTGCCTCGCAGCACTGAGATATGTACTGGATCTACCAGCATATCATTAGCAATTCGCTCGATTTCTTTGCTCATAGTGGCGGAGAAGAATAGGGAGTGTCTATCTTCTGGCATCGCGTCCAAAACATCTTGGATATCATCAATGAATCCCATATCAAGCATTTGATCCATCTCATCAAGAACAATATGATTGAAATTCTCAATTTTCAATGCGCCGCGATCAATGAGATCAAGTACGCGCCCTGGTGTGCCAACGACAAAGTGGTGTTGCCGCTTGAGATCACGCAAATTATACTTGACCGGTACGCCGCCTACAAGAAGGGTAGAATAGAGCCTGGTGCGCATGATAAATTCTTTAAGCTCTCGATTGATTTGTTCGGCCAGTTCGCGGGTAGGGGTTAGGATGCAGACCCGGTTTTTGTTGCTGTTCATTAGCTTATCAACAAGCGGAATCAAGAAGGCTGCAGTTTTCCCAGTTCCAGTGTTCGCAATTCCAATCAGGTCTCGGCCACGCAAAAGCGGCTCAATAGACTGGTCTTGAATCGGAGTAGGGGTGGAGTAACCTTTCTCACGGATTACTTTTTTGATATGACCATGTACTGGAAAATCTTTGAATTCTCTCTTAGCCTCGTACTCTACTATCTTTACGGGCTTAGCTTTTTGAATATACATCGAGTGATCGATTTGGTTATTCTTGCTTCTGGAGCGTCGTGAGTTGTTGCGGCGCTCATGGTAAGAACGCGATCCGGATCTATAATTCATATGTTTGTTAGAGTAATAAAAGCAAACTATACGGCAGATTTCGTAATTTGTAAAGAAAAGTAAAAATCCTGAACAATAATAGTTCAGGTGGGTTGTATAATAAAGCTTTTGTCATCTACAATCAATAATCATAGCCATGGTTGAGGATAATCTGCTTTATTCAAGTACTTCAATGGTCGGATTTGCTCTATTACCGTCATAGCGACGAAGATAAACAAACTGTCAATCTGATAGCATTGAACTTCATCTTTGTCTGATGAGTTGAGCTCAATGCTGAATAAGCTCTTCAAAACAAACCTAATGTTTTTATCAGGTAAGATTTTTTTTATGAATTTTTGAAACCAATTTAACTCGTCTTCGTTATAGTACAAGTAGCTATAAAAATCTTTAAATTCTCTCTTGGATTTATCGAGGGATTCCCGCGAAGCATTGTTAAGAATTCTTAAAAAAGCATTAGAGTCCACGCCATCAAGATGAAACGATTGAGCTTGCTGAGCTGAAATTATGTTAGCAAAGCTCATAGAGAGAAAAAAGTCTTTTAATACATCATCAAAAATAGGATTACTCTTAATTTCAAAAAACGTATCGTATTCCTTATTCGTATATTCTATAATTCCATGCAGAACCTGCAAATATTCCATTGGTAGTTTTGCAATCTTTTCGTCGATGTAATCTTTCAATGTATCAGCCCCATTTAGTATAAAGAATATATCTTTTATAGCTTAAAAATTTGTAAATGTCAAGCACCTACTGAATCTTAAGTTTGTCTGTAACCTATCACAACGCACTTAAAAAGTAAAAAAAACGCTCAAAATTAATTAGCGCCTTAAACTACAACGAGAGTCTGCAATAGTTAACCAAGCTTTTCAAGTTAATCGTTAACAGTATCAATTATTCCTGAGGGCTCGCTCCCGTGCGATGGGGTGGGATGGGTATTTTCCTCTCAAAAGGCTCAGTCGATATGGTTCTAGCTTGGACCTTAGATATTATTTGCTCAATAATATCGCTAAATTCCTGTTGTTCCTCATTAGATAGAGACTCAACTAATATATTCTGCAACATGTTCCATCTTATGTCTTTTTGTGCCGGTGTCATTGCTGTTGATATCCTTAACTAGAAGTATTCTATTGTAGAAGATTTATCTTGAAGCAAAGATTGTCAAGGCTTTGAGGTGAATTAAAGAGTTTCTAGACCTGGAACAAAATCTGGGTAATGTAGTCTTCCTCTTCATTCTTACTTGGATCATTAACATATAGGTTAAAAAAATTCCTGACTTTCTTATGGTCTTTCATAATCTGGCGGTAAGCTAAGCCCATTTTGGCATATGCTCCAACATGTTCATGCATCATGAATTCTTGAGAAATTTTTTTGATCTCAAGGGCGCCTTGATAATCTGCAGGCTTAGTAACTCCGATCCAACCTTTACCAAAAGCTGGTGCTTGCTCAATCATACCAATTGCACCCATTCCCCCAGCTTCTTTGAGTCTCTCATAGGGAACTCGAACCGGCCTATACAACATATAAAACCCAGGCATGGTGATGAATTCTTCTTCAATCGTTACTTTCTTGTACAGGGTACTTTGTGACACATAGTCAGAATGTAGGTTGAATGCAACTGATGGTCAAATCGTCTGTCCTGACAATATCTCAAATATCCAAAGGGTTTATCGCGGGAAAGCTACCTTAGGGTTTTACAAAAGACTCCTTTTTTGTTACCTTAAGTATAAATGACAGACAGCGCTTTCAAGAATGTTTTTAACCATGAACTAGTTGCTACTTTAGCTTCAAAAATACAGCGTGTATACCCAGAATTCAAAAAGAATGAATTTGCAGACCAAATCAACAAAAGCCTTACAGATCTGGAGATGAAAGCCCGAGCACAATTAATCGCCACCACGCTCAAGGAATTTTTGCCGAGCAATTATAAGGAATCGGTTAAGATTTTACTATCCACACTAGGCCCGGCGCTGCCAGATAAGAAAGGTGTGTTTGGCATCAAGCCAGAGGTTTGGATGATGTGGCCGATCAATATCTTCGTTCAAGAAAATGGCCTAGACGACCTTGAGACTTCTATGGCAGCTATGTATGAGCTCACGCAAAGATTCAGTTGTGAGTTTGCTATTCGCCCATTTATCAACAAGTATCCAAAGGAGGTTTTCGAATATTTTCAAAGTTGGGTAGTAGACTCTTCGCCCCATGTGCGCCGGTTGGTGAGTGAAGGAACAAGACCATTTTTACCTTGGGGAATCAAGCTAGATATGACAGACAAAAATCCTGATCTGGTACTGCCATTATTATCTCAGCTTAGAGATGACGAATCGGAATATGTGCGCATTTCTGTGGCCAATCACCTCAATGATCTAACGCGCAATAACTGTGATCTTATCTTAGAAGAATTATCAAAATGGAAGCAAGGAGGCTGGCAAAACGAACCAAAGATGAGTAAAAAAGCTCTCCGCAATCTCATCAAGCAAGGCAATCAAGGAGCTATGAAATATTTTGGCTTCCATAAGCCCCAGGTGGATATTAAGCAGATACAAATTACTCCGGACAAAATCAAGATCGGTGAAGAAATAGAGTTCAGTTGCACTCTAAAAAACCAGTCAACCAGCGCGCAGCTCTTGCAAATCGACTATGTAGTAGGGTATGTTAAAGCCAGTGGTAAGCAGTCGCCAAAGGTGTTCAAGCTTAAGACAATCGAACTGGGTAACGAACCTTTAAAAATTACCAAAAAACAATCGTTTAAGAATAAATCCATCCGCAAGCATTACACAGGAACCCATTCAATAGCGCTGCAAATTAATGGTCAACAATTTCCACTTGGTGATATAGATATCCAAGATCCAACCTAATTCCTATGCAGCCAAAATTTTCCATCATTATCCCAACGTACAACGAAGATAAAATCAACGAACATCTCGCTTCGCTCAAGAATAAGTTGTCAGGTTTTTCCTATGAAATAATTGTTTCAGACGGCAGTCCAAATCATACGACTTTGGCCAAAATACAAGACAAAAGCATCATACATGTCCAATCAACTGCAGGTAGAGGTAACGGTTTAGCTGATGGCGGGAGAGTCGCGCGAGGCGAGATTCTCTGGTTCGTGCACAGTGATACTATTGTACCTGATAATGCTCTTGAATTAATCAACAAAGCTATGTTTGATAGTGATGCAGGTGCCTTTGAGCTTGGTATAAGTTCTCCACAGTTGAGATATAGGGTAATCGAATTTGGCACCAATATCCGTACCAAAATAACCAAAATCCCATATGGAGACCAAACCTTGTTCATCAAAAAAGAAGTATACAACAAGATAAACGGATACAAAAGACTGCCCTTGATGGAGGATGTGGATATAATGCAAAGACTAAAAAAAGAAAAAATAAAATTAGCTACCCTTAAGCAAAAAGCAAAAACCTCTCCGCGCAGGTGGGAAAAAGAGGGTGCTATTTATACGACGCTACGCAATCAAGTAATCATTAACCTGTATTACTTGGGCGTGTCTCCAGAGAAATTAGTCAGTTGGTACAGGGCAAACAAAAAATAACCTCCCCTTGCAATACACAAGAGGCAGGAAAGTTGGTTAAGAAAGTCCTTATACACGATTTTTCAGAGACCTAATTTTTTCAAGAAAAAAGGCCAAAAGTCTTTCGAATATAACGAGAACTGTATTTATTATTGGATATCGAGGAGTCTGCCTAGTCTCAATAGTGGATGTATAAAGCTTAGCTTCTTCGATAATTTCTGCAATTTTTTTATTATCAGGATTCAGCTCAAAAGCCTTTAAAGCTATCTTTAAACATTCTCTATACTTTTGTTGAGTTAGAAGCTGTTTTGCTTTGTGCATTAATGAGCAAAATAAATCTCCACGACTAGAGCGAGAGTTATCTAAACGCAATGTATTCATTTATTTTATGGCTGTTATTCAAAATTGACCAAAATGTATAATACAAAAATTTCTCTCTGTCGTCAAGAATTAAATTAATTCTTAATATTAAAGAGTTTGTAAATATCTTTTTCCGATCCTCGTTTCTGAAGTTTCACGGCATCTAAACTATTGTCTAAATGATTTTTGATAATTTCTTTTTTTGCTTTTTCCAGAAGGCCTTGAGCAGCATTTATTTGTTGGATAACGGCAAAGCTTCGTTGGTCTTTATCGAGCATAGTTGCAACTTTTTCGATAGAACCTTTGGATTGGTTTAGTAGCTTTTGTATTTTTTTGTCTATAGGCATACACCTTCAATTACTATACGAAGTCTATAAATTTGTCGAGGGATATTATTATCTCAAGCGAATTATTCTTGACATATTCACGTATTCCCTGCAGGATGAGCTTATTAAGAAAAAAAATAAAAATATTACTTTGGATAGTTCCAGGATGAGCATCAGCCATCTTGGGTGCCAAGTGTGTTTGAATACTTAAGGAAGGTTTATGGAAAAAGCTTTAAAACAACAAAAAACAAAAGAGGCAAATTTATGGTCACAAAAAACATCCAAAGCCGGCGATTTTGTACATCAAAAGATCGGGGAGAGTATCTACTTTAGCGTGTTTGAAAGTGGTACGTGGACACATATATCGTTAGGAAAAACTGGCAATCAAGTCAAAAGATCAGGTATGTACTTCGACATAGCGTCTTTGACAAAGATCTTCACCGCGTTACAAGTCTTAGAATTCGCAAGCGCTAAAAAATTGCAATTATCAGATACCCTAGGCACCTATATCCCATTTCTCAAAGACACTTCACTGAACATTCAAGATGTACTCTGCCATAGACAAAAAATTAAGCTCATCAACAAGTATTGTAAGAGCAAAATATACCTAGCCTCTGATCTAAGCGGATTGTTTGAAAACCAGAATAATATTTTTTTCGAATCTCAAAAAGAAGGATATGAATATGGAGATCTAGGGTACTTATATCTAGGTATGTTAATTGAGAAAATTAGCGAGCAAAAACTGAGTGGTTGCTTTGCAGAGTTCTGCCGAAAGTACGAATTGAGTGAGATTTTGTACAATCCGCTGTCAAAGGGTGTGCACATGAATATGATCGCTCCCTCAAAGAAGGGGCTGATGCCCGGAGTAGTTAATGATGAAAAATCAAGATGGTATGGCGGTGCCTGCGGTCATGCCGGCTTATTTGCCACCCAAGACGGATTACAAAATTTTGTTACTCAGCTGTACAAGAAAGTATTTGATATAAATGAGGAGTACTATAAGTTGCTGTTTAAGCCTGCCTACGAACAGTCGTCAATAAGTTTCAGTATAGGCGGGTGGAGGCTTGGGAAATATAGTGATTACCCGAACATGACTGGATATACTGGCCCTGGAATATTCTTGTCACCACAAGAGAAAAAAGCTCTAGTGTACACGTGCGTTATACAAGATCGGCAACTTTACAAATCTTGGTGCGGGTCACTTATTGATTAATGAGCATTAACCCACCAACAAAAAATCGACTATGCTCATTAAGAATAATCGATTTTTTGCAGGTGGTGGAGTCGGTGGGATTCGAACCCACGACCAAAGGCTTAAAAGGCCTCTGCTCTACCGACTGAGCTACGACTCCAAATAGGTGTTATTAATTTAACATATACAATAACTATCAATTTGTCAATAGCTCCTCCCGCTCTGCTTTGTTTCGTTTCGTTTCGTTTTGCCTGATTCGGCAAAAGCATCACTCCATTCCGTCGGCGCTTCGTCTTCCCCTCTCGATCTATCGATAGCCGGGGACCCCAAATTAAAATACGCAAAAAGGAAAGTGAGATATAATAGTAAAAGTAGTAATTAACTCGCCTCCTCACCCTCCTTATTAAACTTATAAATTTTGCAAAGATAGCCCGCATTGCTATCACCTCGTCGAACCTGCTTATTCGGTAAGAACATATAATAGTCATCATGCGCCACTAAGTAACCACCTTCAAATGTTGCGTAAATATCTCCTTTTTTAATGACGCTACCAGTTTTGATTTCTTCGTCAGTGAATCTAAAGTTTCGCTTAGGTTCAATCACTTCCCGAATGTCAAATAACTGAATAAAAGGTACCGTGCGATCATCCATCATCTTAGGGATTGTAATATCTTGATTTACCATTTCAAAATGCTCCAATGTTCTCACTAAGTGGTCAAAAGCAATGCCAATACTCTTTTTAGATTTAGAATTACCACACTCTAAAGCAAAAGATACAATATCTATGTCGGTAAGATAATTAATTAATGAACCGGGAATAAGACCCTCGGTGTAAGCCACGTAATAGCTAATATCAGAAATTGCTTCCATGATACCCATGCGCGACATTTGCTCTTTACGGTATTGAACCATGCGCATCTCACCAACGCTCGACGTGTGGAGGTCAAGCACAAGGTCTGGCTTTTCGGACGCAAAAAATTCTTTTAGAGTTGCTGCCCGCTTACCTTCGTATGAGTTGGTGGTCTCAGCGATAAACGATTCGTTAAGATGATCATGGAGCTTGGCAACACCTTGTTTAAATGCTTGAGGGTTACCGAGAATAAAAATAAGTTTTCCAGAGGTAAGAACCTGTTCATTTTTACTCAAAAATTTATGAAGTTTGATCATTGCTATTGTGCCTCCGAGCTCATCTCCGCCAAGGCTGCCTACAAAGACAATGCTTTTACCTGGTTTACCAGAGTCTATACACATAGAATTAGGGAGCTTGTCCCAAGAGTTCTGATGGTAGTATGTTAAATATTCCTGAATTTTGTTCTGTTGACGCGGATTCATAGGGTATTACAAAAATTGAGTGTAGGAGAGCCTTTGCATAGTCTGTTACTTATATCACAATATTATGAAACAAAAAATTGGAACACATGTTTAAAAACAGATGTAAATAGGTAAAATTATGTATATAGCTAGTTCCTCAAATATAATTATACCATATTATACCTATAATGTCAATAGTACATTTTTTCTCCAATTAAATATTGTTGAGCCGCAAAAAAAATCCCTAAATTGTAGGGATTTAATGAGCTTAAAGCGAGTCTACTTATGATCTGTTGTGACTTGATTGCCACCAATAATCGCGTTGCGAATCTCGTCAGTTATATTACTCATAGCTCCTGGAGAGTGCGGGATCATAATTGTATTTGTGTTGGAATTAATACCGAGATCTTTGAGAGCGTCCAAATATTGCGTGACTAGAATTAGGTTCATCACGTCCTGAGCGCTCGTTCCAGGAACACCATTCTGGAAGTCTTCTACAGATTCTCGTAGTCCTGAGACAATTGCCAATCTCTGGTCAGCAATACCTTTACCAGATAATGCTTTAGCTTCCGCTTCGGCTTCTGCAGCCTTGACTTTGATAATCTTGTCAGCTTCACCTTTGGCTGTTGCTGCTTCTCGTAGGCGCTCTGCTGCGTTGATCTGGTTCATCGCTTCTTTTACCTTGGCATTAGGATCGATATCGGTAACCAAAGTCTTGAGTATTCCATAGCCAAACTCACTCATCGCTTCTGAAAGCTCATTCTTTACAGCGAGAGCAACGTCGTCTTTCTTTTCAAATACATCGTCGAGCTTCAGGTTGGGAACGCGGGCACGAACCACGTCAAAAATGTAAGAAGTGATCTGTGCTTCAGGGTCTTCCAGGAAATAAAATGATTCGTAGACTTTGTCAGGTAATACAAAATACTGCACAGAGACAATCATCTTTACAAATACATTATCGTTCGTTTTGGTCTCGACAGTAACATCGAGCTGGCGAATCTTGAGGTTGACCCTTCCAGCAACTCTCTGGATAAATGGAATCTTGAGATTAAGTCCAGGCTTAGCAATAGTGCTGAACTTCCCAAGTGTCTCGATCACGGCGTTAGTTTGCTGCCGGACAACATACAAACCACTCGCAATCGTGATAACAATCAAAACAATTATAAATATAATAAAAGGCATCTAGGAGTTATTATGTAGCATAAATATATTTATGTCAAAATATGTGCGCATCCCCTGTAGCGAAAGTTATGTTTGTATTAAAAGAACACAGATTGTTCAGTCATTGAGTATTCAAATTCGAGTTTAACCACATCTTATGTAACGCTTTAACAAGTTTTTTGTATTAGTTGGGGTGATGATTCGACAAGTGTTGATAAATCTGCCACTGTTCATTAAGGAAATTAAAAGAAAAAATAATGATTGATTCAAAAAAAACTACCCCTGTGAAAGATATTTGGAACAGGAAGATTGAAATCTTCGATGAAGATGCGTATACTAGAAACCTAGCGTTAAAGAGTGTTCTACCATACATTCTGATTGGGTTTGGTATAGCGGTGGGGATTAGTATCTTCTTTCCTGTGTTTGATTAAATTATGTCTTTTTTATCTGCAAAGATCCCGGTTTTTACTAGGCTCTTTTTTTTCAAAAAGAAAGCACCTTTCAAACTAAAATTGAAAGGTGGGGTTGTGTATGTTTACGTAAACAGTCAAGAGTTTTAGCTGTTTAGTTGTGTAAAAACAGCTTCTACAAAATCGTGCACAGATGTGTATTCTAACTTATCCTGAATAAAGACAAGTCGATTCACTTGTATTTTTTTGATATAGACATGTTTTCCTGCAGGAATCGAATAACATCGCAAGTACGTTACAAGGTTTTGTTTTAGAAGTTGTTCTTCTTCGCTGGTGAATTCGAGAAAAAGATGTGAGTAAGTAAAGTCATAGCGAAGTATGAGAATGCAACCCTTCAAAACGGGGCAGAATCTGTAATCGACTCCATCTCCGGAGTAGTTAGTTTCGTGGCATATTTTCCTTAACTTAAGTGCATGCGATGCTTGGGGTAACGCATGCATCTTTAGTTGTCTAATAAATTCTAGCTGGGTGCCCGCCTCGATCTCACTAAAACAGCACTCAAACTCAGGGCGTTCCATCAACAACTCAAACAGAGGAAAGTTATTATGATCGAATGGGAGTTTGGCTAAGTCTTGAATGGCTGTAGTGATTTCTGTAGAAATATTTTGAGTAAGTATATTGTACTCAGAATCATTGACGATTTTTTCTTTAATAAAGAAATCTTGTAGCTCAGAGAGTCTCTTCATATAGCATATACCACTTGCAGAAGCGACATACCTGAAGTAAGTCATTTTGAGATAGTCCAATATATCTTTATTGAATTTATCCTCCAACTCATTGCGACCATTGTTCCCAAAACCATCTTTATGGGTGATGTTCTGGTAGTATTCCAAAGTTTTTGCAAATCTTTTTTCTTGGTAATCAGTTAACTTTACTGTTATTGTCATTTTCTTTTCTCTCGTTTTTACTATAGTAGAAGTGCTTAGGTTAAAATAACATAAAAAACAGTAAATGTTAAATATACAAGTTTAATTCACTTAAAGTTGACAAAAACAAGCCCTCCACCCACTTTGAGCTTATACAAAACCAAATATATATTATATGAGTAACCGAGTAGATCTAGATACGTTGACCAAGTTTGCGCGCCGCAAAGGATTTGTTTATCCAGGGAGTGAGATCTACGGAGGGCTGGCCAATACCTGGGATTACGGTAATTTAGGCGTACTTCTCAAGCAGAATATCAAGCAGACCTGGAAGCAGCATTTTATTTACTCGCGCACCGATATGAAGGAGCTAGATGCAGGGATTTTGATGAATCAGCGAGTCTGGGAAGCCAGTGGTCACACAGAGACTTTTGCTGACGCACTAGTCGATGATAAGAACACTAAGCACCGCTTCCGCGCAGATCATTTGATCGAAGAGCAACTCGGAATCGATATAGAAGGAAAGACTGGTCCGGAAATCACCGAAATCATCCGCAGTAACAACCTTAAGAATCCGCTAACGGGCAAAGAGGGAGACTGGACTGAGGCACGCTACATGAATCTCATGTTCGAAACCAATCGGGATAAAATCAATCCACAAAACCCTGATACTCGAATATATCTTCGACCAGAGACTGCTCAAGGAATCTTCGTGCAATTCAAGAATATCGTGCAGACCGAACGGGCAAAATTACCGTTTGGAGTAGGGCAGATCGGGAAAGCCTTTCGCAATGAGATAACTCCAGGTAACTTCATTTTCCGAGTAGTGGAGTTTGAGCAGATGGAAATTGAGTATTTCATTAAGCCGCCGCAGAATGATGATGGGTGGAATACTATTTTTGAAGAGTGGCTCAAGTCTCAAGAAAATTTTCTTACTTACAAAATGGGTTTTGATCCTGAGAACTTTCAGCACAAAGAACACTCTCAAGAAAAACTCAGTCATTATAGTAAACGCACAGTTGATCTAGACTTTAATTTTTCGTTTGGCTTCAGTGAGCTTACTGGTCTAGCTTATAGAACTGACTTCGATCTTAAGCAGCATCAAGAACACTCCAAGCAAAAAATTGAGTACACTGATCCGTCTAATGGTGAAAAAACAATTCCACATGTAATCGAGCCAACTGTAGGTATGGACAGGCTTTTCTTAGCGGTTATGACCGAACACTACAAAGAAGAACAATTAGAGAATGATACAAGAATTGTGTTAGGATTACCATACGACCTAGCGCCATATAAGCTGGCAGTATTGCCGCTGATGAAAAAAGACGGACTCAAAGAAAAAGGTGAAAAGATTTTCAGAGATTTACGCAGCCAAGGTATAATGTGTGACTATGACGAAGCCGGCTCTATCGGTAAACGCTACCGAAGACAAGACGAGAACGGCACCCCCTGGTGTATGGCTATCGACTACCAAACCATGGAAGACAACACTGTCACCCTGCGCCACCGCGACACCATGGAGCAGATAAGAATACCTCATGAGAAACTTAATGAATACTTGAACCAAGAAAAATACAATAGCTTGACAAATAAGTAGTGTTGGTATAAATTAATTTACCATAGCAAAAGAGAAAAGGTTTGGGTGTAGTTATAGCTATTATTTTTGCAGCGATTACATTTCTTGGGGTATTTATAGTTTGGAAAAACCTCCCAGAAATTATTATTGCAGCAATTCTCTTGAATATTACATATCTATCAGGTACAGTGATTTTCGTTATCGTACTGATTTTTAGAATGACCAGATTCTTCTGGTGGAGGTATTAAATCTGTCTTCATCATGAACAGTAACACTAATCATACTACTCGCATTCGCTGGTAGTATATATTTTCGTAAAAAAAGATGCCTTTATAAAAAGCACCTTCATATCAACACAATTGAAGCCTAAATTACAAAGTTGTAGATAACTCCACAATTTTAGGAATCACCTGTGACTGCAATCTCTCAAGCGAAATCACATTTTATATTCGGCTGTAAAACCATCGTAAAACAAAAAAAAGACGCCTTTAATCAAAAAGACACCTCAATAATATCTGGGGGTTCTGCTTATTGGTTGAGTACCGCATATTGTAAATCGTCAGGAGAAAAACCCAGTATATGTTGTATCATCTTCTGGTTCGAGTTAAGTTGTTCATCATTATTACAGGTCCATGTTTCCTCGCAACCAAAATCACTTTGATTGATACTTGAGATGAGTGTGTCTCCATCCCAAGACTCTAAAACCTCTTTTTTTGGGTCATATACTATATGCCATGTATCCGACAATAACGAATTTATTAATTCTTTTGCGCATGCCATGAAGTCACTATAGTACGTCAACATATCTAGAAACTCATACTCCTCCAGAGTTATGAAGTTAAGTTTGGCCATTATTCCATCGAAATAGGATTGGCTAAATCCTGCTTCTTCGTTATGATAATTCATGCGGCACATGATCATATATAACAAAAAATGCAGATGCCCTTCCGAGATTTTTGTGTCACTAGAAGTGAACCGAAAAATTCCCTCAAGAGTTTTTTTATACAATAGTTGAGTATCACCCTGATACTCCCAAAAACCCATTTCTTCTAGAGCTTTGAAGTTAATATCTCCCACTTTTGTCATCCTGAAAACAGGTCTCTCACAACACTGTGATTCTAACCAGTATTTATTATTTGATTGAAAAACATTTTGGTATTCTCTAAACTCCCAACAGTGTTTTATTTCTACCTTGGTCGTTTCGGTGGCGGTGGAAGACAAGAACATAATTTGTGATTTGTCAGAAACTATTTTGTCTTCAGCACAAATAACTGGTTTGTAGTTTTTGATCTCTTCAAGATTTTTGATCTTATCACCTAGTAACAATACTGGTGCATAAGGCGAAGTATGTAACTCACCTTCGTAAAAACCATTTCCATCAAAAAATATAGTCACATCCATAATCGTTTCTCCAATTTTCAATAATTTTCATCAATACTAAAAATAATGTACCATAAAAAATATATAATGTCAAATACTCAAGCAAGCACGAATTGGTTAGAAGTAATACAAAAAAAAGACACCTTTAATCAAAAGGCATCGGGCATAAAGCTTTTCTAATTGTATACGATTTAATAATTGATAAGGGTCTAATTCCATTACACCCTTGCTGTGTGATAACTCCAATTCCGAAGAGGCAAAATTTTTCTTGAGAAAAATTTTAGATACCTCTTGGCTTGCCTTGGGGTGCCTATTCATTTTCGAGAACTAACTTCAACAATATCAGGAATCGCCTCTTTTACAATCTCAGGGCTCAGTTTGTTGTAAGGTGTATAAATAACAGTAGCAAAAACAACCTTTCCAGTCTCAAAAGTTAGTTTTAATGACGTAGTGTTATGTATGATTCTTATCTCCGAAAAATATAGATCTTTTATTTGATTCAAAAGTGAAAACATCTGATCTTTGATAGGACTCTTTTTATTCTGCAGTAGGCTAACAAAAAATAGATTTTTTTCTTTGACTGTTATCAGTATATGAGAAATAAGCACAAAAGAAGTCAAGGTCATACTAGTTGAGGTGAATAGTCTGTAAAAAGCGCAATACACAAAAAGCTTAGCATGACCCTCTTGGGCTTGTTTTGTAGTAGGGTTGATTGTGAATATGCTATTAATTAAGTCTTGGCACAGAATTAACTGTTCTAATGGGGTATACTCTTTGGCAAGTGTTGTATCCAAAGCTATTGCGCTAATCGTCATTGAGTCATAACTGCCATCTCCTGGAGCTTCGAATAACGTGCGGTTATCCTGAAAATACAGCATCTGATGACTGGTCAAACAACAAGTAGCCCACACCGCTTTATTGTCTTGGTGAACAATAACATTGCAAGTCAGGTTCAACCCGCTTCTATCATGACTAGAGATTATAACTAAGGGTTTTTGCCCTACCTCAATCTCGGATTTTGCGGGTCTGCAGTTTCCAATTTCAAGAACAAATAATCCAAGTGAGTGAATTATACCCAATTCACCATTGACAAATTGAGGAATAGTGCCTTCAACTCGCTCTAGTATAACAACTTTCATTTTCGAATTCTCCAATATCTGATAGTTTCGTCAAAAGTACATATATATTACCATAAATACCAAGTAAAGTCAAGATATTTTGCAAGTAAAAAAGAGACATTGCAAACGAATGTCTATAACCTATTTACCAATAAATTGGTTTATTTAAATTTGATACTTAGTAGAGCTGGAATTATTTGCTCTCGAAAAGTATCAACAGTATATCCATAATATTCGGAATAGTCCTGCATTAAGAACTCATAAGAGAATTCAAACAATTCAGGTTCACTCTCTCTTGGGTGAGATAAGAAAATATCTAGAACACAATTTTCGGCATCGTGGTTAATATTAACATCATATTCGGATAGTTTATGCTGTATCCATTTAAGAAATTTATCTTGCCATGTATATTGAAAAATAGGGGATTTCATCAGCTGTAGCAAGTATAAATTTTCACCGATGTTTGGAAGATATAAAAATTCGCTTCCTAACGCACCATAGAAATTACTATTGATAACACCTTCCTGTACCAATTCTTGAAGGGTTACAAGCATCCACAAACTAAAATCAGTATGCAGTGGTACAAGTGGTCCTGGATTTGTAAAACTAAAAAGCACCTTATAACTAATATCATCGTAGTTGTACGCAGAAGGTGGCAGGATAGGAAGATCGACAGGGTTTTCAAATTTATTGTTGAAAGCTAACTCCTCTACATTCATCATAGAAAGGTTCGAATGCTCGGCATACAGTTGATTATTAACAATATAGTAGTACATCTGTGTTGGGGCATAGATCCTACTCAGTGACACTTGGGTTATTTCTTTTTGATCATTAATCGTGCATCTGATTAATTGATGCTTATTAAGTTGATCTGCAGCATAAGTTGTGTTGATATCCCCAAAACACACTGGTACGTCCTGCAGCGCCGCTATACTATATTCTGTTCTAGAAAAATGAACCAGCATCACCAGCCCTATATATGAGTTAAATAACTCTGCATTTTTAATATCCCTGCCTGCACATAGATTATCAATTAGTTTGATTTTCATTTATAAGTTCCAAATGTGAATATGTTGTCTTCAAAAGACCATATACACTACCATAAAAAATAATATATGTCAAACTATAATACGTTCTAAGGATCTATCAATGGCTGTTGTCACCTCATAATTAATTGTCCCAAACAAGTCGGCTAGGGACTCGGCTGTGATGTGCTGATCACTCTGTCTTCCTAGAATAACAACCTCCTCGCCAATTCGAGGCGAGTCCAGATGCGAGACATCAATCACATGCAAATTCATTGCTTCTCTGCCAAGTATAGGGCACTTCTGTCCTTGGATCAATACGTACCCAGTATTTGAGAATTTGCGTGATAAGCCATCTGAGTAACCAATGGGGATGGTGGCATATCTGGTTTCTCTCGTTGCTGTCCAGGTGCACCCATAACTGACCGACTCTCCAGCGCGCACTGTGCCAACTTTGCGAATCTCGGTTTTCCACTCTAGCACAGGTCTTAATTCAAAACCTTTTGGTTTGTACTCCAACTCCAAATACTTTGATGGATACATTCCGTATAGCCCAATCCCAGGTCGCACAATATCGCTAATTCCCAAATCTTTTTCGTACACCATCGTACCAGCAGTGGAAGAAATATGAAATTCAACCTCGCCCGCAAAATTATCTTGAGTATACTTCTTGAACCATTGGAATCTTTCAATCTGCATTGTGGCATAACTTGGATCACTCGTATCTTCGATATTAGCAAAGTGAGAATAAACCCCCTGCAGCGTTATGCAATCTTTGTTTTCGGTAATCAGACTTATGCTTTTTTCAAACCCTTCTTGATCAAGACCCTCTCTATTGAGACCAGTATTGGTGGATAGGTGAACAGTAAATACTGTTTTATTTCTCTTAGCCACAGAAATTATTTCTTGTAACGAAGCAACACTAAAAACCGAAATCATAATATTACCGCCACCAGATCGTATAAGCTCATCGCCGCAGGCACCACCAAGCACCAAAATCGACTTATCAGTGTATTCTTGCAGCTCAACCGCAGACTCAAAGTGATACACGGCAAAGTAATCGGTGAGTGGGTCAAGAGTGGGTGCAACCTGGCTAAGCCCGTGACCATACGCATTAGCCTTGACCACGGACATAATCTTAGTCCGAGGGTGAATATAGTTTTTTATAAGTGTGATATTATGTTCAAGATTTGCTCGAGAGATGTGGATCTGGCTTTTCATGTAAGCTTTGTATCAAAAAATATGGAATCAGACAAGGTCTGTTAATCGTGTGTGAAGATAAAAAAAGACGCCTTCAATAATATGAAAGGCATCTGTTAGTTCTTGTTATCAAATCACGTGTCCACTACGCAGTACTACTCCGTCCTACCTCCAATAAAGTATTAAGAGTATCAAGGTTGTCAGGCGAAAAATCAGCACAACACAGGGATACTTTTAAAGCACCATCTTCTTTGATTATAACACATTCATTCTCAATTGCTATGACTTTGTTTGGATATTGCTCAATAAGTTCAGACCAAAGTAGGCGATTTATTCCCTTCATATTAAGTATGGAGTTTATCTGCTTAATCTCAGCAATCGTTAAATTGCCAAAAAGAGCATTAAGCAGTTTACTAAAAGCGCCTTCTGCAACAGACCTACTTTGGGTATAAAAGCCGAATAGCATATAATACAACAGTAGGTTATAGTTTGGGCGGACTTCAAATTTCATATCAAAGAAATTATTAATAGCACTTGAACCCAGCGCCTTAATGTTGTCAGAATTTAGTTTGGTGTTGGTACGTTTGATCTGAAGACCGCGATTATCAACATCTACTTTTTGAAAGGGTGGGTTTGGAGGTTGGCTGTAGATACCATTGTCTTTAGCATAAACGGTTTTCGCTAAAGGGAAAGCATATCTCACTAAGCTTGCCATGTGCAGTTCGCTATTTCCAGGGTATTCTATACCTTCGAGACTACCTCCGATGCCATTCGTAATCCTTACCAGAGTAGGTAAGTCAATAGCGGGGTTCATTATCTCAGAGCACAATTCAATGACGAATCCGATGGGAGAGTATTTAATAATTGCCGAAAAATATTTGATCTTACCGGCTTTACAAGCTAAAATATTAATTTTCAATTTTATTACCAAGTATAATTATCATCAAAACTAACTAATATATACCATACAAATATATATATGTCAATAGAGTTATATACAAGACCGAATAATATTTGACAATATTATCAACTTATGATAAAAGTACTAATACTGATTTGTTAAGTAAAAAAAATATTATGTTCAACACAAATTTCTACAAAAGTAGTTATCTGATTACAATCATGGGAGTATATATATTCTTGATGCTTAAAATATTTCACACAGCCTAGTCAAAATAATTTCTAGCTCTTGCAGGTATAATAATTATCCTGCTTTTTTTGACGGATAAAGAAAAAAAACTCACCCTGAGAAAGTGACCGACAAACAAGCGCTCGAAACAATAAAACAAACCATTCAAACTTTTTTCCGAGCAGAGGAGTTTCTCATCAGTAACGATCTGCACGTTAAATGTCTGGCTGCAAGACTAATAAGCCACCTTACGCAAATTAATCCTGAGTGGGAAGTATACCTAGACTACAATTACCAATATCAAAATGCCTACAAAACAACTGCTGATTTTGATTCTATAAGCTTGTTCCCGATGGATGCTGTCAAAATGCCCGTCAAGCAAACCAAGATTCGCCTATACCCACAAATAGCTATTCGGCGTAACAGTAAGAACTTTATAGCAATAGAAATCCACAAAAGCACTTCCAGAGTATCGCCTAAGCTTACGGTGGACAAACTCACAACACTTACTAACCGAGAAAGCCCAATTCATTATCAATACGGCCTCAATATCCAACTAGCCAGCGGCAAAAACTATCAAAAAAACACCTCAATCCAAGTTCACAAAGTCAACGAACATGTTGCTACATTCGACTTTAATTAACAGCCTGTTTTATCTCTTTGTAAATAAAAAGTACTTCCTCATATTCATTAAGAAAGCACTTGAGTTTAAATTCTGTCATTAAAAATGAAGCTCCCCGCACTTACGCTTGGGGTATCTTTTATTGCGCCAGAACTTCTTCGACGTCCAGACGGGAAGTCTTGAGACTTTCAGCTCTCCATCCCCAGGGGGTATTACCGCAATAATAAAACCTGCTTAGATAAAAAGCAGGAAGTAGTATACAAGTAATTATTAAGGTTGTAAACTTGTGAGGTAAGCCACAAAATCATTCAATTCAGAATCAAAAAAATCGAAAATCGCTTTAAGCATACTGAAGTCATTCACAGTAATTCCCTGTACTTTCTCCAAGTCAGTTCTTAGTTGCTGCGAGTTTTCTTTATTGATACCTACAAGGTCTATAGATGCGTACAAAACATTAAAATGCATGTATACAGCATCATAAAAGCCTTGAGTAATCTGACCATTTTGAAGATAAATTTGCAAGTTATTTATCAAAGATCTCATTTTAATTGATTGTATTTCTTGGGGTTCTAGGTTTTTAGATGTCATTACTTTTTTTGCCATTAATCAAAGTGCTCCAACATTTTCAACTAATTATGCTCTGATTATAACAGACTTATAAAGTTAAGTCAAGTATTAACTCCGCAATCCAACCCCTTTCTTGAGCAAATACATGTTCAAACCTGCAAGCAGAACGAAGAAGCCAATCAACATAACAGTTGCAAAAGTAATACTTACATCACTAAGGCCGTAGAACCCATAACGAAAACCATTTACCATATAGAGAATTGGGTTGAGCTTGGAAATATTTTGCCATACGTCAGGGAGTCTGTTGATAGAATAGAAAACCCCTCCAAGATAGGTCAATGGAGTCAGGACAAATGTCGGAATTAACGCCACATCGTCGAACTTCTTAGCAAATATACCTACAGTAAGACCAGCGAGCGAGAACATGGCTGAAGTAAGTAAGACGAAGAGTAACACTATCCAAGGATTATCCACACTAGGGCGCTCAAAGAAGAAGGAAACCAAGAAGACAATCAAGCCTACGAGCAATCCGCGGAACATACCTCCGACTGTATAACCGGCAATGATCACCCAATTAGGCATTGGCGACACGAGCATCTCGTCAAGGTTTTTCTGAAACTTGGAGCCAAAGAACGAGCTCACCACATTCGAGAAGCTTGCATTAATCACAGCCATCATCACCAAGCCTGGGATAATGAACTGCATGTAGCTTATACCATCTATCTCAGAGATTTGATTCCCGATAAACCCACCAAAGATCACGAAGTATAGTGACTGCGTAACAATAGGCGGGAGGAGAGTCTGGGTCCAGATACGCAGAATGCGGTGGATTTCACGCTTGGCAATTGTGTTAAAAGCAATTCGATTAAGTTGAGAGAACATAGTTACGAGTAAGATTATCTTAATTTCTGATTAAGTTCAATACAAAGAAATACACATCACAACTTAGTAACAAAAAAAGCCTAACTTTAGAGTAAAAGTTGGCTTATGTCTCAGCGTTTAGTAGCCTTAGAATTGCTGGCGTTAAGAATGCTTATAGCAGGGGCTATTTGCTTGGTGCAATTTTTTTAGGAGTGACTTGTTAGAAAAAACATCACTGATTGTCACACCATGATCAAGTTGTGTTTTTGTGAGTATATCTATTAAATATGAATGTTCAAGATTAATGTACGCTTTGAACTTTGTAAAAAAATCCACAATATATTTTTCTTGCTCTACCAGTTTATCTCCATTAGTAGATGAAAAATACCTAACCTCTAGATTAATCTCGAGCGCTTTATTAAAAAGACCGCTATCACCGATATTTTGTAACGCTAATGGCGCAATTTTCGCGAATTCACAAAAATGGTACCAGTCTAAGATATTCTTAAGTTCGTCAGAGGTCTGTACTTGTTTTACTTGGGAGTCGTCGGAGTAGGTATAGATGGCTTCTGTATAAAGAAGGTGCCTAAATAAGTCGATGTTAAACTGCGAGTTAGATTCAAATTCTGGGAAAAAAACTTTCAAATTTGAAAGCAACTCCCTATCTTATGAGACACTGAAGTATATTTGCCATACTCAAGATCTGCAGCGGTTATTGCTCTTTGTCTGTCAGGTGCTTGTGTCAATCTTGTGAGATATTCCAAGAGATGATCTAATAGACCATATGACGTTAATTTTAATGATTGTATGTATCTTTTAATCTCAACCTCCTTTTGACCTTTGGTGTCGAGGTTGAAATTATCGGCAAGATACCAAATTAGCTCTTTATAGTATAGCGACTTATCACCTCTTTGCGCCAATTGAATAAAGCTAGTCAACATTTTTTGTGCAAACCTTGTATCAGAACCGCACAATGTGTCAGTAAAGTGATTAAAAGCTATTGGGCTTGCAAATAAGAGTGTGTTCTCAATATCTACAATCCATGCAGCCAAACCTGCTTCAAGGTATGCCGTAAGGAGTTGCCCTCTATTACTGTTAAAAAGAGCTGATCTGGCATGTGCTTTGTTCGAACTGGGTGTATTAGCAGTGCTAGGCGCTAGGCCAACCCTGATTGGAAAAAGTGACTTTGTTTGTTGTTCCTTCATTCTAAATTCCTCAGTATTGAATACATATGTAATACGCTCATAATGAACGGGCACCGCGCCGCAGAGCAGCGGGGTATCTAAAATTTTCTTCGAAAATTTTGCCCTTTCGTAATTGGTTTGAATCCGTCCCAAGGGACGGGGAATTAGACCCAGCCAATTATTAAATAACATAAAATATATTAACTGTCAAATATTACGCTACTCAAAGCCTGTGTTGATATAGCTCTCTTAATAAATGAGTGCTTTGCATGCGTTGTCTATAAGCACATCTGTAGTAGTTTGGTCACGAAAAAAAGCCACCTCAAAATGAGAGTGGCGATATATGTTAATAATCTTGAAGATGGTTTAAAGAGCTTCAAATACTTGAGCAGTTTCGAAACAATCTATCCCAAATTTGTCTGTGTAAATGTTCACATCAAGACCAAGGGGCTTACATATGTCCTTATCAGTATCCCACATATATTGTGAGGCTGAGTGGGCAAGATCGGCCAAGTTGAAAGCGTGGAGTGTGGCTTGGTAGCTTAGTGCAGGGTTGTCTATGACGGGCACCAAAACGCTTAGCCTACAGTGCTGCTGGGATATTTTATCCGTTTGCATTGTAGAGCGAAACTCCACACTTCCTACCTTTGGAGAAATATGTAGGTGACCAAGACAATTTATCTGGTCTTCCATTTTTCCATCAAAAAACACAATAAAACCCTCCGTATGTTGGTCTACACCTTTTTTAAAAAGGCTGACATACCAAGTTTTATCAGGAGCAAAATGGCATTCATATGATGAAAAACTCACACCTAATATTTCCACATTTCGCACACTGAACCAGCAAGGCTGATTAGGGTCAAACTCAGCAGTAGCTCTTTGATAATGATGGATCATCGAAATAAGTTCATTAATGAAATCAGAACCAAGACTACCATCAGCTTGATAAACAGAATCAAATACCATTTTTGGTGATTGCGTTGCCTTTTTGAAAGCTGTATTATAGAGAAATACTATAATTATTCCACCTAAAAACAAAGCTGCCGTCACTAATAGAGTAGTTAAATAATCCATAAAATCCTCGACAATTAGTCAATATACTAAAAAAAATAATAGCCTATAATAACATTTATGTCAAGCACATAATTAATTAGATGTGCAAAGGTTTTTACAACAATATATTTACGTATTACAATTTTTATTCCTCAACCTTGCTAATAAATAATTTTTCTAGGCGGTTGTCTTTGGGTGAGATGTTAATGATCTCGATATTCTTCTGGGCGAGAGCTACGATCAGGTCATTCAAAGATTGCTTCTTGGTATCGATCGATACTTCAAGGCTTTCGGAAGTGACATTTTCGAGAGCAAATCCTTTGATAGTGAGAGTCTTCGGGATCTTGTCGGCTTCGATCTTATAGGTTTGTTCGCTGACTGACTTCAAGAGATTCTTGACGGAGTCGTTGGCTACAATCCTCCCTTCTTTGATCATGGCTGCATTATTGCAAAGTTGTTCCACCTCTTCTAGGTAGTGAGTTGTCAAAAGAATGGTGGTGCCGTCATGGTTGAGTTGCTTAAGGAATTCCCACATTCCAAGACGTAATTCAACATCCACACCAGCGGTTGGCTCATCAAGTATAAGCAGTCTCGGATTGTGAACTAAGGCTCTGGCAATCATCAATCTTCGTTTCATACCACCAGATAATTGCTGTGAGATGGTGTGGCGCTTATCCCAGAGCTCAAGCTTCTTGAGCAGAAATTCCGCACGCTTCTTAGCTTCACCAGCAGGCATTCCATAAAACCCAGCTTGTTGGATCACAATATCCTCAACTCTTTCAAAAATATTGAAGTTGAACTCTTGCGGAACCACCCCAATCTGCTCCTTGACCTTATTAGTCTGGGTATCTAAGTCGTATTCAAAAACTTTGGCGGTACCGGAGGTTTTGTTAACCAGACTTGTAAGAATACCAATTATTGTGGTTTTCCCAGCGCCATTAGCTCCAAGTAATGCAAAAAAATCTCCTTCTTCTATGTTTAGGTTAATGTCATTAAGGGCTCTCACATCACCTTTATAAACTTTGGATAAACCTTGGATATCGATGGCGAACATATATATATCAAAAGTAAGTAACAAATTGATACTTGTCAAAAAAAATGCCCCTACAAATATATGTAAAAGCGTTATAAATTTGTTCTAGCTATGAGTATTACTAGGAGTACCATTGTAGCAGGCGAACAGGTTGTGAGGTGTAAATTTCTGCGTCATCAAAAAACACAGTCTCAGGTAATTCCTTAAGCTTAAAAATTCTACTTTCGGCAAGTTGGGTGTTATCGCCTTGAACTATCCACAGTTCAATTGTTTTATCATTCAGCCATTCCGTATTTTCAAAATGAGATTGAATTAGAGCAGTTTTACCCCTCATCTCTATAAACACATATCCTAGATAGGCGTATTCAAGCTCTCTGATGTCAAACAAAGTGGCAAGGTAAATACCAGACTCGTTTTTTCTGTTTGTCGAGACTAAAGGTAAGGCTTCCTCTCCGTCCCACCAGAGAAAATAGTATGGTAAAAACTTCCTAATAAATAGCTGTTTTGTGTATACCCTTAGTCCAGACTTTTTGCCGTAAGGCACCCCTTTGCGTATTCTAATCCTACCAAGAATGTATTTCATCTCCTGGATATACTCAACTTTGAGGGCCATATTTTTATCCGTGAATAATCTCGAAGTGTCAGTAAATTCTGATCGAATACCTTCTGAACTTACCCAAAAGTGAATTATAAGTAGTATTAAGGACAGAATCAGTATTGTGAGTGTTATGATTGTTATCTTATCCAATGTATTTTCTCAAAATATGAATATAGTGAAGCAAACCAACAAGACATATATAAGAACTATCTGTCAAGTAAAAAAAGCCGCCTAATTATGAGTTAGGACTTACAGCAAAAAAACACAACAAACACTACTTGACTAGCCAAACGATTAAGATACTCATACGTCTCCTTAAATAAGACCAAGTATTGGCTAATTATAATAGTTTAAGTCAAAAATTAGCCCCGCTATATGAAGTGTTAGCGAGGTTTGTAACTACGTGTGTAGAAGAGACTGATGCCTATAATTAGACTGATAATTCCTGCAATGTATGCCTCTTCTATTGATGTGAAAAAGAACATTACTTTGGTATCATACCCTATAAAAAGCAGATAGTCAAGGTAAAAGTGTCGGAAAACATGGTGTAAATCAACAAATTTGACAATAGTGGTATTTTTTTTGTACAGTACATCATATGTTTAGAATACAATCTTATGCAACTATAGTTGCAGCTTCATTTCTCGCAATCCTCACCTTGAGTGTCCCAGTTGCAGCCCAAGAAGGAGAGCGAAATATTTTTGAAGTGCTGAGACAAGAGGATGATCTAAGTACCTTCGAAGATATCATCAACACTGCCAAGATCAAAGACTCGGTTGCAGTAACTGAGGATATCACTGTACTTGCACCGACCAACGAAGCTTTTGAAGCGTTACCTGATGAAGTCAAAGTAAATATACTTAAAGAAGAAAATATCAACCAACTTCTAGAAGTGCTTCGTTATCACATAATCCTTGAGCCTCTTACTCAAGATGACTTGGAGAGTTCAGAAAATCTTCTTACCCTTTTAGGTGCGGGTCAAGATGTGGATATTACCACAACAGATGAGGTCGTATCAATCAACGAAGAGAATATTTATGAATCTATCGACGAGAGTCCTACGAACGGAACCCTTATCAAGGTTAATCAAATCCTAATCCCCGAAGGTTTTGATGTAGAATCACTCGGCAAGGATATAGAAGAGACCCCAAGAACAGGAGGTGTTAACATTGCAAGCTCTCTGTTGTTTGTATTGCCAATTCTCGTATCTGCCTCAGTGTTTGGAATTAAAGAAATTATTGAGTAGTATCTTCTGATTCAGAATTATCTGCGCTGCCTTCAGCCTCACCTTGATTGGTGAGATCTTTTTTCGAAAGGTCTAAGGTTGTTATTGAATATGGCTCAAGTTGAATGAAGCTTTCTTCGTATTCTTGAGAGCTAAGAGTTGTGACATCGCTTCGATTAAGTACAACAGCATCAAAATTTGCTTTTTTCATTTCGAATCCATCAATGGTAAACCCGTAATCAGCCATATCCACGAAAACTGTGCTAGGTCCTCCATTAAGTAGCCAAGCCTTAGAAGATTCCGCGTCTTCAAATACCCATACCTTTATTAATTCACTATCATTATCGAGCCTATATTGACGAATGGCATTCTGTGACGCCTGTGATACCATATAAAAAGCTTGACCGTTGGCGGTAAGTTCCCAATCATTACCATCCAAAACAGGGTAAGAAGACTGACTTGTATTTTCAGATAAGAAATACAATGAGTTTTGTGGGCTACCAGCTAGGGTGTCTATACACACAAGCTCTATCTCCTCTTCAAGTATTTCGGCATAGCCAAATGAGGTGAACATTGCCTGGCCCCATGTTCCGCCTAGTTGCAAGTTCTGATAAGGCGCTGCGTTGCTACCAGGGAGGGCTTCGATATCCTCATCTAATCTGTACGAAGTAATCCATTTAGGTTTTTGGTTGTTAGTGGAGCTAAGTTGCCTATTAAGGGCTTGTTTAGGCTGGTCAAGCGCTAAACCAAACTCAATATCCAGGTCTTCATACGACTGCACAAGCGAAGCTACAGGCAGTGGTAAACTTGAATATTCATACGAAAAATCTCGAAGTATTTGGTTTGGGTAATCTCCACGAAGCCCAAAAACACTGTTTGGGAATGATGATTGCAGCAAGGTAAGGGTTTCGTTAAGCTGGTCTGAGTACAGGTCAGGGAAGCTGCTATCAACCTCAATTCTCCTGATGGGCTGATTTCCATTTTCCAAGTCCTTCATGATCTTTATCTCCTCAAGAAGAGTTTCTGAAGTGGCGTCGACCACTATTAACGTTTCTAATGACAAGTCCGAAATAAGAGCTGCAAAAGCTTCGAAGTCGTTTGGATTCTTACTAAAATACTCTACAAAATCACTGGAACGAAAGCGAAGCATGGTAGGGTTGAGAAGTTCTATATTGCGCTTGGCAAGAGGGTTTTTCCACTGGGTTGTAGCAAAGTCGAAGTTGACACATCGAGAAGATTCTTGGACTTCAAATTCCGTAGTGTTCTCAATAAGAAGCTGTGTGGATATATCTACGTCAGAAGCAATAGGTGTAATAAGCTCCTCTTCTTCAGGTTGAGGGTCTACGGTAGCAGGATCTGGCAAAAAGTACCAAGTACCAATTCCGCCGACCACAACTACCAAGGCAATCAAGGATCCTATGAGCCATCGCTTATTGAGCTTCTTGAAGATTTCCGTTTTCATAAGAGGGGTGAGTGATTTATTCTAGCTCAAACATATCTTCAACTTCAGACCACTCGTCTTCTGGGGATTTTTCAGGGACAGGAATAGGTTCTGTGTAGACTGGTAAGTCACCTTCTTTCATTTCAGGGGGAAGCTGTTTGAACACTTTATAAAATATTTTACCTGTAATTTTGCCAGTGGTCAACTTGACCTCTGTGGTTTTTGTAGGGGTGTCCTCTGCAGGAGGCTCTGTAGCAACTGGCGCAGTGGGTTCTTTTTCTTCGGGAGGTAAGGGGATTGGTTCGTTTCCTTTGGCTCGTTGTTCTACTTTGAATGAGTAACTTTTTTGAGTTTCCTTTAGCAGGTGCTCGCGTAGAAAGGTTTGCAGCTTCGAGGATCCAAGTTGTGCTGAAAAAATACCATTAGTAACACTCAGAACAAGCTCATCTCCCTCTCCATCACTTACGAGTAGATCAGGAATAATCATCTTCAAAATAGGAGGGCACTTAGCAGAATTATTTAGCTCCATAATGGTTTCGTGAGCCGAAGACTTTTTCCCAGCTGGAGCGGTAATCGAAACTGGTTGAGGTGCTGGTGTTGGTTCTGGGCGTGGAGGGGTTTGTATGGTCGCAGGTTCCACTGGTACTGGTTCAGGCTGGTCCGGAGGTAATTCAACTGGAGGCGGGGTCGGTGCAGGAGGTGGAGTTACTGACCTCACAGTCTCTTCAGGGCGCGCAACCTCTTGAACTTTAGGCGCGGTTGCAGCTTGTGCAGTGACGATCGCCGGGGTTTTTATTTTCTGGCTTACAAGGGCTAAAGCAGAAGTTATTGAAGTATATGGGAGGCGTAGTCCTAGTGTTTCTGCCACGGGTATGATGATACGGTCTAGTGAGGTATCTCCGCGGAAGCTTTTCTCGATAGCGTAGTCCATTAATTGACTCAAAAAAGTCACGCCGTCAGTTGCTGTGCCTGAGAGCCTTTTTATAGATTCGGGTGTGATTCCGTTGAGAATACTCTGACCGGCACTTTCTAAAACATCATCTGGCAGAAGACCAAGTAATTCACTCACCTTGTCTACAGAATAGTTATCAAGCTGATAAGCACTTACAGTCTCAAGTAGATTGATTGCATCTCGCTGGGATCCCTCTGAGCGCTTAGCGATAAGTTGCAAAGCTTGTTTGTCTATCTGCACACCCTCCTTAGTTGCAATTACTTCCAAATTTTCAACAATATTTTCAAGTGTGTGTGCATGGAGTGGAAGTTTTGTAAGACGAGAGAGAACAGTAGGGATAAGTTTCTCAGGGTTGGTGGTTGCTAGTAAGAATATGATATATTCAGGTGGTTCCTCCAGGATCTTTAGCAGGGCATTCATCGCCGATTTAGATAGCATGTGTACCTCATCAATAATATATATCTTGTAAGGTGCGGACAGCGGTTCGCTCTTAGCAGATTCGAGAAGCTGGCGGATGTCATCAATACCAGTATTGGAGGCGGCATCCATTTCGATAATATCTAGTTTTGCCTCTGGGTTATCTGCAATCTTATTGAGCTCATGAGCAAAAATGCGGGCAATTGTGGTCTTCCCGATACCTTTTGGCCCCGAAAAAAGATAGGCATGCTTAATGACATTCTTCTCCAAAGATTTTTCCAAAATATCTTTCACCAAATTCTGTCCGATAACTTCTTCAAAAGTAGTCGGTCTATACGTATTATACCAGGCCATTATACCAGATAAGCTAGCTTGATTGCATAAAATGGTCAATAGCACTTCAATTGACAGAGCCTAAATAATTTGCTAGGATTCGAAAACAAAATAAAAAATAAGAGGATTTGCATATGAAGGCTGTTATCGTAAGAAACGCAAGCCCAAAAATAGGATTGAAAGCTAGTCTTCGAGACGCAGATATTAAGATAGATGGAGTTACAGGTATAGAAATAACTATATCTAACAATGATTATCCTGCATCTAATTATGAGATAGATTGCCAAAATACACTGATATTTATTCCACGTAAAGAATTTAGAGCATTTCTCAAAAATCCCAATAAGAATACGACTGACGAAACCACAAAGAGAGTCTTAAAATATGTAAATGATGTTAACACTACTCCACAGGGTATTTTGTTTGGGTATGAGGTGGAAGATGATCGAGTGAAGTATATAGAAGAGTACGATTATTTTGGACCTGAAAAAATAGAATTATGTGATCAAAAGCACCCTCACCTCCCATCAACCATATCGAACCTTATAGAAGCTGTTTTTGAGTGGGATGGGACTATAAGTAGCACTTCTCTTGATTTAGAAATATTCTTAGCCCTCACAACCCTTTATAAAAAGTATGATCTAACTGATGAAGAACTCACTGTTTTGTTCATGCAGTATTACAATTTCTCCACAATCAAGTCGTACTTTGGGCGAATGAGCCTAATAAGCTTAATAAAAAAACGAGAAGTAATTAACTATCTTAAAAAGTACTGGGGTGATAAGGTAGACGAATATACTTGGAAGATTAATGATCAAAAGCAAATCGAAGCCTTGACTAACAACCGTATAGTGAAAACATATTACTTTGAGTCTAGTTATAAGGAAGAAGGAGGTGAGTATATAGAATTTATCGGAAATACAAGTATAAAAGCAGCTAAGATAAAAACTATCGTCCTTCCGAAACTCTTGCAGGAATTGAATAGAGTTAAAGTATAAGGCTATAATGAAGCCTTTAACCAAACGCAACTCACACAGGCGCTTTTTTTTGTTGCCTCTAGACAAAATCCTATCACCATGCCAGGCTAACAGCATGAAACTATCGCAGAATTTTAGTAAAACTACCAAAGATATTCCATCAGACGAGACGAGTTTGAATGCCAAGCTACTCATCAAAGCAGGCTTTGTACATAAGACTATGGCTGGAGTGTACTCATACTTACCACTTGGTTTACGCGTACTCAACAATATCGAGAACATTGTCCGCAAGCACATGAACAAGATCGGCGGTCAAGAAGTCTTACTCAACTCACTACACCCGAAGCTGTGGTGGGAACAGACAGGACGCTGGGATGAAGTAGACGTGCTTTTCAAGCTCAAGTCTCAAACCGACAACGAGTACGGACTTGCACCAACTCACGAAGAACAGATTTCCCCGGTTATCAAGCAGTATATTAATTCGCACAAAGATCTGCCAGATTTTGACCCCGAGAATAATCAGTACCCTCTAGCTGTCTATCAAATCCAAACCAAGTTCCGAGATGAGCTTCGTTCCAAAGCTGGGCTCATGCGCGGGCGCGAATTTCGGATGAAGGACATGTACGACTTCCATAAGAATAGTGAGTCGCAACAAAAATATTTTGAATATGTTACTAAAACTTATCTTGAGATCTACCAGGAGATGGGGCTCCAAGCGTACGCAGTAGACGCTAGTGGAGGTGACTTCAGTGATAAGTTCTCAAGAGAGTTTCAAGTAGCCTGTAGCGCAGGGGAAGACACTATAGTTATAACTGAGGACGGTCAGCATGCCTACAACAAAGAGGTCGCTCCAGCAAAGATTAACTACACACACCCGCATGAAGAAATAAAACCAAAACAAGACGTAGAAGCCCAAGGTATTATAGGCGTGCAAGCGCTGCTGGATCATCTGCAAATTCCAATTAAAAAATCCACTAAGACGCTTTTCTACGAGTGTGAAGATGGCTCTGTAATTGGTGCTTGCATTCTCGCAACTCACAAAGTAAACACCGAAAAACTTCAGAAACACGTTGGTTCTAAGATCAAAGGTCTGGCTAGTGAACAAAAGATCGAATCTCTAACTGGAGCTGTCTTAGGATATGCAGGGATAATTAACCTCCCTGAGAGTATCTATATGTTTTTCG
>CALITC010000021.1 GCA_938041505.1 uncultured Patescibacteria group bacterium | reverse complement strand
TAGAGCAAACCTTTGCACAGCTGATGAAATACAGAAGGCTCAATCTTAACTATGAGCGAACTGTGTCAAGCTTAGAAGCCTTTACCTTGCTAGCTGGGATTAGGAGGATACTTATGCGGTATTATTAACTCAACAGGCTCTGACTGTATTTATGAGAGGCTGTACTCTGAGAAGAGATAGAACCTCTGCTTAAGAGCGTGTTCTTGAACAACAAAAAACCCTACATTATTACTAAGTAGGGATATATTTTTATGCTAGTCGTGTAAGGAGGTGTTAGGTTTGGCTTTCTTCCTCATCTTTAGGGATTTCAATGGTTAAAATTCCTTTTCCATCCCAATCTTCCATCACTTCGTCTACCGTTTCTACCCAAGCAAATAGCTCATTCGCCTGTTGTTCTTTTGTAGATTGATCCTTTTTGGTCATTGTTTTTATTATGGGTAATTAAATAGGCTACAAGTATGATAACATTTAATTTCTATGTTGTCAAGTACGTAGTATTGTTACTTACAAAAAATCACCAAAAAAAATGAGTGATTATGAATTATATACCACCGATAGCTCTTTTATTTTTCTCGTAAATAATTTAGTTAGGTTGTTCTTAGATTTGTTTTGGGACATGAATGTAGAGCAGCTAGTGGATGCTATACTGTACTCTGTATAATTGCTGGAAGTGGTTAGTTTTTCGATGTGTGATTAGACTTACTTCTCTCGTAATAAAGATTCGATATTAATCAACTCATTTGGTGTTCCCGTTTGATATTATAAGTTGAGATTATTGATTGGTTTCTAATTCAAGCCAAAAAGTGTCAAAATTATATACCTCTAGGGAAGCTAAAGGTATTTGCTGGTGGTGTTTTTAATAATTGGCAGGGTCTAATTTCCCGTCCCTTGGGGCGGATTCACTCCAATTACGAAAGGGCAAAATTTTCGAAGAAAATTTTAGATACCCCGCTGCTCTGCGGCGAGGTGCCCGTTCATTAATGTTAACTATACTTTGATGATAGTAGACACAGCAAAGCGAAAATCAATATCGAGAGAATTGTGGTGAAAAAATCTGATTCTCCAGTTTTAGGTTCGTAGTTGGTGTTGTGATAGGGTGTTCTGTATGCAATAATTGTCTCTTTGGTTATCATTAGGTTCGGGGTTGTTCCATTAACTATTAATTATATGTAGTACAAAATTATTGTATTGTCAATTATTATTCTTTAGAGTCTTGTACCAATCTTTTATAAAAATGCCTTCCGGTGGTGGAAGGCTGAGGTTGGTTTGGTTGATCTACGATTGGTTATCTAAATATTGTGTCTATATTTAACATTACCGGTTTGTCAGATAATGGCCGGAAGTTGTAGATGTAGCTTAATCCTGTGTAGGATTTTTCCCGAAGAGGGATCGTATCGTAGAGAACCCACTGGTTGTTTTCTAGAGTGTAGAGTTTGGCAACAATGGTTCTGATCAGCGGTTTATTCGCTACCAAGTAGACTCTAATGACTCTTGTTGTATCCTGGTTTTCGGATTCGATACTTATACTCAAATCGTCCACGATAGTGTCGAATTTGGCTTCATTATTGATCATGAAGCTTTGAAAGGTTGGTTGTCTATGAGGCTTCTTTTTACGAAAGATAAACATTTGATTTGCTCCTACAGCTTTAACAAAGCTACTATAACATAGATTATTATTAATGTCAATATTATGACACTTCAATTTATAGAATATCGTGAGCAGGCTAATAGAATACGTGGGGTGATGATCGATATTTTCTGGTCATTGGTCAAAAATTAGCACCGCACTATATGTAGGCGGTGGGTTTTGTTTTGCTTGGAGAAGGCTTACTGTCTTTTCCTTGTTTTTCTCCTTCTGTAGTTGCTTGGTATGTATATCTGAATTCTTTTTAGATTGGCGTATCGATTGCTTTCACGCCTAATCTCATGACGCTCGAATTCGAAATAATTTGGGTTACACATGTTGTTACACTGGGGTAATTGGCTCGAGTATATGCTTTGCAAAAAATATTGTCTACTATTTTTGAAATAGTCACTCGTTAAGTTTAAAGATGTGAACTGTTAACTCCTGAGTTCTAAGTATGTTTGACATAATAGAATATTTAGGCTATGATGAGATTACTCTATTCTCATTAGGATATTTATTTTGAAGAATTTTTTTGGACTAAGTTTATTATTAGTTTCGTTTATTACTCCTGGGTTAGCTTTAGCTCAGGAGTCAGTTGATATTGTTGAAAGCTGCTCCATTACAGTTGATGGCAAGTCTTACAATGGGATGTACCCACAAGATAAGTTTTGTGGGGCAACTTACAAACAAAGGAAAATATTTTTTAATCAGCATAGATTAAATTTCCATAAAGTAAAGCCTACTATCCAAAATAAAGATGGTTTCAAAACTCTCAGCTATGTCCATGGAACTACTTGTACGGTTTCTGATTCATCAATCGGCCTACTGACAATGAGGGCTAATGATGAAGGCTACTTTGAGATTGGTTGCTTTGTTTATTAGGATTGGCGATTGCAAGATGTAGAATGTAGTTATGCCCCCTTGTTTAAGGAGGGCTTTTTTTTACTCAGTACGTTGTACTGTTTGGTATGGATTTGTGCACAATAGTATAGTTGTACCAAAGATGTCTATATTGAACTAAAATAGGGGAAATATCTCAAATATTGTATTTGACAAAATATACTAAATATGGTATACTAAATTAGTAATAGTATACATTTACGAAAAAAATGAGATATACAGTGAATACGAACCTTAAGAACTTGCTAGCTAAGCTATTATTGTTAGGAGTCATGTGCGCCGCAGGTGTTGCAGTGACAGGAATCCATGAAGAATTGAATTGTAAAAAAATTGGGGGGAGTGGATATTGTGATGGACTATTTGTCACCACCACAGTGGAAAATGCCCCAATTGGATACGGAGTATTTTTGTTTGTGGCGCTACTGCTTACGAAAATTCATAAAGTTGATTAATTATGAAATAATATATTAATATCCAATATATCTACTATATCTATACCCGCTTCGCTTATATGAGGTGGGTTTTTTTTAGATCAGTAGCAGTCAAGGTTTTTTATATTTAGACATAGCTAAATAAATATGTTAAACATATATCATATGACTATTACAAGCTCGATAATGATTGAGGCTCCGGTGGAGAGGGTTTTTGCGACTTTTACTGACTTGGAGCTTTTGCAAAAAACAGTCCAAGGAATTGAGAAGCTGGAGATTCTGGAGCAGCCCAAGTTCGGTGTGGGTACGAAGTGGCGCGAGACTCGGGTAATGATGGGCAAAGAAGCTACGGAAGTGATGTGGGTGACTGATTTGGAACCAAATAAGTCTTACTCCATAGGAGCCGAGAGCCACGGGACTAAATACCTCTCAGTGTATAATTTTACCGAGACTGACGAAGGCGCTGAGGTAAGTATGTCTTTCACTGGAACTCCGATGACAACTATGGCGAAGGTGTTCTCTGGTCTGGCATTCTTGTTCAAGGGATCACTTGAGAAGCAGCTCCACAAGGATATGGAAGATCTCAAAGCAGAGCTAGAGAAGTAAAATAACTCTCAATTATATAAGCTGATTTTGGTTATTTTTTGTACAAATGGTTTGCTATGAGTAAGCAGTGATTACTTGTTAAGTTAGCTGTATTGTTGGGTCAAATCTTTGAGAAAAGGCAAAAACTCAGTATCTCGATTGCGGCTAGTAGCTTGTGCTAGAAGTTTTCCGCCTGTGTTCTTTTGGTTTGTTTTGAGCAGCAGCTTGGCTAAGAGGTAGCTCGGGTATACTTGCGCTCTTTGGTAACTGGTAATGTCAGTCCGGTCTTGGGAGTCGAAGTGTTCGAGAAAATATATCAGTAGTTGAGTAGCTTCGAGAGGGTTTAGCTGGGCATAGATATCTGCCAGGGTCAGGGTGAACATGGCGGATTTGTGTAAGTATGTATGAATATATGGCGTGATAAAATCTAGAGCCTCTTGCGGCCTATGGAGCAGTAATAGGGCAGAGGATATGTGGTAGATGGCTGGTATTATCTTACCATCACTGTTATCGACGTCTAGCCTTACGTATTGCTCCATTGAGCGAATGGTATCTTGATATCTTTTTGCAAAAAAATACTCTTCTCCCAGCACATATTGGTGATAGTAATCCGTGGGGTCTTGACTAACGATAGCCTCCACTCTCTTGATATATCCTTGGTAATCTGGCTCACGTCCGTTGTAGGTGTTGTAGTGGTAGATTTTGATCTGTGAGTTGTAGAGTACTTGTTCTTCTCTCTTAGGTAAGAAATTAATTCTTGGATGTAAGGGTGTGGTGTAGTGGTAGAGATTATTCTTCAAAAAAAGCTTTCTCTTGCAGTACTCGAGGACTTCCTCTTGCTCGGTAAAACCCGTGATCCAGTCGCATACCACACTGTCGTATCCGCGAAAACCCTCTTTTTTTAACTGCATGAGTGCTTCGATGCTAGACGGGTGAAGTACAAAATCAGCATCCCAGTTGATAACGTAGTCACAATTAGCCTGCTTGTTTAGAAAATTATATCCTTCTGAGTGGTTTGGAAGTGAATCCCAATAATGAAGATTGGATGTATATTTTTTGGCAATTGATACGGATGCGTCGGTAGAGCCGGTATCCAAAAAGACTATTTCGTCGGCCACCTCGGTAATGCTGTCCAAACTTTTTGATAGAACCTTCTCTTCGTTCTTGGCCATAATGCAAAAGCTGATGGTGGACATAGCGGGGCCTGAGATGATTGACTACCTTCCACCAGTTCTGATCAGTCCACCTGGGGTATTGAGATCCTCTTTGTCGATAGTATACCACACGTCAATATTTGTAGAATTCTGATCTATGCTTAGAGTGAAGTTATATGACGTAATAGTTCCAGAATTAAGTTCTGGGCTGTCGATGAGCTCTACATTGTACTCTCCAAAAGGGAGGGTGACTGAGTAGGATCCATTGTCATCTGTAACCTCTTCGATATCTATGTTATTGCCTGTGAAGTTCAGTGTTGAGTTGGCAAATACCAATTCGTCATCATCTTGGGTGTTGTTGCCATTACTATCCAAAAACGCTATACCAGATAATTCAGTCTCTTGTACCTCTACTGTAAAACTCTGAGTAGAAGATGTAGTCTCTAGATTTGTAGCTGGATTGCCACAATAACCCAATGCATCACTCTCGGTAGTTCTTACGCGCCACTCATAATCTCCAGCTGGTAAGCTGTTGATACTTGCCTGAACCAGACTTGGCGTGGCAGCTGCTTGTGCCATAGATAGTGGGACCGATTGGGCAATAGAGCCAAAGCCATCATTGCTAATCTCGACTACAGACCCAAGGGTATTTGTTTCGAGATCATTTAACTCAAAGTCGAAGGTGATTACTTCATTTTCACTGTATAGGGCTTTATCTGTTGACAGGTTATCGAGTACTGGGGCTGTGTTGCGGTGCTCTACCGTATAGTATTCTGTTTGGGTGAAATTTAATATTATCCTATCAAATTGTGCATACTCGCTGGTAATTTCAGCACCTACAAGCATAGGGGAATCGTTTTGTGAAATTTGAGGTATATCAAAGGTAGTGTTGACTTGATACGTTGTATCAAAATCAATCTGGGTACCAAGGGTGATAGCTTGACCGAAATTGTCTCGATTGTTTGCTGATCCATCGGTGAAGGGGGTACTGGAGCTTGCAATATCTTGAGTGTAGTTAACTGTGGCGCCTATAGGCGATGAGTGTATCACAGACTGTTGAGGGTTGATCAGGTATACTTCTGCAGGGAAGCTACCACCAGTCTGGGAGAGGTGTCGAAGTGGTGCAGTTACGCTTTGGTCATCGCCAAAACAAGCAAAAGGAGAGTTAGAGGTGTCAAATTCATTACAAGCGTCATTGTGACTGGAGACAAACGTAGCATTATAACATTGCCCGTACGATGTACGCTCCGCAAAAGTTTTTGGAGTCAACACCATGCTCAGCGCTGGTAAAAAAACTAAAGAGGAGAGAGTTATTGCTGTGAAAGAGTTGTTTTGAATACTTTTTTTCAAGGAAGATAGATCTACTGACATACAAGATAATTATAGGGTGTAATAATAGATTATGGTGAAGGTTTTTCTTGTAGTTGTAAAGATCAACCACCAATGGGGGTAATTTTGGAGATGTATATAGTAAACTTGTATTCACAACCATTAGTGAGTGTTACCAAAATGTGTTAGTTATCTTATATCATGGTAGAGGCCTGTTAAAAATCCGCCTTCTTGATGAGGGCGGGTACGTTTTTTGATAATTAGATTGTGAGTCAATTTAGTTTGGGCTCAAGGCAACTTTGCTTTTATAAAATTTTCGATTTTGCTCTAAAACTACGTTTCTTTGGGCGGTGTTTAAATTACTTCTATTAACATATAAGGGAATTATACCAGTATAAAATTGTTCGATTAGTGTTTGATTGTCTTTTGTGATTTTAGTAATTTCTGCATGTGATATCTCAAGCAGGGTCTCAAACTCCTGGTTTTTCATAAAAACTATAAATTCATCAAAGCTTAACTCCTCGTACCACACCGATCTGAAGGATGGGCAGATGTTCTGTGGATAGTATTCGCCATTCGACCAGATGAAAATCATTTGATTGGCGAGTTGCCACAGTTGAATGTCGAAGGGTACTTCTGTCTGTGAGTTCATTATTTTCTCGTTGGTTTATCTAAGATAAGAGAAGTAACTACCACAGTATGGAGTAGTTGTAAAGAGTCACGAACCTATTCAATGGATATCTGCTTTATATCCCAGTCCATAATCAACAGCAGGTATTGATCCCGAAAAATCTGACAATACATCAAAAAAATGTAAGATTTACCTAGCTCAATAACGTATTAACCGGAGTAAAAGAAAATAATGAAAGCACCTCAAAGACAAAAGGCAATAGATGTAAGCTCCCATTCGAGTAGAGATATTAAAACCAAAATCACTACACAAGATAAGAAAGCGTTTGAAAAAATACGCCAAATTATACCTCGTCTTATAAGCCATATAGAAAATACGTGGGTGTATATAGAAAGTATACAAAGTTACTCAGAATCAGAGCAGCAAAATGTTCGTGTAGGTATCTCAAAAAATAAGTACGATGATGGTCTTCCATATACTCAAATTAGGTTTTGGGAGACAGTATCAAATGAGTATATCGTAATTCACCTTTGTAATGATTTTAAGCGATTGTATTTAAGCGGGGCAAGCTGTAAGTATAATATTAGCGATTATTTTAGAGATATTAATATTACTAGAGACATAAGCAGTTTTTGCTCTCACACCAATCTAGAAGAGGCATATGTTTGCCTGAAAGAGGAGCTATTGAATAAGATCAGCATTGATTTAAATGAATTTGAGTAAATGAAGTGTCATAAGCTATCTTTAAGCTCAAGTAAACCACCTTACGTAAAGATAAAGGTGGTTTTTTCTTAAGATCTTCTGTTTCTAAGGTCTGTGCTTGGAGTCAGTCTGTATTTTGACAGAGTAGTATTTATATCCTAGTTGTTGTGTATATATTTATGCCTCGACCGCAGCTGACTAAGACAATTGATCCAGCGGAATTTGACTCTTATTATTGGTATAAGGAGGAGTTGATGGATTTTGCTCGACGTCTTGGGGTGAAGGCTAGTGGCGGGAAGTTTGAGATTCACGATCGGATAAGCGATTACCTAAGGGGTGTGGTTCAAGGTGTTTCGGTAGTCAAAGCTAAGACTTCCAAATTTGACTGGACTAATAAACTTCTTACCAAGGACACAGTGATTACTGATAGCTATAAGAATAGTCAGAATGTTCGAAAATTTTTCAAAGAATACGTGGGTGAATCGTTCAAATTCAGTATTACCTTGATGGACTGGATGCAGGGTCACATTGGTTCTACGCTTGGGGACGCGGTGCAAGTATATCCTGAGCTTATGCAGAATAGAAAGCGTCAAGAAATCAGGACACATAACCAGTTCAATCTTTATTTGAGAGAGTATTTTGCTGATAATCCAGAGGGGACCAAGGAGGAGGCGACAGCGACATGGCTTAAAAAAATCGAAATTCCCAGGCCGGGGAGCAAAGGGCATGGAATTCGCTACGATCGCCAGGACTTACTGCTATGATTAAGTGGGTTTTGTGGCTTGACTTTCCGCATAAAATGTATTTGGTTTCGTATTGACAAGCAGATATTTTAGATGGTGTAAACACAGTTTGAAGGTTGGCACCTTTTTTGATTTAACGTGTTTATAATCTAAGTAATTGTGCGTTATTGCTAAATAGTCTCTAATATTATATTAGGGGCTATATATATTACTTGGTTTTGGTCTTGAGCATGAATATTGAGCAGCTGAGAGCGGCTAGAAAAACGAAAAGGAGCGACCAGCTTATGCCGAGAGTGAGTAATATGAGCACTACTGAAGACCAAGCAAAAGTTTGAGCAATCAGCTTAACACGCTTGGAAATTGTTTTGTGCTTGTGGTAGTGGTCAGCCTGTTCAACGGCTTGCGCAAACACTGGAATAGATCGCAACCACGAATGCAGCCGGACACTTGACCGAGAGAACGCCCACAGGGCAACTATTACAAACACTGTGGTAGGCAACCCAGGGATAAAAATCCCCGCATATCCAAGGCCAAGAGAGGCAAGTCCGATCATCACCCAAATCATTTTTTTGAGGTTCATAGTTGGATTATGGCCAATAATTATAGATAAGGCAATTGCCATCCAAGATCTAGACGAGTCCGAATCTACAGCCCCTGTGGGTGATCCTGAGGTGGAACAAGAGGTTGAGGCAGATGCAATGGGCGCTGGACTAATCAGAACAGGTGGTCGGTAGCGATAACTAGATTGACAAGTTTTGAAGAGCTTTATATTACTTGAGCATGTCTAAATTACACGAATACGTTGCAGATATTTATAAGTTGGCAGATGAGGATCCTATGGAAGTATATAAGAAGTACTTTACAGATGACTCGGTTACTGTAGATATGGATGGATCAGAAACCAAAGGAATTCAAGGGCACTTAGATGCCATGGAGAAGTGGATGTCAGGGTTTGTCTCGGCTAATAAGTCAGAAGTGATTGAGTATGTTGTAAGCGGCGACGAGAACGATGGGACAGTAATCTCTATTTGGGATTATGACTTTGAGCACAAGGAATGGGGTAAAATGGTTTATAAGCAAGCGTCAGTCACGAAGTGGAAAGACGGGAAAGTGCTCCACGAGCAGTTCTTCGGGGATATGGAGAGATAGAATTACTACTCTAAGGCCGTTGATCTAGTCAGCTTTTGCTGGCTTGTTTTTTATTGGTTTGGCTATGGCTGGTAGAGACTTGGGTTTGTTCATTGGTTTTCTGGCTCCGTTCTTGAGAAAGTTGTTTCTTTGAACAGACGAGATATTTCGAGCGTTATTTTTGCGCAAGGGAGCGAAGTTTTCTGATTTTCTATAGGTTGGCATATGTCAGGCATGGTGTCATAATAGCGCGATATGGTCAATTGACATACTAGCTTTTACAAGGCTAGAATATACTTAATATGATTACAATGCATGGTATAACTAACTGCGATACGGTTCGCAAAGCTAGGCGCTGGCTCGAAGCTAACGGTGTGAGTTATGAGTTTTGGGATTATAAGAAGGTCGGTATAGATCGGTATCATCTGGAGCTGTGGTGCGAAGAATTTGGCTGGGATAAAGTGCTTAATATGCGAGGGCGTATGTGGAAAAGTGCCGCTGAAGCAGATCGAGCCCAAGTGGTGGATAGGGACTCAGCCATAGATTTTATGGTGCAGCTACCGACTGCAATTAAGCGCCCTGTTATGGAGTCACCGAAGGGTTTGTTATTGGGTTTTGAGGAAGGGGCGTACGCTGAGATGTTCGAGTAATTAAGACTTATTGACTAGATTGCAATTTTTGGTTATGGTTGGCTGAGTTGTTGTTGTGAGGCCCAAAAAAATGAGTTCTAATCAAAAAACTATAAACGATCCAACTCAAAATTCCACTCTTTGCAGAGAGTATTTATATCAAAAACTGAAAGTCTATATATCTGCTCTATACATGCTTACTGCACGCCCTGATTTGCCGTTCTATATTTCTATAAATGAGCGCTTGGTGCCGGCTCCACAGGATGAAGTCCTGGGCTATTTTATACGAAATAATTATTCGAATTTGACACTGTGCATACGTAATTGTGCTGCGAGTCACCCAAATGAAGATAGAGTTTTGAGTGTTTTGGAAAAAGAATTTACTCTTAGTGATGTTGATATTATGATTCAATCTGTAGTTAAGTCTGCTATAATTCAGACATTGAGAGATATCGATACCTATGATGAAAAGATTGCTCCTGCTTTGGCACAAAAAATTCGTAGAAGCGTACAAAATCCGATCCGTGAATGGTTCTCGGTTTGCTCGCGATCTTTAAGGTTTGTAGTGGCATGGATATGGTATAGTCAGTGATATTTTGATTGAAAATAAAGGCAGCGTTGATCTAAGCGTTGCCTTTTTGTTGAATTGACAACTTTGGATTATTTGATTTACTAAGTAAAAACAAGGATTACAAAAATACAACAGGTAACAATGGCATTTCAAAAATTCAAAATATTCCTCATAAGTTTTCTCTTATTCGCATATAATATACTGATAAAATCGTGGAATTTGTTCAAATTCCCAATATACACAGAGGATGAGGGTACTTATGTTTCCCAGGCTTCTGCATTGTGGGAGCTTGGTCAATTATCGTATTATACTTACTGGTATGATCACGCCCCAATAGGTTGGATTTTGATTTCAATTTGGCAGAAGTTTTTGAGTCTTACACTGCTCGATTTTGGTAATAGCCTGAATAATACGCGAGTATTTATGATACTGGTGAGTTGTTATATTTTGTGGTGCTTGATGCAGATTCTTACACACTTTAAAGTAAGTAATGTGGTTAAGTACAGTGCAGCTATTTTTTATATTTTTTCACCGCTTATAGTGTATTTTCAGAGAATTATATTTTTGGATAACTTGATGATTGCTTTTGTGATGACTGCCATCGTACTGCTGCTTGATACGAGTAAGACGATGAGGGTTATTTTCTCGGCAATATTTTTGGCTTTGGCTGTGCTTACCAAAGAGAGCGCGGTATTTTTTGTACCTTTTTTCTTGGTTTATGGGGTCAAAAAATTCTATTCTTCCAACAAAAAAATGTTACTTACTTTGTGGGCGACTTTTTTTGGATTTATGGTGCTGCAGTATCCTACTTTTGCTCTGCTGAAAGGTGAGTTATTGCCTAAGAGCATCCCGCTACTTGGTAACCCCGGGCAGGTGAGTTTGATCGATGCTATATTTTTCCAGAGTAATAGAAGCGAGAATTTTTGGAGTCCGGATTCGGCTCTGTGGTACTCTCTTCGTACTTATTGGTTGCAATTCGATGCTCTGCTAATTATCGCTGGAGTGGTTGGTATGTTGTGGGGATTGGTATCCTCAATTAAGTCTGAACATAAGAATCATAGTTATATTTGGGTGCTTGGTCTGAGCTATATTTTCTACTTGCTGCGATGGCAGGCTCAAGAGTGGTATATTATTCCGCTGCTACCGATATGTATTATCTCGTGTGCACTACTTTTGGATAAGCTGCGGGTACTTATCCCCAAAAACTTATTTTATACTCTGTTACTGGTGATTTTTGTGGTGTATGTGCCTATCAATACATATGCCAATCGCGAACTGTATGTGAAGGATATTACCCACTCTCAGATAGACGCGGTGCAATGGGCTCGAGATAATATTACCACTGATGGGATAACAGTTATAGATAATTACGCATTTTTAGAGCTGAACGATGCGAGTAAAGCCATTGAATATCAAAAATACCATTATTTTTGGAAGGTTGAGAAAGATCCTGAGATTCGAGAAGGTCTAATTAATAATGATCATAAGAATATAGACTATGTATTGATGACCCCGGCAATGGAAGATGATTTTGCTCAAGAAGAGTTTCCCTTCTTGGTTTCTTATATCTCCAAAGCTCGTCTGGTGGCAGTAATTGGGGATATCTATCCAATCAAAGTGTATTCGCTTAATGGAACTACGGAGCTGTAAGAAGAGGGTGGTGAAAAAGAAACAAGTCTTCAAAAAAATATTGAAAACTTGCGATTGTTATTAGAGCTTTTTAGCGATGATTTTGTATCGCATAGATGATAACTTTTTCTGGGTTTATCTTCTTGGTTAAGAATGCTGACTCAAGAAAACCGGCTCTTACGTCACCTGGAACAATTTCACCGTCATCTACGTAAGTATAATCACTTTTGATAGGGCTATAAACTATATCTACTGTTTCTTCTGGGGTGATTAAGATGAAATCTGGCTCATTTGTGGGGTGTGCATACACAGATTTTTTGAAGCAAATTTTGTGGATTTGATCCTGTTGTAAGCACTTCCTTGATTTTGCAATGGTCTCGAGGAAGGTGCCTTGGTGCTGAACTACTAACTCCTTACCCAAGTCTTCTTCGGTTATTGGCTTTCTGGTTTCTTCGACAGAGAGTATTCGAAGACATGCATTGCACGACTGGATGTTGGTTATTTTTCCAAGAAAAAGTAGATATAAGTTTTTGTTTTTGGGTATTACAACTTTTTGATTCATTAGGTTTTTATATTTTCGTTATTTTGTATTCAGACCCTACAATAGCAAAAATATTACAACCTGTCAAAAATATTCTCGTTTGTAGTCTACAAAAAAAGTACTAGATATTTCTAGCACTCTATCAATCAAGAATTTGCGACATACTATTGTTGAATAATTTGTAGCAAAGGGTAAATATGAGCTAGGGGTTTTCCGTTAGCAATGTTTTGTCTTATTTGCTCTAGGTATTGTAATAGAATCGTTGGATTACCCATGGCGACAAGTTGAGAAAACCGGTTTGCACTATTAGTCGAGGTGTTTCTCAGGTATAGGCATGGTATTGATATGTTTGCAGGAAGCTGGCGGTCAATGTTTTCTTCTGATACCAAAAGGTGTGAAGGTTCTTCTCCGGCAGTGTAGATTAGAAAACCATTGTTATCCCAGCCATAAGATGATCTAAGCGATGTAATAAAATAATCCTCACCTTGGTTTTTGATTCTCCACACTGATCTTTGGCGATCCTTTGGAATTACGGAAGACGAGAATAAATTGATTCCAGTTTGTCCTAATATATTTCTATAGAGGTCATCAGGGTATAGATCTTCGACAACAGTCATTAGATTCGCCGCTTTTAATAAGCGTTTTCCAAAACTCAAAATTTGCTCATACTCATTCACTTCTGAATTCACTTTTACTATCTCCTGTGTTTGTGTTCGGAAGTAAATTATAATCTATTATTATATTTAGATCAAGGACTGTAAGTATTGGATTAGTTTGAGGACTACGTTGGTCTCGTTTTGCTCCGATACAGATTCGTTATCTGAGGTGATGGCATTGCTACTGCGCTCTACAGAATCGGTCTGGTTGAGATCGATCGCATATCTGGTGTTTGGTTGGAGGACCATTGGAGTGCCGGCATCTGATTCCACTTTACTTGGGACGTTGATATTGTAGGTCCGTGAGCAGTCTACAGATATAGTTGCCCCAACTAGGCCGACCTCTCGCACACCTGGTTCAACCTCAAAAACTTTGGATCCAGATTCCATCTCTGGAAGTTTGTTGCCATCAACACAAATAGAAGAGTCTTGGATTGATCCGCCGGTCGCTACTCCTTCTAATGATATTTGAGCCTTGCCCTCGTAGTCACCTTCGACTTTGATGAGATCGCTTATTTTGTTGTCTTCGCCGTTGATTGGTGTGGTTTGAGCAAAGGTGGTTATACTTGCTACAGGTAAGAGAGGCAAAGTGGTCAGTATCAAGATGTTCAATAGAGTGGCTTTAGTCATAGTCATACTGATAAGTATAGAAAAAATCTCTATCACGTCAAGATTTTTTGGGAAAATCCCATCTGGAAAAGAAAAAGTTGTTTTGCCCTTTTCTTTCTATTAATCATCAGTAAAAATTTGAGTATGTATGATTATGCAATCGTTTGAGTTCAAAGCAAAACTATGGGAGTGGAATAACGGTGTGCAGGTTGCATCCTGGCATTTTGTTTCCTTGCCCAAGAAAATCTCCGAAGAAATCAAAGATAACTATCCGTTTACGGGTCGCGGTTTTGGGAGCGTGCCTGTTATAGTGACCATAGGCAGGCAGACTTGGAAGACTTCTCTTTTTCCGTCCAAGGAATTACAACAATACATTCTTCCTGTAAAAAAAGAAATACGGACTAAGGAAGGCCTGAAAGATGGGGATTCGGCGAAAGTGAAAATCGATATAGACTTCTGATATTGACAACATGTTTAAAATATTTCAGCTTTTCTGTATTGATACGGAATGTCGCTGTTGGCACAGCAAGTCAGGCATTAACTGGCTTTTTGTAGGTTCGAATCCTGCCATTCCGATTTCTAAAAGATTCTTTTTCGAGAGTCTTTATTTTTCATCTAGAGTTTCAATTTTTCTTGAATTATCCCAGCTGTAGTGGATGACTGGCGTTGACCTATACTTTGGCATAGAGTTGTAGAAGTTGACTGCTGCCGCGTCGCCGTAATCAGCTTGTACGTAGATACTTTTTATGCCTTGATGGTGCGCGAATTCTTCTGCTTTTGCAAAGAGGTTGGATGCAATGCCTTGTCTTCGGTATTTTGAGTTAACGGCCAGATCGAATACATATAGCTCGGCAGGAGGTTTATGATAGGAGGGTAAGACGTGTGCGGTTAGAGCGCCGATTACCTTGTATTGGTCGAGTGCCACAAAAACATGCAAATTCTGAGATAATAATTGGGCTATATTTTCAGTCGACTGGTCGGGGGTTGCTTCTCCAAAGCTGGAATTTAAGAGGTGTAATGTTTCCAGAAATAAATCGGACTCTTCAGGGTTTAATTTTCGAAAGTTGTATTGCATAAGCTATTGGGTATAATAATAAGAAGTTTGATTAGGCCTTTTTAGTCAACTGAATCTAACAGTTATTACAATATTGACATGAAATAATTATTATGTAACAATTGCTTAAAATTAGAAGAAATGACGAAATATAAGTGAAAAAATTTGATGAAATTAGACTAATTTTTATTGAGAAACAAACCATTATTATGCAGTCTAAGATTGATTCTACCGGTTGTGTAGTACAACTTCTTTATAATAGTTTTATAAATACCTTGTATTTTCTGCAGTATACTTTGCAGAGCTATCACCATCCGGCGACAGATCGTTTGCTAGCATTAGGTCTTTTTTTATGGAGACATGGTGTTCGATTTTTTTGTCTAGTAACTACTAGCTTTTTGATCCTTACGGTCAATTTTGTAAAAGTACTTTTCGAGTGTTTGTGGGTAGTCTTGTTAGCTTTACTGGGTCAATTTACCGGTCTTGATTTGCTGGACCGCAAGTTTCTTTACCCTAGCAAAATATGGGTTGATTCTCTAGGAAGAGTTCATCATACCGAAACTAACTATGTCTACTATGTCTTTGATTCCGAGGTGCTTCATCGCCTTCAAACTCTTGATATAAAGCTAGTTAGCTTGATCAGTGGTTTGGAGTATAGTGAGTTCAACGAAGGAGATTTGCTAAATTACCAAAATGAACTGTCGTATCTAATACTGCAAGTTAATTTCTCCATCAGGTCGTATGATCGCGATCACTATCTGGAGCCATCGTGCAGAACACTCGAAGGACATCTTGAGCGACTCAAATGTATCCACAAGCTCAAAAGTGCGCTTGCCTAATACTATATGTTGTTGCGTTTATTATCTTCTCCCTATGTTATTTCGTAGGGAGATTTTTTTGCTTAGATTAGTTCCAGAACGTGGCGATTAACGATTGACTGATTATTAACCCCAAAAGTAAGGAATAAGATAATTTTGAAATTTCTTTTTTTCGTAATATGGTTGCCAAAATCACTATCACAAATGCTAGTCCTAGTTTTAGGGATATTTTGGAAAGGTTGAGATCTGTATCAAGAGATCCAAGTACTCCAACTAGAGCAATACCTGATAGAAGCTGGGCAACTGCACTTGTGAGAAGCGTCGGGGTGATTTTTTTATTTGCGTGCTTCCATTGTGACACGATACCAAATGTGACACCAGCAAAACCTAGTAAATGTGTGTAGCGAAGCATGATTCTAAGTAGTTCCATATATGATGTTATACCTCTGTAAGCTCAGATATGTCAAAAAAACTTTACAATAGCCAAATCATTTGTTAAGTAGCATACTAGTGACAGTTTGAATTTAGGTACCAAACATGAGAAATAGACACTCATCCAGAAATATCAAAATAGGAATCAAAAAAATAAACTTAGTTGCGTGGTTTTTACTTTCACTGAGTATTGTGATAATTCCAGAACCGTTCTATCTAATTTCGCTTCTTTTGATTACGGTATTGGTGATAGTCACTGATACCTGTGTTTCGGTTGATTTGATCATTACTCGTCTTAATGTTTTAGTTTGTACAATTATGAATATGGCGGCAGCAGCTTTGGTAGGGGTGGCTCCTCCACTAATCTGTTCTGCATTCTTAAGTGGTTGGTTGCTTGGCTTTGTATGGTATGTATTCTCATGCATGGCACTTGTATGTGGGATATTTGTCTTTCCGGTATTCCTTATCCATCCCGAATGGGAGAGGTATTGCCGATTGCGGATTGGTATAATTTCACCACCAATCAACGGATTTTCAAGAGCTATGCTTTACCCATCTGAATATTAAAGACTAACCTCTACTATATGGTCTGCGTATGAATTTACACAGGCTAATTTTTTGTTGTGTATTTTGTATAATCATGGAAATATTTCTAAATGACTATAAGTATTTTGGAGCAGCCAACATTCGATCTAGGGCAGGTGTCTATTGTCAATTTTGGAGTGGATACTATCTACCTTAAAAGCAGTGATGTTTTTCGTTTTGACGGTGTAATCGCAAATATCATTAATCGTAGCCGGGTATTGCGCCCAGAAAAAGAAGAGAGTAAGTGGATTGAGTCGGTGATTGCGGCCACAGTGGACGCGGGTTTTGTTGGTCATTTGTCATGGAAAGCTAAGTTGACATCATATGGTGAGAAGCAGCTTCTACAAAACCCGGTTGATACCCAAAAAATTCTAAGCAAACTATGCTCGTCAAGCTCACAATTACAGATGCATATAAGCCCTGCAGGGAACTACTATAGCGGTAGTAATCAAACAGATTTACAGCCTGATGTGGTGTTCGAGGCACGGTAAAAAGAACGCAATTGAAGGCAACTGCGCTTATAATTCGGGTGTTTAGCTTAAGCATTTCAGCTTTTCTCTGACCATTGTCAGATGGCTATAAATTATGAAAATATCACGTTGGATATTAGCATCTTTGGTAGTACCTATAATGACCGCTATTTGGTTGATAGTATTATCTATCATCGATAAGCAATCTTGTGAAGGTGTTTCTAGGTCTTTGTAAGCCTGGTAAAGAGCCCGACATGTGGATTCACGAAAAACATAAAGATCTAAACACTTTTGTATATTTCTCATTATTGATTCGAACAGAGAAATATACAGTTTTTTTTGCTGCCATCTAGTTAAGAAAGATGCTTTGAGGTAATTAAATTCTTGTTTCGTTAAGATTTTTTCTAAAAACACTATATTGTTAATAAAAAATGTATCCCAGTTATATAATATAGTATTTGTACAATTATTTACCTCTTGTATAAGCGTTATTAACATGTGAGTTATACTCCTATTTGTTTTTGAATTCTAACAGATGTATTTATTCTTCTCGATATTAATCAGCTTCAACAGAACTCGTCATACAAATGAGTTTCAGCAGCTGTCATAAATCCAATGTAATTCCTTTCGAGGTTGGATTTTGGTGACTTTCTTACCATTGATGGTTATGAATGTTTTGTCAATTACCAGTGTAATAGGTTGTTGTTTTGTTTCCGGCTGGCATGAATCTTAGACCGGTAAAAGTATTGGTCGTAGAGAAGTTTATGGGATTAGTTGGTGGACTGGGAGTTACGGTTGTTACAGGTAAATATTTTTGGCCTTGGCAAATGTTGCCCCAGTAACCTCGTTTTTGTTGTTGGGCGGTTGCACTAACTTGTTTGAATTCGTTGAATCTACGGTGCGGGTAGGTCAGATACGCCGCTCCGTAGCCTTCTTGGATCATGTGCCGGTTGATATCTATGTTATCATCTCTATAAACATAGGCTAGAATTCGATTAAACACATCGACACTGCCTTCAGGAGTAAAGGTTAGACTGACTTGGCGTCCTTGGAGGATTTGAGTGAGGTAGTACTTAGCCTCTTCAGAAAAACAATCGCGCGGGTTCCCGTTCAGTGCGACTTCGGTAGTGTCGATGCCAATTAAGCGCACCTGACGCCCATTCTCGAGGAGGATTGTATCGCCGTCAATAACTTCTTCGACATTATACAAAGTCATCGCCTTTGCCTTCAGATTGGTACCCGATAAAAAAACTGCAGCACCAAGGATTAACAAGCTGGATACTATTCTTACCCTGATCATAACCCGTTAATAATAGAAAAAAACTGTTGAATTGTAAATAGTTCTGTTGACAGTATTGGGATTTTTTGATTATTAGGTGGGTAGCAAACAATTGCTAATTCTGTATAACGTAGGAGAAACACATATGTGTATTGGATCCGAAAAAATTGCTACTAATTTAAAACGTACAGTATATTGCGAAGATGTTGAACAGCTCGTAAAAAGTGGTCAGATTACTGCCAAGGGTTTAGTAGAATCCGGTGTAACAGCAGATGAATTATCTGAAATACCTTTATTGTCATCCGTTCTGGAAGATTCTCAACTGGTTACAGCCTTTTACGAAGCCTATGGTAAAAGTCAATCTGGTTCATTTATGGAAGAGGTTTATAGTAAACTTCCTTCAGGTTTAACCGTTGCAGATATGTTGGCGGCAAACAGTACTAAACCAAAGTTACTCCAAAAAGCTTTGGTGTAGACACTACTGAGCTTGTATCTACTTTTCTTACTTAAGTTAGAAGAACTTCATATGGATCTTATTCAATACGGATAAGATCTTTTTTTTACACAAAAGTAGTTTTAATTTAAGGTGTTCCAGGTTATCTCGAATAATTCCATATGTGTGTGGATGATGCTTTGGTTGTCGATTTCTAATAAGGTGGAGTTGATTAAGTCGTGGATTAGAAGTTTGTTTGGGGTGATTACGAGATTCGTTCTGAGGGTGTAGGCGGGTTGATATATTCGTATCTCTTGATCTAAATCAATGAATTTCTTGGCGTGTTCTCTGGCTATCTTAGAATCTTTTAGGACAATTTTAATATCTAAATTAAGTGTGGATCTGCGTCGAATAAATTGCTCAAAAAAGTTCGGGTCAAGTTGCCACCAGTATTCTTGGTCTGCAAATACGTAATATGGCTCATTGGGCTTAGTATTTTCTAATATACGCGTATATGCTCCTTTGATTTGGGTAAGGTTTTCATGTTTTTTGAGTGTGATTTGTCGATTGCCAGAAGAATGTAGGTTTTTTAAGTCAGGTAATATGTCGTTCATTAATCGCTTCTTGGATTCAATTAATTGCTGAAGAGAGTGAGGTGGGTTGCTGGTGTAATAAGTTTTCCATCCTTTGGGTACCTGAGACATAAGCCCTTTGGCGATTAGCTTTTCAACTACTGTGTATACGGTAGTTCGTTTGATTTCTGTTTTTCTGGATAGTTCAGCAATTGAATGATATTCTGTAGAAAGCCCGGCTAGATATATTTGAGCTTCTTTTTGGGTAAGTCCAATAGACTCTAAAGTAGAGATAATTTTATTTTTTGTCATATATTTTGACAATTATTTTGTTGGATATATATGACTTAAAAACCATAAATTAATTTTTATGTCAACAAAATTGATAATTTTTTGAATTTTAACTATTCTACTTATTATAGAATCAAATAAGAGAAAGTCAAATTATGAAGAATTGGTATCAGGCGATCAAAGAATATAGGAAGGCTGAAGGAATTACTCAAAATACGATGGGTGAGGCTCTAGGATTGCCACAAGGAACTATTTCTGCCTGGGAGAGGCTTAAGCAATTGCCTAGCGAAGAACATCAGAATGGGTTACTTAAGTTATACCCAGGGTTAGAAGAGTATCTTGAAGACATTGCTGATCCGAGGTTTAATACTGATGATCCTACGATGAGTGTGTATTTTCAGAAATGTTCCAGCTTCATTGAGGTTAAGTTTGAAGTTACTGGTAGCGCGGAGCAAGTATTGAAAAAGGTTCAAGAGTTAGAGCAATATGTAACAAGGGCTTTGGCAGAATAACATATATAGCTGGATTAATCTATCCGGCTTTACTTGTCATAAAAGCGATTTTGGTTATTTATTGGTGTATATGGATGTTGCTATCGAAGAAAATTGGAAAAAAGTTTTGGCTGAGGAATTTGCACAGCCCTACTTTGAAGAGTTGGTGGCTAAGGTTAAGGAAGAGTATCAGAATGGTCCGGTTTTTCCTGAGCCACAGAATATTTTTCGGGCCTTTGATTTGGTGCCGGTTGATCAGGTAAAGGTGGTGATTTTGGGCCAGGATCCGTACCATACGCCGGGTGTTGCAGATGGATTGTCATTCTCCACTAAACCTGGGAATCGAGTTCCGCCAAGTTTGAAAAATATATACAAAGAGATTGCGAGTGAGTTCGGGTATAAGAATTATGATTATATGCAAAATCCAGATCTTACTCGATGGGCGGAGCAAGGTGTGCTATTGCTTAATAATACATTAACGGTGCGCTCTGGCCAGGCTAATTCGCATAAGGAATTCGGGTGGGGTAAATTTACTAATGCTGTGATTGAGAAATTAGCACGCGAGCGAGAAGGGCTTGTGTTTATGTTGTGGGGGAAGTTCGCACAAGGCAAGAAGCCGGTAATTTTGGGGCAAAGCTCCACCCATTTGATTTTAGAATCAGCTCATCCATCCCCGTTTTCCGCAGATCGAGGGTTTTTTGGTAATGGGCATTTTAGGACAGCTAACGAGTGGTTGGAGAAACATAGCCAAGATTCGATTAAGTGGTGAAAATATATTTGACAAAACATATAGCTAATGGAGTATTTAAAATACCGGAATGGCTTGAGTTTAAGAAAAAAGAGAATATCTCTGCGCGAATCGAGCGTAAAAATCGAAATTCGAGGCGCAAAAAAAAGTCAAGTTCACGAATGATCAAGCAAGGTGACT
>CALITC010000020.1 GCA_938041505.1 uncultured Patescibacteria group bacterium | reverse complement strand
TCTGGTTCGATCCTTTGAAGATACAGATGATAAGCCAGCAATGACTATTGAGCGAGCCGAAGGAACTCTGGCTAATATCGCAGATGCTCGGATTTCTCCAGATGGTAGATTTTTGGCGGTGCTCAAACAAGTTCAGACTGGAGAAAATACCCAAAACTCTATTCGACTCGTATCTCTAAACGACGATACAATTAATCAGCAAATAATTTTTGATGATGGAAGCCTTGAGATAAACGGGATGATTGGCTTTACTGAAGATAGCCAAAAGCTGCTATTTGAAACGACTGACAATAGTACTCAAATTTTGCAAGTGTATACGATTGGTGAAAACACATCTGAAGAATTTCCTGAGCTAGGGATTAATCGCTATAAGACTACAATCCAAGATAATCTACTTTATTACGTTGTAGGTGAAGAGCTTAGAACTTTGAATCTCAGTGATTTTACAGAATCAACTGTGCTTGGTAAAGAAAATAAAATTAATAATTTTGCGATGTACGGAAGCGGTGGCGTGCTGATTGAGTCGGGAGGAAAATTATTCTTCTATGATTTGGAGCAGCAAGGTGATCCAAAGCTGGTGTTAGTGTCAACAAATTTTGAGTTCCTAAGATAATCTCCTCCCGCTCGACTTCCTTCCGTTTCGTTTTGCTTTCGCAAAAGCTGCACTCCATTACGTCGGCGCTGCGCCATACCTTTGAATCTACTGTCGTAGATGTCAATGGATACCGTTCGTCTCCCCCTCTCCAGCAAAGCTGGCCGGGTACCCCCCCCATGGCTTTGTTTAAAAGATTATTCCTACGTAGAGCAAGTCTACTCCAGAATAGGTTTTTTTCCTTGCAAAACGCGTCTGCTTTTGCGTTTTTTAAGCTGCATAAAATTCGACCCTTTGCAAACTATAATGGAACGAAGAGAACAAAGAGAATCCTGACTGTTTGAACGGAGTGAGTTTCAGGATTTGTTCTCGTAGTGAAGTGGTTCCTGACAAGGAAATGATTTTAAGAAGGTCGAATAGAGCTCGCTTTTTTAGCCTTGCCATTGGGAGAAGTCTTGGCTGTCACCAATGTATTTGCCTTGCATGAATACTTGGGGTTTGCTGGCTCGATCTGATGAGATTAGCTCTCCACCGTTTTTGTTCACTAGCTCTGCGAGTTCAGGATTTTCAAAATCTTGTCCTACAGTTCGTGTTGCGTAGCTGGTAATCACTCCTTGCTCAACCAAATAGTCAGCGTGACTGAGGGCGCGGGCACAATAAGGGCAGCCAACTTTGATAAATAAGATATTTTGGTTTTGTTCGACGAGTTGTTCGAGTTCTGTAAGAGAAGACATATGTAAATATGTTGGATTAAGCTATTATACTTGTCAATTTTTTTAAATAAGCTAGTATGGGCTGGAGTATATAATAGATAAGGAATTATATAATGTTATCTCTTCTTGCTACTGCAAATATTATCATGGCTCATATCAATCCTGGTATGGTAACTCATAGTGGAGCACCACTAGATCCGCACGTTAAGCTGGTGCTGGATAATACAGGGAAACCCCTTCCATGCTTATCCCTAGATAAAGAAGGAGGTAAACCAGGTTTGTGGAGTGTTTATACAAAACAAACCGCTTCCTGGGGGCATTATTATGGTGAGCTTCTATGTAGCACAACTTTCTCTGGAAAAAGGTTGACCGCACAAGATAAAATAAGTAAGAACCAAACAATTCGATTTGATAAGCTTGAAACCGGTCTTTACGAGCAGATCGTGAATATTAATTTGGCTTCGTTTGGTGTTGAGTTGGAAGACTACTAACGATTTGAACTGTGTGTAAGAATATCCTCCTCGACAATTAAGCCGAGGAGAGTTTTTTTTATCTATGTTTATTTTAGGTCATTCTCAAGAATTCACTCTCCGAAATGCTTTTTCCGTTGCTGACAATTATTGGGAATTTAACGCCGCTAAAAAATCCTGATTTTGCTCCTACTTTATTGCCAATTGGTGTGAATTGAGAATCGCTAAAATTGGATCCTTTAACGAGTAGGCCACCTTTGTTGTTATGAGATCTAAGTAAGTCACTGCCATAGTTTTGGAAATGCTGTTTGACTTTTGCTGAAGCTCCGCCATTGTCGACAAATACAAAAAGGCCGATGTTTTGATTAATATATTGCGTGGCTTGGTTGATATTCATAAAATAAGTACATTTAATTTTTTTAAGTGTAGCTTATAGAATAATAGCTTGTCAATATCTGATTGCGATCATATACTCTTATCAACCTACACTGTAATCAGGAGAACAGTATGAATGAAAATGATAGAGAAGTTGTCAGCTATGACGGTGAGGATTCTGCCTGTGATCCGCCAGATGATGAGGAATAAGTAGTCTTGCAATAGATTTTAGATTTTATATGTGCTTGCATTCCAGAATGTACGGCGCTTTTTTTAGCGAATAAACTCCGTACCAAACCCGTCTTTTTTGCGAGCTTTGGCAATTCGCTTAGCTTTTTTGTCTATATGCTGGATAAATTCTTCGCTATCTTCTAGCTCGCTCACGGTTGTGCCGTTGTAGTAATACGCCCAGCAGCCTCGGCCGAGATAGATTTGATATTGTGGTTTGGGATAGAGTTGTTCGACGAGTTTGTCGTTCCAGCCGCGATCCTTGAGATCTTGTTTGTTGAGGTAGTAGATATAATCTTGGCCAGCTTCAGTGATCTTGGTATTCACCCATTCTTCGAGCAGGGCAAATTCTTCGGGATTCTTCTTGAGAGATTTTGGGAGGCGGGTATGGCAATCTTGGCGGTAGTCGCGGCGAACCTGTTTCCAAATTTCGCGCATATCTTGCAGCTCGTCGCCATAAAGAATGACGAGCTTTTTGTGAATTTGATTAAAGAAAGAGACTTTTGGCATTAGGTAGAGTATGTATTTATTTGTGCAGAATTGTCTATTGTGCTTAAGTTGAGTCAGTAGAATATAGTAGCAGAGGATTAATATGACATATAAATTGTCGGAAACGTACTTAGCAAGTGTGCTCAAGCATCATCAGGTTGAAGCCAGGCCTTACCTTACAGATATCTTCATGATATATTTTGGAGTACTGTCGTACATTGTAAGTGATACCAATGTGCATGAATTATCTCGAATGATTGCCAAAATGGTTTATGCAGAGTGTGAGAAGAAAGATAAAAGAATATTTTTTGGTATTGGTTTGGAACAGGTATTGGAAATAGAAGTTACATCCAAGCCTCGATATGATTCTGGAATGGACGTGATGGTAGTTTTGCCATGCTTGTCAGTTCAAATGAACGAGCGAAGACCTGCAGAATTTGCGGGTATCGTTGCTCAAAGTTTGTATTCTATTGCAGGGTATTTGGGCTACAGCATAGAATTGCAAGCCCGTAATTACAAGGTGAATGAATGTATGAATAGTTTTGAAGCTGATTTCCTGCGAGGATACTATGAAACTTTTCCTCTACAAGGTGAGTTACCTATTTCGCATGCACGGTTATTCTATGAGTATCCTGTGGTGTAATAAATTATGTATTCACAACCCTCTGTTTTCGATAACAGAGGGAGGTTTTTTAGTTAAACTGAAGCGAATTCTCGTCTAAATAATTGACTGACCATCTGATTTCTACTAGAGCTGCTTCGTCATCGACGCTTTTAGGATGAATGGCTTCGAAGCTTCTATTAGAGCCGGAAGTGAAACCGTTGAACGATCCTGTACCCACACCGATCACCTCTTGGCGGCGATTGCGGATGAAGTAAGTGATGTCGATTCTTTCAATGCGTTGTTTGTCACGGTTGTTTAGCAAGGCTTTGATCTGGTATCTATCTCCGCTTATTTCCTCGACTGATTGGTTGGTGACTTCTACATCTGGAGTTCTTTGGAGCGGGTTGGCTGCCGCATTGAAATTAATCGGAGTTGTGCCTGATTTTTCGAGAACGTTTAGGGTTTCACCGCGGCCTGACTCGTCGCGAATGGCTATGAGTTTGATGTCTTCAGGTAGAATGTACTCTTTGCGCTGTTCTTCTTTGATTAGACTACCTTCTCGATCAAGGATTTGCACGGAGTATTCATAAGGATAGAACCCGATTGTACGGTTGATTTTGTTATCAACTTCGACGTACATATCTTGCTGGCCGTTAGCTAAAAATGCTTTTTTTGTAGCTCCGATAGTTGGGGTTTCGAAAGTAAAATTTTTGGGATTGATGGTGAGTGTATCGTCGATCCATAATTGGCGCACACCAACGGCAGTGAATTGCCCGATGTAATAAAATGGAGCTAGAAGGAGAATGCAAATACCCAAGAAGAATAGTATCTTACGGCGCACACCTCCTTGAAAAAATATGGAGAAGTTTTCGACTGCATGTTGAGCTCTATCAATGGTGGACACGCCTGATAGTATGAGATAATTGGTTGCGAATGTCAATTATATATTGCTCTGTATTGGACAAGAGTCGATAAATCTGCTTCTCTGCTATCAGTTGATTTTGGAAGGAGAAATAAATGCAAAGCAAGGAAACCAGTCTTTCATGGTTGCAAGATCACAAAGCGGATCTTCAAAATGAAAACGCCAAATTAGGCGATCAATTAACTGAGGCATACAGTAGAGATGAAAGAATAACGAAATATATTGAAGAGTATATGAGCTGGGTTAGTGGTGTATACTTACCAGCTAGAGATAAATACTTACTTTGGGAAGCCTTGGAGAAGTATGCTCACGATTTTGGTAAAGGTGAGGTGTTGCCTGGGATTACCTTACAATCTGTCAAGGACTGTATACAATTCGATAAGCTTCAGTATTCCAACCCTGGCTTGATTTATAATGAACAGGTAGCTCGTCATATTGAAAATTACAGATTATTGGATCCTGCTCTATATGATTGCCAATGGGAGCTGAGCATTGGAGATATCAAATGCCCCCCAAATTTACTCTATTGGACATGTGACTTTGCTGGCTTTGAGTTATTTAGAGTTTCGATTAAGGAAGATAACGCAAGTTGGTTTTCTGCGGTCAATAAATATAACTCTTGGGTATTGGATCAACCAGATAATTTGGTGAAACAAGTCAAAATACTACAAAACAATCACAGTATCGCTATCTATATGTTGGATCTTTTTCATTTTCACAAAGAGATTCCTAGTCGGCGTGCGGATCAAGAATTAGAACTCAAAACCCTAAAAGAAGCCTTTGGTGATTTGTAATGAGTGTTCATGCTTGGAATTTATTATTCTGAGCAATTTATTTTGTAATTTTTTGTAGACGAAATGTAATTTATGGGTGTATTATGCAAGTGTACTCATTGATCTTTTCAGAACAATCATGAATACCAATTCGAATATAAATGACAAAAACCAAACCAAATCTTTGCTAGAAAAACAATGTAATTATGCGAAGCTAAGATATGATGAATTAGCAGCAAATGCAGGTGTTCGGCAAACTGCGATAGTAGAAGATTATCTGGACTGGTATGGTGCAAAATATCTGCCAATGTATGTCCGATTGAGCGTGGAACAACGAAAAGCTCTCTATAGTCAGATTCTGGAATCATCCAAGTCTCCAGTTCAAGGTCTTTCGTTGGAAAGGGTGATTCATTCCGTATATCTAGAATTACTGCAAGGTTATAACCCATCTTTGAAATACGACGGCCAAACGAAACGGCATATTCAAGCGTACATTGATAGCTACGAAAAAATCACTAACCAGAACGATAGTTTACGTATATTGGGTTTGGAATACACCCCATTCATTCTCTATATTAGATGTGATTTTGACGGCTTCAAAGCTTTTACAGACCTTCTTAAGGAGAGTTCAGATCAAAGTTATGCTGTACTCGTTGAGACTTTTAACTTTTCTACTCAGTTTATACCTGAAAATAAGAAATTGCAGCGAGCAATTCTGATTTTGAGAAATACTTACGAAGTATATGCAGAGCTGTGCCGCTTTATGTCTCAACCTGAAAAAATTCCCGTCCTAAGAGCCAAAAATGAATCAACGCTTCAAGAAATGAATTCTTGGTTTGAGCAACGTGAAGCAGCTCTATAAGAGTCATTCTGTTAGAATAGAGACTCACGACCCACTGTATTATATAACAGTGGGTTTTTTACAGAACTTGATAAATGTGCTTGACTTAAGCAAATGCCCAAGACTGCAGATGAACTTAACAACCTTACCAAAAATTTTTATGAAACTTGTGCTCAATACTGGAATAACAGTGAGAATTATGAGTGGCGAGGGTGGTCGCATATTTTGAAATATTTTCCTACCAACTCAGATTTTTCTGTTTTGGATTTGGGCGCGGGAAGTGGCAGGTTTGGCCACTACCTTGGGCGGGAGTTCGGTAAGCGAGTGGATTATACAGCAGTTGACTATACTGATTTTTATGTGGAGCTTATGCAAAGCCAACCGATAAAAGTTATACGAAGTCAAAAGATTTTACAAAAAGACCTATTCCAAAAACCGTGGGGTGTGGGTGGTCAGGCCGATTTCGTTTGCACTTTTGGGCTTATTCATCATTTACCCACTGATATGCGAGATCATTTTTTTGGTGAGTTGTTGCAGGTCTTTACTCCAGACACAATTGGACTTGTGACAACCTGGCAGTACCTAGATCAACCTCGCTTAGCCAAAAAGGTGGTAGAGGAGAAGTCTCATGACATGCCTGGTGCTGATAATATTTTAGATTGGACAAAGGGGCAGTATGGAGAACGCTATTCGCATCACTGGAGTATTGAGGAGGTTGTAGAGGTTGGTGGTCAATATGGGTTCGCTGTCGAATATTTGCCGGAGCCGAGCGCTGCCGAAAATGGGTTGAATAATTATTTTTTATTTAGGCTTCAAAATTGACAATTTCGTGGTTTTTGGTTTTAAGTAGCGAGTAGTTAGAATAAAATAGGTTAAGAATTTGAGATACTGGAAATATATATTGCCGTTATTCCTTATTGGAGTAGTTGGCTGCACCGAGCGTACTGATATTCGAAAGGATTTATTAGATTTTGGGGAAACTAAAAATACAATTTTCGCCAATTATCATGAGGTAGATCTTAAGATTGAGTATTTTGAGGTGCCGTACATTGGTGGCTTTTTACCGCTAAAGTACAAACCCCAATTAAGTATTGACCCTTTTTCGCAAGATATACATGATTCATTGGTTGGTTTTGATGTTAACGGAACGTATGTAGAACCTATTCCCTTAGAGCGGCATGATTATTATCAAGTATTACTATCTCCAGATAAGGATTCCGACGAATATCTGGAGTGTTCACTGGCTAGCTTCACGGAAAATTCAGTTTATGGTCAAGTAACCTTCCCAGGGAAGTTGAGCGAGAGTTATTTTGCTTTCTGTCCACAGCTTCCTGTCGGCATCACTGGAAACGATAGGTTTATCGGGCGACCTATTGCAGAGAGGATCAAGGATCAGGCTTTCTTAGGTTTTGTTACTGATGAGAAGATTGATTGGCTGTCTAGTTCTGATCATACTGAGGTTACGGCTGAGTTTATGGATAATTTTGCTCAAGCTACGCCGCATGGCTTATCAGAGATAGAAAAATACCATGATAGGTTTGTGCTAGTGCAGCTTATTGGACTAGTTGATTCTTCGATCTTTTATTTTGAATAAGTGTTGCGAGTGTGGCCTGTATTCGTAAGTCTTCAAATTATTACTTTGAAGGCTATTTTTTGGCTAAGTGCTCAGTCTCGTATTCTACAACTTCCTCAACTGTAGTATCGATAAGAGTGAGCATTAGGATACCTGAGAATTCTTCCATCGAGAAAGCGAATAATCCCTCTCCATTCTGGAGATTCGGGAATACTCCATCAATGAGCAGGATTGATAGGAATGCAATGATTGCAATGGCGATTACTGGGAGATGCTTGTGGAAACAGATTTTTACAAAAATAAAGACAGTCATGCCGATAAGCGGCGCGATTAAGTGCTGAGTCAAGGGTACCTTGAATATAGTTCCGATTCCCAATAAGAGAGCTAGGGCAAGGGTGATTAGGATTTGCAGGCGTGTGCTTCGCCGAGTCATTACGTGCATATGCTGGAAGTAGAACAAACTCTACCCAATTAGTCAAAACTTGCTTGAACCTGTTGAGTTAATCCTTCCAGAAAATTAAGCTTCTGGATAGTCTTGGGTTGTTATGCACCAATATATTACAGAAGCTCACTACACTAAGATAAAAAAATATATTGAGGTCAAGTCTAAACGTCCTAGAAAATATG
>CALITC010000019.1 GCA_938041505.1 uncultured Patescibacteria group bacterium | reverse complement strand
ATATAGCTAATGGAGTATTTAAAATACCGGAATGGCTTGAGTTTAAGAAAAAAGAGAATATCTCTGCGCGAATCGAGCGTAAAAATCGAAATTCGAGGCGCAAAAAAAAGTCAAGTTCACGAATGATCAAGCAAGGTGACTTTTGGATTGAGATGAATTCGCTTTCGGATTTTACAATTGTCGGAGCTGAGGGCCGTATTAAAGAAAAAATAGACCAAATGGGGTGTAAGTTCGAATACACTTCAATTAATTTTAAACTATCTCGCATGGCGCCTACTAAAGATATTCACGCAGATTCAGAGAAGCTTTTTTTCTACTTGCTAGAAAATCGGGTCTGGTCAATGCGACTTTTTGAAAATCGTACAAGTCTTTCTATGAGTCTTGATTTTTATGATCGAGACAAAAAATATCAAAATGCAAGCAAGGTTTTCTTAGAAAAGCAAACGTTTGTCGTTGTATGAAGATGTACTCGTAACCTCCTCTATCTTATATAGGGGAGAGTTTTTTTTGACGCTAAAAATTTTATTGAGTATACTTATGGTATATGAATAAGAAAAATATTATTGCGCTACTGATAGCTTTGGTAGTTGCGTCAGGAGCAGTTATTGGTGTAAATATGTTAAGTGGTTCTGATAGCTCTAGTACAGAAGATACTATGGTGTCTACATCAACAGGTGATAACAATGCTGAAGATGTGGTTGTCGAAATGGATGACGCTGAGATGGCAGAGGCTGAGGTTGAATCTGAGCCTGCTGCTGTGACAACAATTAGTTTTGGTGAGAGCAATCTAGAGCCTCTTGCGAGTGGAAGATACGAATTATGGGGGAATGTCAATGGTGAAGTGAAGAGTATTACTCGTTTTTCAACCCTCGCTGAACTTGAAGCTGTGGAATTGGAAGGTGATGTGGAGATTAAAGACTTGCGCGTGTCTATTGAAGAGGAGGGCGCTACTAACTCAACTTCGTCTGGAATCATTGTAGCTCAAGGAGCGACTGAAGGACGGTTAACGTTTGAAGCTTTGGATCTAAGTACAGTTTCTGGTGAATATATTACTGGCACCCCTTCCAACGACCCTGAAGGGTTTGAGAATTCTGGATTGTGGTTTGCTAAGCCTGGAAATCCACCTTCAGCCAGCTTAAATATCCCAAATCTTGGAGAAGCAAAATGGATCTATGAAGGATGGGCTGTGCACCAAGGTGTCACTATCAGTACTGGAACTTTTAAAGATGCGGCTTCTGGAGATAATTTTGGTGGCTATAATGGTCCGGGCGGAATACCAAACCTCCCTGGTGAGGATTTCTTGCAGAATCTCCCTGGTGGACTTATTCCGCCAATTGATTTGGGTGATGGAAGCAGTAAAGCTGTTGTGACATTAGAGCCTTATCTCAATGGACAAGACCCTACTGGAACCACACCTTTCCAAATTAAGTTCTTGCAGGCAGATATACCTGCTGGTGTTCAAGATCATGTTCTGCAGCCGCTTACGCTTGACACTTCAGGTTTGCCGTATCTAGATGTAACTATTAATTAAAAGAAGTAATATGGGTTTATGGGTGAGAATATTAGGTATGGAGGTCAGGTAGAAAAAAGTACAGACAGTGTGGAAAATACAATAGAACAAGCTGAAGTGAAAAAGGTGGAGTTTTTTGAATATCTTGAATCTACTTCAGCCGATATTAAAGATGCAATGTATAGATTGCATGATTATATCGAGGCTCACTATGAGCACGACTATAACAAAAAGTATGGTCCATTGGTTTCTGATCTTAAGTGGCTCTCTCAAGAAGAAGGGGTTACCATAGGTCATGAGTTGACTGGCCCTGATGAGATGCTCAGTCTATACATGTTTATTAAAGCAAAATTACTCAAATCCCCAACTGTTACTTCTGACCGGAAGACACAAATGCAGAGTCTTTTTGGCAGGATTGGCAACCTTAAGTCTTTGCAAAGCTTCCAGTTGCAAGAAAATAACATTATCAAGTATAGAGGTGATGAAGCTGAACCGGGTGAGATGTTTCATATTCTATCGATCCTCACCCATTCTTTCCTGCAGATGTCGGGAGCGCATGATAAGCAGCTTCCCATTCCTCTCGAAGTTGATTCTCAAGAATTTACAACATTTGGTCAGCTATTCAAGTATTTTCAAGATATTTTCTATGTGATTACGAGCCAAGCTACTAAAAAATTAATACCCACTCTTAAGTACGAGGATCAGAGTGATGTCAAGATGTCAAACACTAACGTTCCAGGTCAGATTTCAGTAGGTATCCGCGCGGAAACTTTCGAAAAAGTAGTAGAAAAATGCGATTATAAATTAACTGAAAATGATCGCAAATTATTGAGCATGATCGGTGTTGATACTATCAATCAAGGTTCGTTTGCTTTTAGGATCGAAACAGCCAAAAAACCAGTTGGGTATCAAGAAAACCTAGATAAAGTCCTGGAAAACATGAGTAAGAATATCTGGATTCTGAATGAAATAGATATTTATGAAGGGGGGACAGAGGAGTTTTTTGATACCGGTCAACAGAATGAATACGAGGAGGTGCAGCGAGAATTGATTGCCCATTACGCGGAGGCTTTTGATCGCCTTAATACGCCTTGGCAAAAGCTGAAACCAATTGATTTAACCAGCAAAAAAGTAGACCCTGCTCGGGAAGAACCTTTGATTAAAACTTCTCCTGAGTATAGGTCTTATTTGAAAGATGTTAAACCAGTTGAGCAGTTGAATAATGGTTATTTACTTGAAAGCTATCTCTCAAAACAAGAATTAATAGATATGAAATCTTTGAAAATTTCAGAACACTATTATGAAAAAATTGACAAGATAATTACCTATATTAATGAAAACGAAGAAAAGTGTAGGGATAAGATGAGTAGCGTTGCTTCAGCGATGCATACTGATCCGCCAGAACTTCCTCCGATGAGATATGAGTATGGGAAAATGAAATTCAAAGATAAACGGAACAAAAAATTTGATACAATAAAGTTCAACGTTAACGATGGGCATCGAGTAAAAATGTATTTCAAGACTGAAGGTGGTCCGCTTCAGGTCGAGTTTGAAAATGCTAGGGTGTATCACGATACTCGCAAAGGATAGAAAGCGTAAAAAAAAACGAGCGTTTGCTCGGTTTATATTTTTTAGTACCACTATTTATTTTATAAGTCGAAAGATGAAAGGGTACTTGTACTTCTTGTTTTCAGAAGTTGCGATGGCGGCTAAGATTGGCAAGATTAAGTTAGCTAATACGATAGCTATTAGAGCAGGAATACCGATTAGTATTACTGAAAGAATACCTGCCACGAAAGAATATACTGCGATACTAATTTCGAAGTTAAGAGCTTCTTTGGCATTTTCTTTTACATCTTTGTCTTCGCTTACTAAATATACAATCAGTGGTGGAAGAATGAAGAAGAAAATACATCCAAGGTGGGTAAGTATTGCAACGGTTTTTGCATTCTTGTTGATTACTTCATTTACAGAGTCAACGGTAGAATCAGTTGTTTTTTTGGAATCAGTCATAATTTTGTTCTGTAATCATAGCTATTTAACATCCTTTTGTCAAGCATTATAGCTAAACTCATAAAGACTGATTTTACCTATCTTAATTGGGTATGATATAAGCATCATCTCAAAAAAAACTTGACGTAATTTTTAAAATTCTTTTAGCTCTACCCATACCCCTATGGGTTTCTTTTAGAAATTTAATTACCATTGAAAATATACTATGAATTATAAAAAAATTATCACATCGACATTACTTCTGAGCTCTTTGGCCCTCACTGTTACTTCTGGGCTTCCCGCTTTTGCCCAAGAGGGTTCTGACCAAAACAATCAGAATGACTTTACAAGCTTTAAGGAGGAATTTTTTGCTCGATATCCTGAACTACGCTCTCGATATGAAAGATTAAGAAATCAGCGTGAGCGACAAGAAGCTAGGCGCAACAACAGACCTGTGCGGATTAGACTTGGAAATACTAACCTCGAACAACTCCAAGAAGGGCATTACGAAGGTTGGGTGATTTCAGGAGAGGAGAAGATAAGTTTCGGAAAATTTAACTTCAATGATAGAGGCCGTTACGTTGACGTTAATGGTAATAGAATTAGTCCTAATCGATTTGAGGTGCCAGGTGGCACTCAAGTGGATAAGCTGGTTATTACAATCGAACCAGAAGGCGACACTGACGATATTCCGTCTGGCATAGTCATAGCAGAGTCCTCAAGTGATAAAACTGATGGTCGGCTTACTTTCCAAGCGCTAGACCTTACAAATGTTGATGGAACGTATGTTCTGACCACTCCTTCAGACGATCCAGAAGGCAACGATACCTCAGGCGTTTGGTTTATAGAGCCAGGCAATCCACTACAGCCGAGTTTGGACCTGGTTAGCTTGGATGGCGTGAATTGGGTGTACGAAGGTTGGGCTGTCTTTGATGGCAATCCCCTAACAACTGGCCGGTTCAATAACGCAGATGCACCAGATCAGTTTGCGGGATTCAACGCTTCTGAGAACGTTCCACCATTCCCAGGTGAAGACTTCTTGCAAAACCTGCCTAATGACCTTGAAGCTCCGATCGACTTAGCTAACGGCTCAAGTAAGATTGTGATTACATTAGAGCCAGATATTGATGGGGTTGATCCTACCGGAGATTCTCCATCTCAAATCAAGTTCTTAGTAGATGACGTTCCTGAGAACGCAACTCCTGGGCAGAGCATTGATCTTGACCTGAACATTGGAGATTTACCATTCATAGATGCTCAAATTCGATAATACCAAACAATTATTTAGTCATAAATGTTGATAATCCCCCGTATGGGGGTTATTTTGTGGTTTAAATTTTTTCTATTATTATAAATTGTTTTTAGGCTTCCAAGACAGCTTTTCCAGAGAGTAGTTCTTGATAATATTTGGAATGTTTTTTGAGCTGAGCTTTGGTGTAGAACTCTAAATTCTTGTCTTTTTTGAAGAGGGAAGAGTCTAGAATTGCCACAGCTTCGTCTAAGGTTTTGAGGCGGTGTGCGACAACGAGGGTCATCGAATCTTTGGCAAGCTCAAGGATCATTTTGGTGATGGCTTGCTCACTGATTTCGTCTAGCGAGCTGGTTGGTTCGTCGATAAGAAGTAGAGAGGGTTGGTAAAATTTTGCACGTAGATAAAGTCCGGCAAAATTGAGTCTTTGTCTTTGACCTCCTGATAAATTAACACCGCCTTCGCCGATCAAGGTTTCTAAACCTTCTTTATCTTTGAATAGATACCATAAGCCGACGTTGATAAGCAGTTTTTGCAAATACTTATCGTTGTAATTCTTTTTGCAGAACTGGTGGGGAAGCCCAAAGTGAAGATTGTATCGGAGTTCGCCTCGTAATGAGCTAGAAGTTTGCATTTGGATGGCAATAAGCTCACGCCGCCCTTTGTCGTCTGTTTTATATATATCTTGACCATCAATTAAGACTCGCCCTTCGTCTGGATTAAGTTGGCCGCCTAAGATAGAGATCAGAGTGGTTTTTCCCGTACCTGACGGCCCAATAATACCGTATAAGTTACGTTTTGATTGTGGGTCATTAGCGAGGAACAAATTATGCTTGTGGAAGACTTTGGTTTTGCCAAAATAGTTATAAGAAACATTGTGAAGTTCGATAGAGTGTTGCATAAAGATAGGTTATTTTTTGTTATCGCTAGAGATTACCGGATAGGTTTGTTTGCCAAAATTGCGGATATACTCCCACATATCGTTAAGACCTTGGTAGGAGTCAATTGTCTTATGGAAAACCCTTCCAATTCTGAGAATACTTCTTGAGCCAAAATAATATGTAATTAATAGCGAGCCAGCGAGATCAGATTCAAGTGTTCCATTGGATGTCTTAAGGAATAAGAGTGATCCGATAAGCACCACACTGCCGATGACCAATAGTCTTGTGGTTGTTGCTACAAATCTACTACTGGTATTAGAAGTGCTGTAGAGGGAGAAGAGCTTAGTTAGCTGGCGTTGATATTTGCTCAGCTGATCTTCAGTTGCAAAAGTAGCTCTAACTAGATTGTTCTGAATGAGGTTTTCGGTGGCTGTGGCGTTGGATTCTTCACGAGATTTGATGATTTTTTTCTTGAAAATTTTGGAGTTGTAGTAGTATCCAAAACCATTAATTCCAGTTATTAAGAAGAAGGCAGGGACAGTGTATGCTGCTAAGCTGGTATCAACAGTCGTAAGGGCAATTGTTGACGTAGCAAACGATACAATAGCAGGTATGATGTTAAAGGTAACAGAATCTGCGATTCCCATAAAATCCCCCCAAGTGCCAGATATTTTGGAGATAATTTTTCCACTGGATTTGGTTGAGTGAAAGATAGGATCTACAGTTAAAAAGAATTCATAGCAATTTCGAAAATAACTACTACCTAAAGAGTTGGTTGCAATGGAGTATATATGGAGCACAACAATATTTAGTATTTGTAAAGCTGCGTAAGCTCCCCCAAGGTAAAGTACATATTCAAATTTACTGGCAGTAAAGGCCAAAGTGAGTAAGATGGGAATTAAGTTCTCAAAGCTTGCCTGGATAGCTTCTGAGGCTATAGTTATGGCATAAGTCCACTTTTTTTCGAGAGCTAAGTGATACCAGGGTTTTGTAAAGTCTACATTGTAGATTTTTATTTTTGATCTTGTGTCAAGGGTTTTGTAGATCCAATCAAAATATCGGTTTTGCCACGTTGTATTCATAAGTGTGATTTAGGTATAGGTATGGTTCTATAAAAAATATTTTCTGTAAAGTTCTAATAACTCTGTGCTCAGTTACCCTGGTTGATGGTGTCTAATTGTCCTGTTTGTAATTAGCGAAAAAGCACAAAACCCTGTCCCCTGGGGCGGGGCGCGCGTTTTTATTTGACCATAGTGATTTTTTATGGTTATGTTAATGGTGAATACATTCGAATTTAAGGATAGATAAATTAATGAAGACCACATTTAATAAGAATATTAACTGGAGAGATTATGTTCAGGACTCTAGTCAAAGAATTGCAAAGTATTTAGAATTTGAGAATGGTGATTGTGATGAAGTTGCAAAGATTCTTTCTGGCTTTTTTGCGCTATGCGAAGACCGTGGACATGAATTATCTCCAGCAAAAAGAAGAGGATACTTAACCTTTTTGGTATCGAGTAATTGTGCCGACTTTTTTGCAAAACAGGGTGCAAAAAGTTCGATACACACACAGCTTACACATTGGTTGGCGGTTGTAAATGATATTCTTGATATTTCTGAGGATGCTATTCCCAGTACTTTAAGTTGCTCAGAAGAAGGAATTTCTTCGACACAGGAATATTTACTCATGCTTCTTAAGGTTTATTATTGTAAGCGTTATAGTATTAATAATGTTGCTGTTGATACAGGCATCGCTGATGACACTCAAATCGAAGATGAGACAGAGACACCTCTTGAGGCGATCAATAGAGTTATTGACGATATTTTGAAATTTCCTGGTACTGATCTGGTTAATACTCTTGCAGAGCGTGCAATTAGCATGACAGAGATTAACGATTTTTGGAGCTCTTTCAACGTGAACAACTCTTTCAGTATTACTTTAGAAAAAATTATGCCATGGTATCTCCAACTTACTGCTTTTGAGATACAGCGTGAGTATTTTACAGATAGAGATGGGTATGTAATTTTTCAAACTAGGTACTATAAAGCTATGGCCGCATTGTCTTCGATGGGGATGCAGTTTTTTGCTGGTAAAAATGTTGAGGCAAATGAGGAATTGATACCTCTTGCTCACTATCAGCAGGTTGATGAAGAATATACACTACTTGCACATGGTGATGAAGAAGAATAGTTAGCTATCTCCCTCAATGTCGTTATATGACTCTCTATTACTGAACGTAGTAGAGGGTTTTTTGTTTGATAAAGAACCTGTCTAGTTTTTATACACTGTGTTTTCCTATACCTCTCCATACTTATCTTCTACTTGACTCTCATTTTTTTCTTCCATAGTAGCCATGGGCTACTATTCCAGAAAAGAAAAAAACTCAACTAGAACATCTAAGGTGAAGTATTGCTCTCCACTCTAGTATCTATAAGTATAGATAGATATAGGAAATAATAACTAGACAGGTTCAAATAGCTGTTGACGATAGTATTTATTTGTGTTTATATTTAGTAGAATATCTAAGATAAGAGGTAGAAGTTAATGAGTCAAATTAAGTCTAAACCAGGTGCATTCAAACTTGGTATCGATTGGCAAAAGACAATGACATCTGCATTGCCAATTATTGGCGACTATTTGGAATTAGACTGCACAAAGAACCAGTCATTGTTGATTGATGTTGTAACACAGTTTCTTAATTTCTCGAAGAGCTTGGGATATGAGCTTTCATCATCCAAAAAGAGGAGTGTAATGGCATACGTTCAAGCAACAAATAAGGAAGATTATTACAGCAAACAAGATGACTGTCGTACAAATATTCAACAACAAGCGATGAAATGGTTGTCTGTGATAGGCGCAGATTTGCAGTGCCAAAAAGACTTTCAGATTTTAAATCTGAGATATGGACAAATGGCTATTCTAGAGGATCGGGTACAGATACTCGAATTGATTAAAGTATTTTATGAGCAGCGTTATCAATATAACAAATCTCTTTATGTTGATTATATTAATCGTTTCAGGAGCTTGATTGCAGAAGTACAGAGTCTTCAAAATTATACTGTAAGTGAGCAAGAGCAACATCTTGGTGTTTTGTATTTATATCCTTCTGTTAAAGAAGAAGTGTTAATGGGGTATTGGAAGAGGCTTAGTTTGTTCACACCCTCTAATCACTATTTCTCATCAACCGAAGAACAGGATGATTTTGAAGCAAAATTTCACAAAGCTCAAACCAAAATTGTTTCTTTATTACAACAATACTTTACCTGCAAACACGCTGAGTTAACAATGCATGAGGATCCAAACTGTGATCAGGATCAGTCTTGGGAAGACATTACACCGTGCGGATGATTTGGTCGTATTTAAATTTTACTTTACCCTCTACTTTGAAACAAAAATAGAGGGATTTTTCTTTACCTTATGCAAAAATACGAATATACTTATATGTATATGTTAGAACAAGAATTTGTGTGGTGGAAGCATGGGGTGGTCTATCAAATATACCCTCGGTCGTATAAGGATACAACTGGAAATGGTGTGGGTGATCTGCAAGGGGTGATTGAGAAACTTGATTATATAGCAAGCCTTGGAGTAAGTGCGATTTGGCTAAATCCGTTTTTTGCTTCACCGATGGTGGATTTTGGCTACGATATAAGTGATTATTATATGGTCGATCCGTTATTTGGGAATAATACAGACTTGCTACTGCTGATTACCGAAGCTCACAAGCGGGGTTTGAAAATTATTTTGGATATGGTGCTTAATCATACTTCTGATCAACACCCATGGTTTACCGAAGCGCGGTCGAGCAAAGATAACCCTAAGCGCGATTGGTATGTGTGGCGGGATAAGCCAAATAATTGGGAAAGTATTTTTGGTGGGAGCGCCTGGGAAAAGTGTCCGTTTACAGGAGAGTATTATTATCATGCGTTTTTGAGTGAGCAACCGGATTTAAATTTGCGTAATCCAGAAGTGGTGGAAGAGATCAAGAAAATTTTTCGACATTATATGGAGATGGGTGTGGATGGTTTTAGATTGGACGCTGTCAATACTTATTACGAAGATGCAGCTTGGCGCAACAATCCAGAATTAAAAGAAGGTTCCGATCTGTCGAGTCACTCCGTTGCTGGCCAGCGCCGAGTATATAACTATGATCATTATCTCAATTACTCACTCCTTGATGATTTACGAGAAGTGACGGATGAGTATCCTAACAGGCTTATTCTAGGAGAGGTTGGTAGAGAAGGAAAAGACGAGCATGCTTGGAAGAAATACTATGGCAGCTGCAACAGGCGTTTGGACTTGGTGTTCAACTTTGATTTGTTATATGGAGAGCTCTCGGGCGGCCGCTTTGGTAAAACTTTGAAGGCTTGGGAGAGCTTGCAATATTGTAGCTGGCCAAGCTACGCCTTATCATCTCACGATCAGATTCGGGCTATATCTCGGGTAATTCCTGATCAGGATGCGTGTCCGTGGGGTAATCGAGGGAAGCTACTTGCTGTGTTCTTGATGACGGTGCGCGGGACACCGTTTGTGTATTATGGTGAAGAGCTGGGAATGCCTGAGTACAAGGGCTTGACCGATGAGCAGATCCAAGATCCGTGGTCGATTCGTAATAACTACACTGTTCCAACTCGAGATGGGTGCCGGACTCCGATGATTTGGGACGATAGTAAACATGCCGGATTTAGTCTGGGATCTCCATGGTTACCGGTGCATGAGACATATAAAGAAATTAATGCTGCAGCCCAGCAAGAAGATCAGGCTTCGATGCTAGAATTCTACAAAGAGCTGATTCAACTGCGCAATGGCACACCTGCTTTACATAAAGGCGACTTGGAAATTATTATTGATGAGGGAGATTTTTTGCAATATAGGCGTATTGCTGATGGAGAAGTATATTTGGTTTCCCTTAATTTTAGTGCTGCTGAGCGTACTGTGGAAGATACCGGCAAGGTTGTATTGTCTAGTGATCGAAGCGTAGAAGGAATTGAAGCGTACGGATTTGAAATTTGGAAACTTGACTAGAACTAGAAAGTCATTAAGTATTTTGTTATTTCATTTAAAATACAGGAGTTCCTAGCAGTATGGCTACTTATCGTGTTGAGGAAATTGTTGTAGAAAATAATGACTGCCCAACAACTAATAACCAACAAGTCATCGAACCATTCACATGTGAGGCTTTCTCTGTAAGTGAGTTGATGCAGATTGGTGAAAAGGTTAAAAATGGGCGAGAATTATATTTTTCTTACACTCCCATAACTGTAAACAACTGATGGTACTGATGTAATGTAAACTATAACTAATTTTTAAAAAAAAGAAGCTCTGTTTTAAGGAGCTTCAAATATTTATTTGAGTAGATTTAATAGATACCGCCAGACTTGCATTTTATTTTTTCTTGATACAAGCCTCTAGAATATGTTTTACTTAGCAACGCATGACCTTCGTCCACGTTATTAAGCAAGGGCATTTCAAATGGTTGTCCAGGGGATCTAATTTCAAAAAGCACTTTTAATGCTTCTAGAAGAATTAGCTTTTTTTGGACTAGTGAAAGGTTTTTTGCACTAACTCGAGGAACGTGTTTGAATTTTACTTCATTTACTTTCCATGCCTGACTGAGTGCGTTGTAGGTCTCAACTGGCGAGAGTGAGTAGAAATTTAATAATTCTAAACAACTAACAGTGGGTCGAGCGTTTAAACCGCGTCGTTCTGTATTTAAATAGAGCTTACGTAACACTCTATACACATATTTAGTGCTACCTTTGATCATTATCCTTTTATTGAGGAGTCTCTCAGCTTGGGTTTTTACCGAGTCGATAATTTCTATTTTTTTATCAGGAGGAATTGCAACGCAGCCAATAAGTTTGATTGCAGGACAATTATCCTGGGTTTCTTTTGAAACTACAAAATTATAGAAAGCATGAGAATCACCAAAGGCATCGAGAATCAAAATGTTTACACTTTTGTATATTTTTGATATCTCTTGGCGATGAATTAACCAACTAAGAAAATACGTAGGACTTTCTTGTAAGCCATTGAATAATTCTTTTGACCAAATTATTTCTTTGGCACCGATATCGCTGTACTCAGCTAGATCTTTTTGAATTACTGCTAGGAGCTCAATGGTTTCTCTAAAATGAGAATAACCTTTTTGCTCGATAAGCTTTTTAAGCTTACAGTCTACTTCGTCACAGAAATTGGTTAACGCTTGATGGAGGTTATCAACAAGATTGGCAATATTTACTTGAGGGCCGTTGGGTTTCAACTCTTTTAAAGTAAATTTAGTAATCTTTGCGATTTTGTTTTCCAACCACTGAACATTAACTTCTTCACTACATGAGTCGCATTGAAGGGTGGCGAGGTGGTACTGCGAGATAGTTTTGGTAAGTTTTTGCAAACTTTTTCTCCTCTAATTGTAGATTTACATTCGTATCTATCCTCTAGGATAGAAGTTTAATTTTTTCTAATTGTCAAGAGTCGCTCTTTACCTCTTGAATCAGGATTTTGCACTCTCACTTGACCTAACTGCACTCATCCACTACCATCTTATTTATATGGCTACATCGAAGACTGATAAAGCAGCTAAGACACCTATTAAGAAGACTAAAAAAGTCGAGAAAAAAATCGCCAAAAAGACGGCAAGTAAGGCTGATTCTGGAAAACAATCTATCATTAAGCACAAGCCTTCGCTCAAAGAAGAGGTTAAGAATAGTAAATTCAAAAAAGATTTTCAGTCTGTCAAAGATGATATGAACCGTAAGCGTAAAGGTGGGTCTTGGGGCTGGTTTGGGACTTCACTTTTGTTTTTACTGGCCTCGATTATTATTGCCGGGATTGGATTCGGGGCTGTTTATCTCTACCATCAAGAGGCCAAAGAAACAGTTTTAGAATATTTTGAAGGCAATGACTACAGACGTGGAGAGCAACTGTATGCAACTTTGCAAGAACAGTCGATAGATCCTGAAGTGGTGCTTACTCACTACGATGTGCGAAGACCGGTTTACTCGCTCGTGTATAGCAATCCAAACAGTCCAGATCAGCAGTTGGTGGAGGTTAATTACCTTAAGCATGATGGCTTTCTCAAATATAAGGTAATGAAGTCGTTCAGAGTAATTGTTACTGGAGATCTAGATAAAGCAAAAGACTTAGCTCAAGAGAATGATTTGTACTTAGATAGTCCAGATACTGAGCGAATGGAAGTTACTCCATTGCAGGATTTAGACCTTCCACCATCTCAACGAGATCAAGCTCAACAGCAACTTGAAGCTCAAGCAGAGAATCAGAGAAGAGCGTTAGAGTTTGAGCAAGCTGATAACTCGGGTAAGATTCAGATTTTGACCGATCTCAAACAAGAAGCTTCTGATTTGAAAGACGCTGTTGAGAGAGGGGCAACTGAGTTTAACGGTGAGCCAATTCCTGCTGGCTTTGATACGACTCAGATCGATTCGTACCTTGCTCAACTTGAGCAGAACATCAAGGATTTACAGTCTGGAGATGGTGATCAGGAGTAATTAAAAACACGAGGAAATATAGAATATGGCAGATAATCGCACAACATACCCGCCGCTGAATAAGTCTTTGGTTCCTGTTAAGGGATCGCCAAAAAAGTCTAGATCTTGGCTTAAAGGTTTTGCGGTTGTGCTGGCGGTGGCTGTGGTTCAGGGACTAATCTTTTCTGGTTTGTGGGTATCTCAAGTATGGACAAAAACACCGCTGGTGGGGTTGGTGGTTGATGAGGCTAATCTGCCGATTGTCGATGCTATTGTTACAACACAAGGCAAGACGACCATTACCGATGAAGAAGGTAGATACAAGATTGAGAATTTGCAATACGGGCAAAGTGAAATTGCTGTAGAGGCACCAGGCTATAATTCTATAACCGGCGTAGCCAATTTGGAACTTAGGACTGGAGGGGAGTTTGAGACTCAATTGACTGCAGAGGTTTTTGGGACTATTGCTGGTGTTGTACGAATCTCAGGTGAAGATGACGTGGATTACTCTTCGATTGAGGTGCGAATTAACGACGATTTGATAGCAGTTGATAATCTGGGCCGCTTTGAGTCTCCGCAGCTGGAGCTGGGTCAGGTGAGGTTAGAAATCAAGGCGCCAGAAGTCAAAGAATACACTCAGCTTCTAGATGTCAAGCAAGGCCCTATTGATATTGGAGACGTTGTGCTTGGAATAGATCGGGCGAAGATTGTCCAAGTTCAAGACTGGTATACCGGCGAAGC
>CALITC010000018.1 GCA_938041505.1 uncultured Patescibacteria group bacterium | reverse complement strand
CTTGGTTATATGCTTGTTCTTCACTTATATATGCATTGTATAGATACCTATATATACCTATTCGTATAATATTTCTTATACGAACTATAGTTTCTGAATCGATTATAAACTCAATTCCTGAGGGATTTAAACTCTTCTGGTCTTCTAAAAAATGCTTAGAGACCTCTTCTCGTTGTTTTGAATTTAACTCACCGATCACTTTCAAATTTTGACCTCCATAATTGCTCTCTGAGAGCTTTTTGCAATCTTTTTGACCTAGTATATCAAATGACTGCACTAGTGACTCAAATATAACATTTGGCGAGTTAAAGGTGTTTTTGGCTATATTAGCCAATAGTATGAGCTGTTTTTCTCCCAAAGCAAAGCCTGTCACCTCTTCTATCGATTTTATAGAAGACAAAGACTTCAGATACTCTTGATCTTGAACAGTTTCCAAAACAACTCCTAAAACAGATTTATCTCGCAACTTAACACGCACTACAGAGCCACGGTCCAGCTTAATTTCGGATGAATATGTCAATATGGGCGTAGGAAGTTTTTTATCAACAAGCACCTGGTAATACATAGATATTAGTATACAGCAGCACATCAAAAAACACAACCCTGGTTCAGACTTCGCTTTTATTAGCTTTTAAGAAAATAATCCATTCTAAAAAAATATTACAATTCAAATCACTATGTCTTTGACAAACAAATGTTACTATAAGCAAATAAAAAAGTCTCTGGACTCAAATCATAATATAAAAACTGAACGCTTTGTAAACTGGTTACACCATCTTCGACAATAACTTCGAAATTTTAATTACCCTTACATGATAATATTTTTGAATTTTGTATTAGATATGTCCATGCAGTATCTTCATAACACCCTCAAAGACCAACCCAATTGCGTACCAACTAATAGCAAAACTTTAAATCAAGTAAATTATGATTTTAATCCACTCGATATTTTTAAGATGAGCGAATATTGATACACATGTAAGTTAATGTATAGTTCTGATACCCCTGCTCTACTAGCATATTTACAACAATAAGTCAATATTTTTAGGCTTTGCATTTCAAAATGCCTCCATAATTGCTCTCTGAGAGCTTTTTGCAATCTTTTTGACCATTTGCTGAGAAATGTAAAAAAACTGGTTAATTATAACCAGGCATTGTATAAGCGTATATAAAATGCTTATTTATATAAGATCAAAATGAACACATTCTATATACATAATTCTATTTTGAGCATCAAAAATATTTACGATATCCCATTGAGTATTATTCAACAAGTTGTTGAACTCATTGTACATTTTTGTCTTCCCAGAGAATGGATTAGGTTTTCTTGAGAAGGTAAACTCAAGAATTCTTTTGTTTCTTTGGTGATCTATAGTTTGATAACAAGTCACAATATCGTAGCCGTAAGGAAAAATATTTTTGATAATTTTAAACGGGTATTTTTTTGTAATTTTCTCACATCGCACCTCAGGGCTGTGTATCGATAAAGTTTGATTTATAACTGGAACACTCTCACAAATTTTTGAATTGATCTGAATATCCATGTCTAGTGTGACTACATATTTTTTAACCTGATTATGGTTAGTAAGAATATCAACAAAGCAATAATATAAACGACTTAAAGAGTCGCCAACTTTATAAACCACTAGATGTCTCTCCCTAATATAGATCCTTAAGTATTAAGTTTGAGAGCCTCATTTATGTCAATTATTTTGTAACCTAATTAATACAAGCTAGGTCAATGCTTTCTATTTGACTATATGATTGTAATATGATTAACTGTAATACGCAGTAAGAAGATACACGGAATAAAATAAATGAATATTGAAGATTATTTACTGAGTATGGATTCAGTAGAAAGAATCTATAGCACAATAGGATCGTCGGCTGCTAGACTGGCTAAGCAAGAGATAATAAAAAAGATAAACTATCAAACCAACAACTTTATTCTCATACCTATTTTCAACCTAGAGAATCCTGATGTGGTTAATCGAGGCCTTGAGGCTTTTACAAACCACAAGCTACTTAGAAAAAACACAGCAATAATATGCTTCTTAAACGGCGAAAAGAATAACAACTGTAAGCCTCTAAGAGAAATTTTGGATAAGCATGCTAATATATGTCCCAAGTTGATATGGTTTGAGCACACCTGGAGTAACTTAGAGTTAAGTCGGTTTTGTATGGCAGCTGTTCGCAGAATACTAGTAGATTTTGTAATCCAAATCTGCATATATCTATACCGAGACCCCTACGATATTGCCATTATCCAAGGAGATATAGATACCCATGAAATTTGCGATCAATATATCAAAAAAATTAGAATAGTTCACGATTCATATAAGAGTGATTTCACAAACAACTATATCTATCGCACTCGTCATAACTATTACTCATCTGGCAATCAAGGTTTAGATACCTATATTCAATTACAGCAAGTGTACAAGAACCTTCGAGATTACTACTATATAAATCTTAATCAGTCAGCCACAAAAGCCGTCTTTACTAAAAGACCTCCTAATCGCTGGCAATATTACACCTCATCTGATCGGACGAGTGCTTATAGCCTGCATACCTATATACTTTGCGGCGGATTCCCCATAACTAAAATGATTATTTGCGAAACAGCTCAGCTTATACAACGCATGGGTAAAGTGCAGTATATTGAAGTACCTGCTACAGTACACACAAACCCGCGACGCCATGTACAAAGGATATATAAATGTGAATCTATTAAAGATAACGATAGCTGGAAAGATTGGGGTAATTTTGGGGAGTTAGATCGATCTAGAACAAACCGAAATCAAAACAATATACAAAGAGAAGAAGACGGCATCTATCAGAGATTCCTCCATCAACAAAAAGTACTTGCTAATAGATCTCGAATATCACAACTTTCGTGGTTATATTCTTATGGGCTCCATATAATATGTAAGAAATATCCTTGCTTTAATTCTATCTTTGAACCAACAACACTGGAACCATATGAGTTCTCAATTCCTATCCCTAAGGAATATCAATCATAGCAGGTATATATTATTTTGTTAATAACGTCATTTATTTTAGGCGTTTTTTTTTAGGCGTTTACTGACAAATTCAAACCAGTATCCCTCTTGATAAACTCTTTAATTGCCTCTATTGCCATGGCTGCGTGTTCGGGTTGAGCTTTGGAATCAAATTTGTTATGTACAATTGAGTTACGGGCAATCCGAATAGTGTGCAAGTCGTTTCCTATTTGATATGGGATTGCTTTGAATTCTTTAAGTCTTCGAATAGCATCAGAAGAGGACATTTCCTCCGTATTTTCACCAGGTTTTGCTTTCTCATAAAGCTTAAAGAGGTAGGCTTCGATCACAAACCAGCTATAAATAAGTGACATATCATAATTTGCCTGAGTATATTGCTCCATAGATTTGTTAAGCGCCGACAAAAGCTGCACAATCGTAAAATCTTTTGCCCCTGAGTTCAAGTCGCTAGCAACTAGATCAAAGACGGACTCCGGCATAACACGATCTGTACGCGATGATATTCTTTTGTCAGTAACTATGCTATGTGCAAACAACTTATGCCAAAATGACCCAGGTGTAGTGTCCACACTCGCTGATTTGACATTAAGAAAGCTACTCAAAAAACGTGCAAGATATCGATGTTTTACCAGCTCTCCAACTGTCTCAATATCAAACTTCGCAATTTGTTCGCCCTTATACTCGTGATACACAACATCTTGCAGCGTAACTTCCTGCAAATCAATAAAAGGTTTGAAAAAGTTCTCACTAGCTCGCGAAGCCAGCAAAATATTGACTCCATTGAGATACTCCAGAATATCCTGTGCAGATAATTGGAATCTAAAATTACACAGCACCATCCCATCCCTAGCCACCTGCAACTTACCAAAGCTTGTGTCTTTGCGAATAATGATTTGACTCATTTTGTCTGATAGTGCTAACAGGTTCTGGCTAAGTTCTGGCTTTTCGACAACCCAAAAAGGATTACTCGGATAAAAACCATACCATTGAGTTATACTATTATTAGTAGATTCGGCCATATTAAACCAAGTATTCTACACAACTCAAAAATATGCAAATTTGCTTTACCCGTCGACAAAATTCGTAATTTTAGTAAAACTTGTAGAGTACTTGCAAATGTTCGAATAAAACAATGTTCAACTCCAAACTAAAATGGATTAATACTATATTAATGGTATTTTTGCTAATACCTGTTTTCAAACCAAAACCAGCCCAAGCTCATGTCTTAGAGGTATGTATCAATGCCGGAACACTCAATATAAGAAGTAGCCCAGAGATAACTCACAACAATGATATTGGCGACCTCTACAAGTACGATAAACTTGTACTCATCCACTGGGACAAAACCGGTCACTGGGCTTACGTCCGAGTCAAAAAAAACCATAAAACCGGCTGGGTAAACGCAAAATATATTCGAGAAACCTGTATCCGGTAGTCTGGACTACCAACCAAAAAATAAGTGTCCCCATAAAAGACACTTTTTTATTTTATATCACTAAGTTACGGCTATTCTCGCAATTTACTATAAACCTGAGAAAAAGTGTTACGTCGGATGATTTTATTGGTTTTGTTTTTCATAGCGCTAATGTATCCAGTAATTGGATCGTATCTTTGGCGATGATCAAGAGTTATACCTAAAGATGTAAGTGTGTATCCAAGTTCGTGGCAAAGCAATATCCCTGCCGCAGCGTCGTGGATAGGATGCTCATACATAATAATCAAATTACTATATCCTCGCAGGAACAATAAAAAATGGGCAACTGGACACCATTCGGAGAAGTTTCTTTGCACATTAGTATCACCATTTTGCAAAGCCAATTGGTAGTCATGCTTCAGATCTCCATTTCCTCGGCCAAACGAGTGAATTACATATTGGTCCGCATCCGCAGTGGCCTCTCTTGTGTAAGGAATATTATTTCGCCAAACACCTTGTCCGTGCATGGCTACCCAATACTCACGGTTAATGGGATCTACAAGCAAACCAAAAACCACTTCATTATCGTGAAGTAAAGCAACCGAACTAGCAAAAATTGGTATTTTACGAGCAAAGTTACTCGTACCATCAAGCCCGTCAACCACAGCGGCATAAGAAGCAGCCAGATCACGATTATTAGCCCCCTCCTCTCCATAAAAACCACAACCTGCTAAATGCGGAGATTGCTGAAGATACTCGAATATTATTTGCTCAATTTCTATATCCACCTTGCTAACTATATTCCCAGGACTCTTTTCTCGAAAAACAACACCTTCATGATATTTGGTATTCAAATAATCAATAATAATCTGCGATAGTTCAGAAGCAAGTTCTAAGAAGCAAGCTTGTACAGATTTGTCATTAAAATTTATTTTTTCCATAAGTTGTCACCTACATCTATCCTACACATTGTATTAGACCTATTAATACTTAAAAATATATATGTAAAGAAAAAGGCTGTGTAGAAATTCACAACCTTATATAAACCAATCTTCTCTTCCATAATACACTAAAGGCCTTTCTAAACTCGCTGATCTGCTCTCCAAGTATTCGAGATTTCATAGCATTCATAAACTCTTGAAATCTATCAGGATTGTTTGCCCAAGTTAAAGTAAACAGAAAATGCAGTTCATCATTAGTGTAAACAGTAACAGTATTATCATTACCCTCTGGACTAGACACACTTCCCCAGTGATAACCTACATCTGAGGTATTTACCATGTCAGGCTTGCTTTTATTTCCCTCGTACGAACTAGAGAAAACCCAAATTGGCGTATTCCAACTATCCTGTGGAGCCACCAAGCCTTTAGGAATCTTCAGCTCGTCTGTAAGAATAAACCCCGGGGCATACAAGTCAAATGGAATTCGGTCACCAATAAGTAAGTTAGAGGTTCCCTCCAAAACCCGAACTGTTTCAGTTAGAAAAGACCCTGTAAAAGGCATATTTTTTGTACCAAAGCGATTTTCAATCCTTAGCTTAAACTCTTCTCTTGCAGGTTCGTTAAGAGAGTGAACACAAAGAGTCTTATCACAACCTTCTCGTATATTGTACATAACCCCTTGGTTATTGAGCCACGCCCCACACCCTTTAATTGCAAGCCAGTTTTCCTGGTATTGAGGGAGAATGGATTGCGCCTAAGTAAATTTGATTACCAATTACTAAGGTAAGACCACATCCATAATTCTTACCACCTCTTGAATAGCCTATGGGATTATCCATAAGGTTAATATACCAGTTGTTGCCACTAGATGAGAGATCTTTTGTAGATTGGGAAATATAACCTATGTTTGGGAATTTTGACTGGATACTCGTTTTGATCACATTATCTAGATTTCTAATTAGATCCTCTATATCACTAAGGCTAATACCAATACAATACGAATCGATCCAGAAGTTCTGAATATCTGCGCTCAGCTTCTCAAAATATGACCGGAAGGTAGCTATACCTATATCTTCCACGTTTTTTCTCCGATATAATACGATCCCACTAATATAGATATATTATTCGATATCTGTCTATAAAAAATTACTTTCGCTTCCGCTTATTAGGATCTAGCTCGGCTTTGCGAACTCGGATATTTTCTGGAGTCACTTCAACCAATTCGTCATCACCAATATACTCCAAAGCCTCTTCTAAGCTCAGAATCTTTGGTGGTGTCAAAACAATCTGTCCGTCACTGGACTTGGTCCGCATGTTGGTAAGCTTTTTCTCTTTAGTTGGGTTAAGCTCTAGATCTTCGTCTTTGGCACACTGCCCGATTACCATTCCAGCGTAAACCTCCACTTGAGGTCCGAGGAATAAAACCCCTCTCATCTGAGCATTCTCTAGGGAATATCCTGAGGTAACCCCTTGGTGAGTACTGATGAGGCTGCCGTGATTAGATGAAGTATTATCGAGCTTAATCTTAGGCTCATATCCCTCAAATAAGTTATGCATTATTACCGTTCCTTTGGTGTTGGTAATCAACAAAGACTTCAAACCAATAATTGACCGAGTTGGCATCTTTGCCACAAAATGGAATTCGTTCCCCGCTTCGTTTGGTTCAATATTTTGAATATCTGCACTTCTTTTACCAAGCTCTTGCATGACAGTTCCTTGGTATTCTTGAGGCACATCGATCTCGACCATCTCAAAAGGTTCCATCATCTGCCCGTCAATCTCCTTAAAAATTACTTGTGGCTTGGATACTTCTAGCTCAAAACCTTCACGGCGCATGGACTCAATCAAGACAGATAAGTGTAACTCACCCCTACCCGAGACAATAAATCTATCTGCAGAAGCTGGTACTTCTTCAACTTTCATTCCAACATTAGTCTGCAATTCTTTGTAAAGACGCTCACTGATTTGCCGCGATGTTCCCTTATCCCCTTCTTTGCCAGTAAACGGAGAGGTGTTTACTCCAAAAGTCATCTGAATTGTTGGTTCGTCAACCTTCACTCGCTCCATCGACTTATTGTACTCTGGTGTTGTGATGGTATCTCCGATGCCGACTTCTTCAATACCAGCAATCATAACAAGCTCTCCAGCCTGCACTTCTTCTACTTCTTTGACTCCTAACCCGTCAAACACCATAATCGAAGCAGCTCGTCCTTGCTTAGAACCTTCTTCTTGGTTGGCTTGGATAACCATGTTTTTAGTAATTTTTCCAGAGAAAATACGTCCCACCGCAAGTCTTCCTTTGAAGCTATCGTACTTAAGACTTAGAACGAGCATTTGAAGTGGGTTACCTTCACCAGCAACTTCTTCGATCTTAGGTGCTGGGACTTCTTCAATAACTGTATCAAGGAAGCAGAATAAATCATCTTCGAGTGCATCTGGTCCGGCTTTGGAAGCTTTGCCTTGCACCCCAGAAGCGTAGATCGTAGGGAACAACATCTGATCATCATTCGCTCCAAGATCCAAGAACAAATCCTCAACCTTGCTCAATGTCGCCGCAGAATCCGCAGCTGGCTTATCCACCTTGTTGATTATAACAATAATCTTAAGTCCAAGCTCAATCGCCTTCTTAAGCACAAACTTAGTCTGAGGCATCGGCCCTTCTTGAGCATCAACAAGTAGCGCAACTCCATCAACCATCCGTAATGTTCGCTCTACCTCCCCACCAAAGTCAGCGTGACCTGGGGTATCGACGATATTCACCTTGTGATCTTTGTAGTAGATTGAAGCGTTTTTAGCTTTAATGGTAATACCTCTTTCTTTCTCTTGATCCATATTATCCATGATCAGATCTCCGAGAGCTTCGACGTTTCTGATTTCTAATGTTTGTCTGATAAGTCCATCAACTAATGTAGTTTTTCCGTGATCAACGTGAGCAATAATCGCAATGTTTCGTATGTGGTCTGCCGAGTAATTCATATCCATGTGGTTTATGGAATAATAGTTAGTCAAAATCACATATTTGTCAATGTAATCACAAGCTTAATCATAGGATTAAAAATAAAAACAGCGATCCGGGTCCGAAAAAAAATACAGAGTATTTCCACACTGTATAATAGATCATCCTCTGGCCAAGTATTTTCAAATCTACCATTTAAATTTTTCAAAGTACTCTGGTAATTCAGAATAAAGAATTGTTTTCTTTTCTTCGAGTGTTGACGCTGCACTCAACTTCTGAGCCAATTCGCTAGAAATATAATATTGCTCAATGGAATTTAATGACAATTGATGCTGAATTAGTCCTTGACTGTCAGAAAATACAATTTGTTTGGATTGTACTGGAAGTGGTGGAATTATAATATCTTCTGATGTGGCCCTGCTAGATAAGGTATGCTTTTTATTAAATTGAATAATATCGCACTCGATACTCTCGGTATCAATCCAGTTGGTACTACCAAAATCAACTCCGGTTCACCAACGTCATTCCATTTATGTTTAAAACTTCAGCAAAGGTATTAGTTGAAAATATTACAACGCCGATCGCACTAAGTAAAAACAAAATTTTACGTTTCATATTAAGTCTCAATTCAAAATATATACCATCCTTATATTTGTTGGGTTTGTTAGAAAAATGCTAAATTTTAAGATCTTTGGAATGTGTAAAAATAGATAAGTTCTACCTGAGATTTTTATTGATATTTATAATTATACTATGAAATAAATATACTCAGAATAAAAACCGACCAGTCGGTAAATAGCTTATATATAGAATAAATTGTATTATAAATACCGCTAGTATTTTTCATTAATCGTATTTTATGTGCTATTTTTTTATAAAATACAATGACTTCGTATAAACATAATTCCTTCCCTGACTTAACTACTGTCTTTAGCTATCGGCTATGAAAGTCAATTCGCTTTCATCTACCCTTTCCGGAGGGGTGACCACTTCCGCTACGACACCTACCTCTTGGTCTTTGTAGATGTTATCTTGGGGAATTTTCTGAATTTCTTTTGACTTCGTATAAGCATTTGTGAGTAAAAGCTCCCCTATTTGCCGGTAGCTTATATAACCCGCATCGTATTCTTCTTGGATAAGTGCTTCACAGGTTTCTTTGGGACTCCTATCAATATGGTTGTCCAGCTCTAACATCCACTTAATTAGGGATTTAATGCAACCACCATAGAGATCCTTATTCCCCCTTCCCTTTATTAGATCACTAGCATGCTTCTCGACCACGCTTTTGAATAGATGTTCCTTACTCCCAAAATAATGAAAAAACCCTCCCTTACTGATTCTTGTGCTTTTGATCACATCATTGAGACTTATACCGTTATACCCTCGTTGAACAAAGAGATTGTGAGCGATACTTATAATTTCTTCCTTCCTAGACATGTTAGTATGTTGTATTCAAAATTACAAACCTCGTCAAACCAACTAGTCGGTAGTATTATCTTCAAAAAATACATTGACTACCACTCCTAATTCACACATCGTGATAGTAGGTTTATATACGTGGAAAATCATGAAAACCTCCGTTGAACCAGGTAGTAAAATAAAGAATCAAATTCATATCGCTACAACTTTAGAACCAAAACTTGGAGCTATCTCCAAGCAAACTTCCAAAAGTCTAATATTTAGAAGGACACAAATAGTTTGCGAGTACCTAATGTGCCTGATATTAATAGTCTGCTTATGCACCAAATCGCCCATAAGCGACCCCTTGCTCCCTATCCATATTATGACATGGCTTGGAGAATCTTTTTTGATAGTATGTGGTATCAATGAAGTTCGAAGTTTTCTCCAAAGAAAATCACATCTGCATTAATGCCTCCCTATTTTTGAATAAACGATCACTAATTTATTTTATTGGTCGTCTTTTTTTAAAAAATAATGACTTCGTATAAATACATATTGTACATTCATAGCTTCCTTATTTCTTTGGGCTTTGTCGTCTACCCTACTTGCATCTTTGGGTTTAATAAGGTATAATAAATCTCCATATACCCATAAACCAGTCAATTCTCATGAGAAAAATTTTAATTACTCTAGGTACTATTTTTATCGCCCTAAGTGCTGGGGTGTACGCCCTAAGCCTGCAGTCAGGTGGATTCTTCGGCCCAGCCACCACTCAGTCCTCTACTCAAATCAACACCCAAGCCGAAAAAGTAAGTATCCTCCAAGAAAAGCAAGCTTCTACTCAATCTCAGATTTCGGACCTCGAGCGCCAAACAAAAGTTTTGGAAAGTGAGGTCTTAGACCTAGAGCGCAACGAGACACGCTTAGGCAGCACCATCGCCGAACTCAATGAACAACTAAGCGAAAATTCCAAAGCTCTAAATTCAAGAACAACCCCACCAAATAACCTCAAAAACCTACAAAAAAAGCAAGAGGAGCTAGAACTAATAGTATCTCAAACAGACGAAGAGCTCATTTCGACAAAGACCAATCTCAACCTAAGCCGCGCCAATATCGACGCCAACAACCAAAGCCTGGAAGAAGTAGAGGTCAAACTCCAACAAATAAACGAAGACCTATCTGCTGAAACTAAAACTTTGCGCCAAGAAGTGTTTATCTTAGGTGTAGGAATTGCAAGATACATACTGATCGTAATAATGTACTGGATACTATACCAGATAACGAGAATTCTCATTAGAAGGTACATTCAAAACGATAGTACTAAAGATCTAACCACCTTTATATTAACTATCTTCACTTTTCTTCTATCAGGCGCTACGCTGATCTTAGCTTTCATAGGTAACTTAACTCTTCTCGTAACTTCTTTTGGTGTGTTATCAGCTGCGATGGTGGTAGCCTTGCAAGATCTTGTCTCCTCTTTCTTTGCTTGGATCTTAATTAGGGCTAACGGACCTTATAAGCGACAAGATGTGATTGAAATACCTTTCAACGAAAAAACAGTCACCGGTATTGTGACCAGAGTTGGAATCTTACGGACCGAGCTCAAGGAGAAAGTCGGAGGTAGCTCACTGGACCGTGAAGAACTGACTGGCAAACACATTCTCTTCCCTAACAACTTAATCCTCAAGCAATCCCTCCGCAACTTAACCAGAGACAACAAGACCCTCTGGCACCATCTCGACCTTATAATAACTTTCGAATCGGACCACAAGCGTGCCAAACAAATAGTCCAGCAGATTATGGAAGATATTTATAAATACATGCTCGATCATCACGATCAATACTTGGACAACTCCTATAATTACAAGACCGTCTACGAGCCCAAAGTATATATCTCCATCGCCGGAGACGGACCCAGAATCACCATCTGGTATGCAGCCCGCGCCGGAATGCTGAGAGAGATTCTCGAAAAAATATCTGAACAAGTCTTAGAGGAATTCACCGCTCACGGTATCGATCTAGCCTATCGCACCAGCCGAGTCATCCCCACCGGAGATTTTGATAAACCACCCAAATTTATAGAGGGGGATTCCTAATTACTATTAATGTATATAGATTCTTTACAAAATTTTTGCACAGGCCTACCATAAACGTATATGACAGATAAGCAGAACTCAGCATGGCCTACCCTTATAAAGGTGGGAGGAATTGTGGTAATTATCGGGCTCTTCGGATATTTAGGCTACGTTACGGGCAACTTAGCTAACAAAAGAGACGAACTAGAAAGCAAGGTAGTCGAACTCACCGAACTCCAAAAAGAAAACTCTCTCACCAACGAGGAGCTTATAAAGCAGCAAGAGGCCATAGATCAGTACGAAACAGAAAACGAGCAACTAAATCAAAATATCACGGACTTCAAAACAAAAAGTGAACAGCTTAACCAGAGAATCGAAGACCTGACAGTAACTCCGATTTCTGTTGAGCTTAGCGATGGCTGTGTTTCGGCCTATGATACAACCGAGCAACAAAGACTCAACAATACCCCATGCAATCTTGTGGACGCAGCTTCTAGTGATGTATTATACACATTTCGAGACAAGATAGACTTAAATAGTTATAACTTGGCAAAAAGTACCGAAAGTACTCAATATATTTCTCGTGGATTCGGTGATGGAGGGTGTGGGAGCATTAAGGTTTATGCCTTCGATCGAATTAGTGGTCAGGTTTTTGAAGGACCAGGAGCTAGTGCTTGCAGTTTCCTTGGCATAAATTTCAACAACGAAGGCTGTTCCCAGGTTCAAAATTATAACGATTATAGTACATGGTATGAGACTTGCATCTCCGAACAAGACAAAGAAAATGATATCAACTTCTATAGCCAATTCGCCAACAATCGTGAATCTAACAGAATCTACGAAACCTATGTGAAGTAGTTACAGGCAAGCTAATTGACATAAACCTCTACTTAAGCTATCACTAGCTACAGATATACTACGAGGAAAATCATGGTTAGACCAAACCTTTTTGCCACAAAAAAATCACTTTTGGAGGATTACGAATTAAAAAAACCTCTTTCTCCAAATACCATTGATAGGAGAAAGTTTATAGAAAATCATTGCAAATACCATCCTTATCTACACAACCACGATAGAATTGACCCGTCAAACACGACCATTCCACCAAAAAGTAAATATAGCAAACAAGACCCCGAGGAATTACTGCAATACTTAGATAACCTAAAAGATCTAATCCCTAAAGAAAGCCTTGAAACCCTCTCAAGCCGTATTAAGATATTAAGTGAAGACACCCTAATATCATCCTTCTTAGGTGGAGTATGCACAATAATTATATGCGTCTCAATAATTGGTATTGGCCTTTTACTATCTCAATTATCCTTATTTTTGACCTTTTTAATCTGGTCTGTAATAATAGCTACTTTGAGTGCAATACTTGCATGGACTACTTTTAGACAAGACAACCAGTACAAGCATACCCAAAAATGCATCAGGCAAAGAGAAGGTTTAACAATAGCCATAGATACTTATATTAAGCAAATTAATCAAATTCTTGAAGAGATACAATACACCCATACTCACGACAAGGTATGACTAGCTTGAGTAAACCAGCTCTGTATTATCGAATCCATAGTTACCTCACTACTATGGATTATTTTTTTGCGATCTTGACCAACAATCCCTCTGTCTCATCTTCAGTAAATCCAAGTAGGTTAATCTCTGGTTCTAACCACACTCCAAACCGATCTCGAAACTCCCCGTGGACAGATTTCATAAGCTCCAACACTTCATAACTACTCGCTGCACCCGTCTCATTCACAATAAAACTTGCATGCAAATCACTGATTCTGGCTCCACCAATTTGCTTTCCCTTCCACCCAAGAATTTTATCAGTCACATAGCCCCAACTTGGTGTTACCGACTCAATGGTCTGTTGCTGCTCAGGAGTCAGGTTCTTGAACACACAACCAGCGCTATTCCACGGCTGCTTCACATGTTTACGCTTGCGCCACTGATTCGCATATTCAGTTGCTGCCTCTACATCTCCCTCATACAAACTCAAGGTAACCGTCAACACAATCACCACAACCTCGCCTAATGAATTATTCCGCAGCTTAGACTGATCATAACCAAATTCGAAATAAGCAAACGGAACAACCTTCTTAGTCACCTGGCCATTCTCAATTTCCAAGATCTCCGCTTCCAAAAAATAATCTGAGAAGTGCTTATTAGAGCCATGAATGTTATTGTAGAGCGCGCCGCCAACAGTGCCGGGTATTCCGGCAAAATGACACAATCCAGTCAACCCAGATCGGTGCGACTTAGCAATCGCCACACTCATCGGCACCCCTGAATCTAGAGTAATGGTTTTGCGCTGACCTCCATCTTCATACGTCAAATCCTCTGTGTTATAAAATTCGGACCCATGAGCTTGATGCCGAGGAGCAGTGGTGGGAACTTCTGCACTACTTAAATCCCCAACTTCGATTCCACGAGATTTATTAATGATCACCAGTCCTTCTAAACCTTTATCCGAAATCAGAACATTAGACCCACCTCCAAGAATGGTAATAGGTAGTTCTTGATCCACTGCATAACGCACAGCTTCTTCTAGTTCTGTAGAATTTTTCACCTCAACGAGAAACTCAGCCGGACCTCCAATCTTAAAAGTAGTATAAGGCGCTAAAGAAATATTTTTTTGGATTTTATCTATATTCATAGTTTAAGTGTTTATATCAGAAGTTACCAAAGATAAGCCAATTAGTCAAAGCCGATGGCGAGTTTATAACTTTACAATAGCAATATTATCTGATACTTGTGTAACAGTATAGTGCATATAGTATAACAGTGTGAGGAAAAATAAATGCTTAACCAAAAAACTAATGTCCAGGATTTACTAAACCGCTTAGCAAAACAAAAAGCGACCACCACCAAAGTATATGACCAAGATTCAGTATTTATTAAGTCTTTCGAGCCGACCGGACCGAACGACTGGCTACCACAGTCAACACTCTTATCTCTAGTCTGCAGAAGTCACCAATTCGACCACTACAGACTACCAGGAAAACAGCAAGGGCACTTACACGATCTTATTCTCACAGAACGCCCGCTCTATGGTATGCTCCAAGATATTGGCAATCATCGAGAGATAATCACTTTCTTACAATCCCTTGGATACCATGTGTATATGGTATTGAATATGTTCAAGCCAGGAAGCTCAGGAGGAAATATAACCTTCTCTAAGGTCAAAGCAAACGGTGCATCAATCATTATTGATCCTTATTGCTTCCCCAAAGATAGGACAACGGGAGAACCAATGGGGTATACAGATCTGAGCTACACGACATTAAAGCTTTCGTTTGGCAATCTGGATATATTCAATGTATACTTATCAGCTTTTGACACACCTTCAAATAGAGAAAAATCCCTCTCCTGTATATGTGAGTATATAAGTCCCCGTAAAAAAACAATTGTTGCAGGCAACTTTAATTGTCACGGATTAGATACAACACCCAATCAATATATCCCAGAATTGTTACCTTACGTTAATGAGGTCGGAAAGCTCTATTTATTTGAGGTCGCCAACCTCATTCAGAAAAAAGGGTTCAACAAGACTCCTATAAGTAAACCTAATATTACGGCCTTACAAAGGATGCAAACAACTCTTAAAAAGTACGGACTCACAAAAATAGGCGAAGGGAGGTCGTCTACAACTCCGCTAAGCTCGAGAATAAGCATATTAAAAAAAGATGGTTGGAATGCTTTTGATCTTGAGTACGGAGTCGAAACCGATTGCGTATTCACGAACAGCTCAGAGCAGATACCTGACCCCTTGAAGCTACAACAGCACCCTGCTCTCATTCTAAACTCATAAAATTAATTGTTGCTATACTTATTACAACGCTTTCCTATGCACGCATATGGGAAGTATTTTTTTGACATAAGGTTTTATTTTTGTTATCTTATAACGCATATGTCATTGCGTGAAGCTGCTCAATTATTTGGTATATCAACGTTAGAAGGCCAGTCTGCATCTTCTCTCAAAAAGATTTACCACCACCTTGCCAACCAGTATCATCCTGACAAAGGAGGTTCTGCCAAAGAGTTTATTCAACTAAGACAAGCGTATACCACTCTTAAGGAGGCTTTACGCAAGCACACCCCGTTTAACGAAGCAGGTACTCAACAAGCTGAAGAACCCCACACCCAAAAAACTTACTCTTCTAGCGCTCGCCAATCACCTAATTTTGAGGTTATTTGGGAAAAATATAATGACTTACAAACGGATTATCAAGAGTTGTACAAAACCCATCAACGCCATGACCAGACTTTTAACATTCAGATTCAGATAATCAACAAAACTGTCCAGAAAATCAACAACGCAACCGACAAATATAATCATGATTATGACACCCTCAAAGCCACTCTAAAGCAGAATTTGGAATATCTAGATAAGCAACATGATCGTACCTGGTGGGAGCATATTGTATCAGTACCAAAACTTAGTGAGAACGAATACGTTGAGCACCACAACTTGCATATTGAAAGCTACAACAAAGGTGTTGAACGCCTGAATGAAAAATACAACGAGACGATTACTCAAACATATCAACACGCCTTCGAGACCTTCGTCGAACTTATTAAGAATCTTTAGATATACAATAATCAGCCCTCACAATATAGTAAAGGACTAAGGACTGTTAAAAAAATCAAATTCACAAAAGCTATTAATTACCTTACTTCACAACAAATTAAGCCGCCTATACTACTACCTTTGCTTGAATCAAATATGTTGTTTCTCTCAGAATAAATAAGCTCTAAAGCATGCGTTCTCTGAACGTCAGTAATACTCAACCCTAAGTTACTTTTCAAAGCAAAAACAACAATGTCTCTAATCTTCGGAGTTGAGTTTTGAGTTTTAAGTTTTGAGTTTTGCTAATTGATCAATTACCGATTGTACACATTCGCGCTCACGCACATAATGCAAGGTATTAGCCACACTAAGGAGATAAGTAAAATACTGCTCAACACTATTATGACTCGACCATTTAAGATATGCTGTGTTAACCAGATTGAGTACAAGCTCTTGCGCAGTCGGCATTGACGGCGTAAGGAAAGGTGACTGGATTGATGGGATCATGAGAATACTTCCTGCTAATACAAAATTGGAATTTCAAATACATTATGCGCTAATCATTACCTGCATACAGCAAATAACCTAACTTTACAGATGTACTTAGTATGTACTATAAACCTAGATATTGAAGTTGACAAGGTAGGATACAATCTGGATAATTATATTTAAATATGATTTCTCTTAATTTTGATCGCTACAAACAACTTCGTGTCATCGATTCTCTTGCAGACATACCGCACATTCAACCATTTTTAGCGAATATAAAAACACCTCTGGCTATGCAACCTGGTTTTTTGGATCTACCTGAACAAGACATTACAAGTATAGAATCTGTCTCGAGCGAATTTGACGCTATGGAGCACATTGTAATAATTGGCTTAGGGGGCTCAAGCCTCGGACCAAAAACCATTGTTAATGCTCTTGGCCACAACTCAACCAAAAAGACTCATTTTGTAGATAATATAGACCCTTTTTTGATCTCACAAACCACAAAGCAAATCGACATCGAATCTACTGTCTTCTTGGTAATTACCAAATCCGGACAAACTCCAGAAAGCATATCCCTCTTCTACCACTTCAAAAAACTAATTGAAGAGGCTGGTCACAAAGCACAACAACATTGCGTATTAATTACCGATCCTGAAAAGGGCCATCTACGTACCTTAGTTAAAGAGGAAGGTTACACGTCTCTAGCAATTCCATCCAATGTCGGAGGCAGGTTCTCTGTATTAACTCCAGTTGGTCTATTGCTTAGTAGTTTACTAGGTCTCAACATCAAATCAATGCTTGCTGGAGCAGCCGCAATAAAAGAATCATCTATGCAGACAAACCTCGATCAAAACCCAGCTTTTGAACTAGCAGCAATGCAGTATCAGGAATATCAAGAGGACAAACTAATTCATGTAATCATGTCTTATAGCGACCAGCTTAGCTCAGTAAGCGATTGGTGCACTCAGTTATATGGAGAAAGCCTTGGCAAAATTAATTCCGAAGGTGAGTCCGTTGGCTTCACCCCGCACCCTGCCCGCGGAGTAAGTGACCAGCACTCTCAGCTCCAACTATTCAAAGAGGGTCCCAATGATAAATGCTATATCTTCTTAAAACCAAAAGCCATAGATGCTCCGAAAATCCCAAGTATTACCGACCAGAGCCTCGCATACTTGTCAGATAAGAATTTCTCACAGCTTATGGATGCCGAATACAAGGCCACAATTAATTCCTTAGCCGAATCAAAGCGACCGTTGATGGAAGTAGAAATACCCCAAGTTGATGAGTATAACCTGGGAGGTATTTTTATGTTATTCGAGATCGCCACTGCCTATCTTGGGCTCTTCTTGGATGTAGACACATACAACCAGCCAGGTGTCGAAAGGTCAAAAATATTAACTAGGGAATACCTAAGTGCAAATTCTTAATGGACAAAAGTAAATAAATAGTGTATAACTACTAGCGGTCGAGGTTATGGAGATAAAGCATGAAAAACAACGTTTTTTTGTTAAACAATTTTTTATACCCGTCAGTTGATTCTAATAAGATAAGCGATATGCTTGAATATCGTGGTTATGATAAATTGGTTGAAAAGCTATATAATGAAGAAAAATTTCTAGACTTATGGATACTTGAAACCAAACGGTTCGAGTTTATTGTTAATGATCCAAGAAATCAGATTCTAAAGCCTGATCTCAGAGTGATAGTTAACAATTTAGCTATTTCTCTTTATAATTTAGAGAAATTTGAGTTATTAGAAAATATCTATCAGTATAGCGTCAATAATAAGATTCTATTAACCATCGAAGTTCAAGCTATCTTCCTTAAGTTGAGTGTTAAAGATAAGATTTTAGTTGCAAAAAAAGCAGCTGAATTAGAAGTAGAACTGAGAAATCTATTACTTCTTCTTGACAATCACCTACGTTATGACAATCAACCTCGGGTGTTACTACCGATCTACCCTCAAACAGTAGACCGAACCAAAGAACTACTTGAATATGTTTTGAACACCATCAACCCCGACCCTTTCAAATATAGTAACGTCATACATTTTATAAGGACGCAAACGAATTTAAATGATGAGTCATTCGACTCATTGTTTGGAATTCTCCCAGCCCTTAGAAAGGTTATGGCATATTATAGAGAAGAAAATCTCTAAAAAAATAATCTGATATCTTAAACCTTAGCTTTTACAAAAGTTGAGGTTTTTTCTTTATATCTTATTCTTAAGCAATATTTCTAAGTGTTTAACACACGCTTGCATTGAGACATAAGCTTCGTAAGGAGATGAAAATGTTTTTACTTCTTGATGAGGGGTATTGTAAAATTTTGGCAAAAGGTACAGTAAGAAAAATGGATCTTGGAGCGCTGCAAAGTTTCTTGAGATTGTTTTAATACGAGTGTACTCTTGATCTTCAATATGCTCCTCAGAGGCAATTATGAACGAAGCATAATCCCAAAGTCGAATTATTGATTTTTGCAAATGACTGTAGTACCCCAGTGAAGATTTTTCATTCAAACGTGGTACAACCGTCTTCTCATTTTTGGTTAGACGAGGATTCAAGAAAAATTTATTATACTGCCAACCTACCTTCATCGAAAACGCACGCACAGAAGTTTCTAAGTCCTTCTCAAACATGAGCTCATTCGGCATCATAAAATAATTGTTTGGAATATAATGAAACTCTAACTCTTCATCCTTCTCATCCTTGACCCAACTAACCGGATGTCCGTCAAATCTACGCAAACTAGATAATTTCGTCTTATAATAAGCGATTTTTTTACCTTTATTGCGAAGTAAAAACTTCTTTTTACCGAGTTTGTGCACAACCCTCTCCAATTCTAGAGTACGGTACAGTTGCGGTAGGAATACAAAATCGGCATCCTTATGCAGAATTTCTTCACAACGATCTCGAGTTTTTTCGATACTCCGTGCCCACCAAGACATATTATACAGGCTTGATAGACTATTACCATAATAAGCATCCAAAACCAAAGTCACATATCCTCCCTTAACCAAGCGCCGCAAAACGGTAAGAGATCGTGGTGCATACTTTTTAAGCTTATCTAGGAATTCCCCTGTTATCACAATGTTCACCTCCAATTTGTGTAGCTCAAGGAATTTGAAGAAGGGGTGGTAAATATCCTTCGACATCTGTTTAAACATCTCGTTAGTTTTGCGAACGTTGACAAAGGGTGTGTCAGTGTCAGTGATACGCTCGATAAGAGAAGCGACTTTGTAAACTTTGTAAACGGATAATTTGAGGGTAACAGGTTTTAGTTGTTGCATAGCGATATAAAATATATTACAGTAACGCGGTTATTTTCGCAATCTGCGTTGGCCAAGAGTGGAGAGCATACTCTTCTTTTTGCTTAGCCATAAGACGAGATCGATCTTCGGTATCATTTATATAATGAAGCACCAGCTCAGCAAACCTATTCGTGTCGTAGTACTCATAAGTCGGCGTAGAAGGAAGCACATCCAAAAATCCACATTTTTGTGAGCTAATAACCGGAACATCGCTCATAATCGCTTCCAGTGGAGTTAAGCCAAAAGGTTCACTAGGACTAGTCATCGCAAACAAATCTGCAGACTTATAGAGCTGTTTTTTTTGCTCGTTATTAACCCAACCAATAATTATACAGTTCTTTTCCAGGCCTCTCTCAGCAATAGTCTCGACCGTAATATCCATATCCTTCCCATCACCAGCAATCAGAAAACGAATTTGAGAGTCAATACTCACCACTTTTTCTGCAGTATCGAGCAAGAAAGGAATTCCTTTTTGTTGGTCAACTCTACCTATAAATAGAACATTCTTGCCTTTGTTAAGATCGGTATATCCCTTAGTGTCAGGATTAAACGTTATATCATTGGATATCACGGTAATCTTATCTTCTGGAACACCGCAATGCTCAACCAGTGCATCCTTAGTAACAGAGCTAATTGATAAGACATGCTCAGCTTCTTTGAAATACTTGCTTTCCAGCTTTTTATTATACTGGCACCCAACAATAATACGCCTAGGATCAGGCGTACGGTCCCACTCAGTTGAATTCACGTGGAAGAAAAATGGGATATCTAGCTTAAGCTCTTTGATAAGGTGAAAAGCTGGGGCTGTCATCCAATCAAAACCAATTATCAAATCAAATCTATCTGCATTATCTCGAACATAGTCTCTACAGACTTGAGCGTATGCCCGAACGTGTTTGGGTAAATTGTTAGGGTATAAATTCAGATCACTAGATTTTGAGCGAGCGGCCGATGAAAACAGCTTTGGCCACAACGCCCCTGGTGTTCGGCCCTTCCCATCCATTAGATCTATATTGTAATCTAGACCTTTTATTGTATTGTTCTCTTTAAAATATTTATTATACAGTCGAGGAATAGAGAATCCATGAAGTACCTCAGTACGAGGAGGAATTCGCGGCAGTAATACCTCTACTTCGTTTCCTTGATTCTTCAGCTCATCCACAACGTCCCTAGCTAAGATTCCAAGACCTCCAGCATAGACCGGGGAAAGCTCCCACGATAATAACAATATTTTCTTTTTGGATGTATTGCCCGACATAAAAACTTTATAGAGTATACAATTTCGGCTCTCATTTGTCAATCATTAATGCAGTATTCAAATATATATTGATTAGCCCAGCCCTCTTTACAATTACCTCATTACAATTGATATTCTATATTAGAATATGACCAAATACAATCTTAATGGAAAAATAAAAACCGCCTATTTTAGTATGGAAATAGGCTTTCACGACAAAATACCTTCTTATTCTGGCGGCTTAGGAATTCTAGCTGGCGACACACTTAAAGGAGCGGCTGATCTCGGTATCAATATGGTGGGGGTCACTCTACTCTATAAACACGGCTATTTTAAACAAGTCATCGATCATGAGGGCTGCCAACATGAAGAAAGAGAACAGTGGGATGTCAGCAAATATCTCCAAAAAACCAACGCCCATACCGTTCTGTACATTGAGGATAGGCCTGTACATGTGGATGTTTGGGTATACATTATTGAGGGCATCAAAGGCGAAGTCCCGATTTATTTCCTCGATACAGATTTTGAAGAAAACGATCCTCGTGACCGGCAATTATGCTCTAACCTCTACCCCATTGAAAAGCAAATGAAACTTAACCAATCAGTACTCCTTGGCATTGGCGGAGTCAAAATCCTGCGCGACCTCGGCTACTCAACCTTTGATAATTATCACTTAAACGAAACTCACCCTTGGCCTGCAGTCTTAGAACTAAAAAATATTTTCCACAGCAAAACTGAAGTCAAAAATCACGTCGTATTTACAACCCACACACCCCTTAAAGGTGGCCATCAAAGATACACCTTAGCAGAAATTGATGTGGCCCTAGAAGGTAATTACCTATCTCTGATCCCCGAAGAACTCTACGATAAAGACCAAGTACTAAATACAGCAATTCTATGTCTCGAATTCAGTAAATACGCCAACGGTGTAGCCGATAAGCACCAAGAAGTTAGCGCACAGATGTACCCTCATTACAAAATCGATGCCGTTACTAATGGTATCCACACCAACACCTGGGTCAACCCCTATCTCAAGCCGCTTTTTGATGCTCACACTCCTCTATGGCGCGAAGCAGGATTTAATTTGCGACAAGCTCTCTCCATTCCAATTGATCAAATCCAAACAGCCCACCAATCAGCCAAATCAGACTTAATTAATCTGGTAAACAGTCTCCGAATTGGTGCCTCTGAAAAATTCGACCCCGAAGTATTCACTATTGGTTTTGCCAGAAGAGCTGCTACTTATAAGCGGCACAACTTGATTTTCTCCGACTTAGAACGCTTGAAAAGCATTGCCGAGAAGCACGGCGGTATTCAATTTGTTTTTGCTGGCAAGGCCTACCCTAACGACGAAGGAGGCAAACAAGTAATCAAAGAGATTGTCCAGCTCAACGCTATCTGCTCAGGTAAGCTAAAGGTTTTTTTTATGGCAGATTACTCTATAAGTCTCAGCCATAAAATCCTCTCTGGGGTAGACATCTGGCTCAACAACCCCAGGCCGCCTCTTGAGGCCTCAGGAACCTCAGGTATGAAAGCCTCACTCAACGGAATTCCTAACTTCTCTGTACTTGATGGCTGGTGGTTGGAGGGTTGTGTAGAAGGTATAACAGGCTGGGCCATTGGCGAAGGGCGAACCGGCCAAGAGTTTGAAGAATCCGAACTCGAATCAATCTATACCAAGCTCGACCAAACAATCCTCCCACTCTTCTATAATAACAAGCCTGCCTGGGGACAGATTCAGCGCCACTCCATCGCTCTCAACGCCAGCTACTTCAACACCCATCGCATGATGATGGAGTATTTAACCGAAGCGTATATTATCAATGACTAACTGCCCATTATGCCAAGGCAATCTGAGGCAAATTCATAATAATTTTACTGGCTATATTGAAGGTCAGTATTTCCCTATATTCCAGTGCCAGCAGTGCCAATCTCAGTCCATTCAATCACAAGAAGTCGACTACAATACTATCTACGAATCCGAACAATACCCCTGGTACAACAAATTTATCGAGATCGCCAAACACCACCCCAAACCGCTCAAGGAATTAGCCAGGTTATCGGCAATTTATAAACCTGTGTATGATTTCATCAATACCCAAACCAAACCTCTCAGAATCTTAGACGTTGGCTGTGGATACGGCTACCTCGTGCACAGTTTGCGCAGAGAAAGTCATCGGGCATTAGGTATAGATATCTCGTCAAAAGCTATAGAGACTGCTAACAAAAACTTCGGAAACTATTTTAGTATAAGCTCCACCCCGGCTGGCAAGTACGACCTAATAATTGCCACCGAGATCATCGAACATGTCCAAGATCCGAGAGGGTTCATCCAGCAACTTATGGAATCTCTTAATCCCAACGGAGCCCTATTAATCACCACCCCAAACAAAAACTTCTACGACTCCATCAACCTGCAAGCCATCTGGAAAACCGACCTCCCACCAGTCCACCAAACCTGGATCACCAGAGAAGGCCTAGAACTAGCAGCAAAGCCTTTCGCGGTTGCATTTTATAACTACCCATTATTATACGCTGATAACTACTTTAACCTACTTTTAGAAGCCCGCGCTGCCCGAAATAACTATACTCCATTGCCTAAGATAAATAAAGACAAAACCCATACACAACCTGATATTAATCTTCCAAAAAAAATACTAAAAAGTAAGACTGGGAACAGAATGAGTACTGTACTAGCCAGAATTATAACACAAGACCACCCAACTTTATCAGCCTGTGTATACAAATAAGAGCCTGTTGAGTTAATAATACCGCATAAGTATCCTCCTAATCCCAGCTAGCAAGGTAAAGGCTTCTAAGCTTGACACAGTTCGCTCATAGTTAAGATTGAGCCTTCTGTATTTCATCAGCTGTGCAAAGGTTTGCTCTA
>CALITC010000017.1 GCA_938041505.1 uncultured Patescibacteria group bacterium | reverse complement strand
AAACGTAGTCGAGTCGAAACAGTCTTTGGAGAGCTGAAAGAACGGTATGGATTAGTAACTAGTTTACCTAGATCAATCAATGGATATCTAGCGCATTACATTCGGAAGATATTTGCGTATGTTGTTTCGTGATTGGGGTTAAATACATTAGCAAATTATACTATTCTAACAAATCAATAGCAACTAACTAATACTACCTTACCTGTAAACAAATAAACATGGAAATAATAAAGTTTACGATACGCACCGAAAAGAAATATAAAAACAAACCTACCCCTTTCGGAGTAGATTTGTCGTTACTGTGTTGATAGATTATTATTTACTAACCTTCTCCACAAGTTCCTTGAACGCATCAATATCTCTAATTGCAATCTCAGAAACCATCTTTCGATTAAGTCGAATTCCAGAGTCTGTTAACAATTTCATAAATCGTGAATAGCTAAGTTCTGAACCAATACTATCAAGCGCCCCATTAATACGAGCTATCCATAGTCTACGAAAATCTCTTTTACGTAAACGCCGGCTCTTGTAAGCGTTAGATTCAGCCTTAAGTAGTCGTTCTTTTGCAAGACGAAACTTTGATTTAGCACCATTCAAATACCCCTTTGCTCTCTTTAGAAGATATTTTTTGCGTTTGTGAGCTGATACTCCTTTTTTTACTCTAGACATAAAGAAATTATAACGATTACATTATCTTTTTTAGATTGACGTGAGTCTGACTAAGCTTAGTAGATCGCCGACTACGAAGGAGTCTTTCTCTCTGTTTACCAATGTTACGATGGTTATCATTAGGTCGGTTGCTAAGCATCTTTCCTTTTTTTAAGTCACCACCATTGGTAATCTTAATTCGTTTTTTCGTTCCTTTGTGAGTCTTTGCTCTCATTTTTTTTAAAGCCATATCAAATTCAATAATAAATTTATACTACTTATATTTAGTTTCTTTGTGCAAAGTATGCTTACGAACCCCCTTGTGGAACTTCATAACCTCAAGTTTACCTTGATTTGGTTTTCCTTTGCCTTTAGATTTATTAACTACATATCTACTAACGACTTTTTTACCGTTTTTATCAGTAACAGTGCTAATTAGTAATACTTTATTCTTTTGCCAAGCCATATAATAATGTTATCTTGCTTTGTTAGTTTGTTGATCCTTCTTCTCTTCTTGTTCTTTTACAATCTCTTGAGCCCCTTTATTGTAAGCATCAACAAACGTATTCAACAACAGCTTCATTGTCTTTGTAGAATTGATATTAGCAACTACAGTGTAACTAACATCAAGCGGGAGAGATACTGTACCAGTATTAGTAAGAGCAATCACAGGAACATTCATGAGTTCTGCTTCCTTAATCGCAATTGGATTATTAGGTGCATCCAAAACAATCAAAGCACCAGGCTTATTATTCTTTAGAGATACAAGTCCAGCGAAGAACTTTTCTAATTTTACCTTTTCACGTTTAATACCAAGTTGCTCGTTTTTACTTAACTTATTAAGAAACTTTTCGTCTGACTCCATGCTTCTCAATTTATTAAGAGTATCTAAGGTCTTTTTTACAGTGCTCCAGTTGGTCAAGGTACCACCAAGCCATCGGTAGTTAACAAAAGGCATAGGCCCATTATTAAACTTCTCAGCAAACTCTGCAGTTGTCTGAGTAAGATGCTTGCTTGTACCTACAATCAAAGCCTGTCGATTTTTACGACCCAGTGCTGTGAGAAAATCAGAAATTCCAGTGATGGATTTTCGAGTCTCCACAAGATCGATAATACTAAGACCATTCTCCACACCATAAACTCGCTCCTTAAGACGAGGGTTCAACCGAGATTTTTTATTTCCTCGATGAGCACCTACTTCATAAAGGTTCATCAAACTTAGGGCTGTGTCTTGTTTGCTCATAATTTAGTGTATTTTTAGGGTAATTATTCAAGAGTTACAGTTGCTCCAGCTGCTGCTAGGTCATCTTTCTGCTTGTTCGCTTCGTCTTTCTTCACTCCTTCAGCAAGTACAAATGGTGCACCTTCAACCATAGTCTTAGCTTCTGCTAGACCGATGTTAAGAATGTTTTTGACAGCTTTAATAACAGAGATTTTCTTATCTGCTGGTACTTCAGTAACTTTAATGTTGAATTCAGATTTCTCTACGGCAGCTTCTTCTGCGCCAGCTGCAGGAGCAGCAGCAACAGCACCAGCTACAGGCGCAGCAGAAACGTCAAAAGTTTCTTCGATTGCCTTTACTAGTTCAGAAGCTTCCATCAAAGTAAGTTCTTTCAAGTCTTTAATTATCTTTTCAATTGTTTTAGACATAATTAGTATACTTTAATGTATAATGTATTATTTAAGTGTTTTGCTATATTCAGAAACTCCACGAACTACTCCGCTCGGTAACTCATTGATAGCGATTGCTAGTTTTGTAGCCAGTTGATTTAGACTGCCAGCAACTTGGGCTAGTGATTCTTCCTTAGTTAAAGTCTTTGACAATACAATTGTCTCGGCTGAATCTAGGAACTCACTATCCACAACTGAGCCTATTATGTTGAAATTCTCCTTAAAATCATCTTTCACTAATTCGCATATGATTTTGGGAACTGTAACTTCATCGCTTTCTTCTTTATTCTCTAGAAAAGCTACATAGGTAGGTCCTGTAAGTTCTGGTACAACTTCAAAAGCTTTTTTGATTAATGTGTTCTTAACTACCTTGACGACGACACCCTTAGATCGCGCTTCCTTTCGGAATTTAACGTTAGTTTGCGCGTCCAAAGAAGACTCAGCATCTTTGGTAGTAATTAACATAACCGCTTTTTGAGATGCAACATCGCTGCTCATCTTATCTAAAATGGCTACTTTTTGGTTATGTGAAATAGCCATATTTAAATGTAATGTGTTAATTTATTACAAGATCCCAGGATATATATAAGATATTTCCTACAACAGGATTTAATCAGTCTTAGAGTCAAGCCCTAGAGACCAAAACCGATTGTTTCTGGATCTAACAACAATCAAACAATATATTTGCATTATTGTCAAGAAACATGCTTAAAAACACTTGAAGGGATATAATTATAAAAAAAATAACTAAATACAGATATATTAGATTCAAGTAGAAGATTCAGATGAACTTAGAAGAAATGATGTCCAAGACTATAGTTGCTTTAGACACAGACTTCACAACCGCACAAAGAGTTATTCAGGAGTTAGGAAATTCCATAATCTGGTACAAAGTCCATTATTTGGCATGGGAAAAAAAGATATAGTCAATTTCTTAAGATTCCACTCAAAGCGTTACTTTTTAGACTTCAAAAGTTAGTATCAGGGGTCCCCGGCGATCTTTGATCGAGATGGGTAGCGAGAGTGATTGATGGAATATTGCAGCTTTTGAGGTAAAACCTCAAAACGGAAATATGAAATCAATCAACCGACTGGCGGAGATGGTGGGATTCGAACCCACGAAGCCAAAAAGGCTCACGCTTTCCAAGCGTGTGTAATAGACCACTATACGACACCTCCATTTGGATAATACTTAGCAATAAGTAAATCAATTCGAACAAAAAGTCAACCATAAGAAATGATCGACTGAAGTAACTAAAGAATGTTTTAATCAAGCCAAAAGGTTAGCTATAGAGTAAGTTTGGAAATATCTTTGATATTACCTGTGTCTAAATTTTGCATTAGAGTAAAAATTTTTTTGAGCAGGATGAAGCTCTTTTGTGATTCAGCTGTTTGCAGCTTTTTTTTCAAATGATTTTTATATTGCTTCTCAAGTTTTTTATCAAGCCGCAAAGATGATATCATTGTGAATCCAAAGGTACTTATAGCTTTGGATAAATTTAAAAAATGGCTCTGCTTTGCATGGTCTGCAGATTTACGATATTTACGAATACACTCTTCGACAGCCACCTTTTTCCTTTCTATCGCAGATAGTTTTGGCTGTCTTTGATGCTCATTTTTTTGCTTTCTAGCAGGTACTCTTTTTTCAAGTATTTGGCTGGTCTGTGAATAAGACTTACCCATCAATTTCTCCTAAATATTTAAATTTAAGTTTAAGCCAATCAGAAATTTCTAAGAATGTCAAACCTCGCTCACGGCTTTCCAAGCGTGCAACATTGTAAGCTCCTCTTGAGTTTTTATCGCATAAACAGATGGTACAGCATCAATCTGTCGCCATACTCCATCCCCAACTTCTTCTCCACCCTTCACAGTAATATCAAACACACCCAACCTATCGATAATCGAATCTCTAACAATTTGAGACATATAGCCAATCGCTCCAGTAAAAACAAGCACATCTACACCTCCAAGTTTTACCACCATCGCCCCAACCTCTTCCACAATTCTTTCAATAAATACATCAAGAGCTAACGCATTTCGATTGTCTTCGCGATTGTCCATAAGGTATTTGAGGTCCTCACTTTGACCACTAAGACCAAGCAATCCACCTTGTCTATTAGTCATATCTTCGATTTCTTCTAAGCCAACTCCGTTGCGCAACATGTGCAACACCGCACCTACGCCAACATCCCCACTTCTGGTAGCCATAATCAAACCTTCTTCAGGACTCAAACCCATACTCGAAGCAACGCTCTGACCATTTTTGATTGCGCACACACTACACCCGCCACCTAAATGCACAGATACAACTCTCTCAATCTTCTTCTCACCAACCTCCCCGAGCTTTTCGTACACACCCTGATGACTAAGACCGTGAAACCCAAACTTACGCACACCATACTTCTCGTACACTTCGTATGGTAAACCATATAAATAATCTTTAGGTTCGATAGTTTGATGAAAAGCCGTATCCATAACCCCAAGTTGGACAATCGCAGGATAACGTGTTTGTATAAGCTCAACCAGCTCCAAAGCTTGAGACTGATGCAGCGGCGCCAATTTACCCCATACATGTAGTCTACGAACCACTTTCTCAGACAATCGAACCGGCTCCAAAAACTCCGTACCTCCATGCACAATCCGGTGCAACACCACTAAAGAACTCACACCCTCAACAACAGTACCCACCAAATTAAAAAGATGCTCCAAAACAGTAGACTTATCTTGAAAAAAACCTGCCTGGCTCTCTCCACCGGGTATCTCAAAAACAAAATCTACCACTTTCCCATACTTATACACCCCACTGCACAAGACTTCCTCAGAAGACTTCAAAAATACTTTAAATTTCAACGATGTACTCCCGCTATTAAGAACCAAAACCTCCATATATTTATAAATATAGAGGAATATCAATTTATAATCAAGCAAAAATCAAGAGCTCACCTTCATAGACTGTAACACCCTATCCTTAATCAACAAAGTATCTTCCTGGTCTTGCAATGCAATATAATTCATCGAAAGGCACCTATCAAATAACATTTTTAAATCTGCACTATGAGCGTGCTTAGATTCAAATAAAATAATTTCTAAATCCAAATCACTTTTCAAAAAATCATTTAGAATTTCAATATCATAGCCTTCGGCGTCTATATGCAACAAATCTAAGCTCATAATGTTATACTGCCTCAACAATTTTTGCACTGAAATAAAAACCAGCTCCGACGAAGTCAAGTATTTTTCAATCTCGGGAATAAACTGCTTGTGTTTCAAAACCTGCTCTTTATCAAAAGAACCAAGTTGATTATACCAATACGGTAAATGATCAAGATTTTCACGCAAATGGTACAGTCTCTTCGTGGTTTCTCTTCGGTGAATACCTTTATTGATACAAGTTATATCTAGATTCTCATAACCATAATTAGCAACTAATTGCTCATACATATAAGTTACCGGTTCTAACATCCAACCAGACCAATGCGCAGTAACAATAGATTGGTAAAGCGGATCATGGGTAACACCATCACCAGAACCAACCTGCACAAACCTAACCTGCTCGTTTACAGACTGCTTGTATCTTGTATAAGCAAAAATATGTTCTTGAATAACAAAAGGTTGAACTGAATTCATAAAAATTTTCCTGAATAACTGCAAAAGTTCTACATTAAAATGAATGTTTACACAAGTTTACCACTTCCACTGGGTAATCTCTGGCATGTCGTCACCATGTCTTTCGATGTATGTTTTGTGATCTTCAATCAGCTCCTGCAAATCCGCAATAATTCTCGGTGCTTGTGCTGCAAACTCACCACTAACATATGCAGCCTGCTTAAGAGCTTCTATGGCCACATGATAACGAGATGTTCTATTCTTCACCTGCATATCGAAGGTAGTGGTTGTCGTCCCTGCCTCAATATATCCAAGGACAGTCAATCGACCTGCAATCGGGGAATCAAACAATAACTGCTTAATATTCTGAGGATATCCATGATAATTAACTATTACCGGCTTATCTTCAGTAAACAGCTCAGCAAACTCCTCTTTGGTGTCTACAAGATCTTCTTTGGTACCTATACCAAGTGCGGTAAGCTCGTTGACATTCACCATCCTTACTCTTAAGCGAGGTGCCATATCCTTCAAGATTTTAATAGCTGCCATCACTTCTTGAGTTTGAGTATCCCCTATCCCGCACAGTACCACATCCGGATTGTCTTGAGAAGCAAATTCCCAAATACCGACACCTTTGGAAAGATGTTTTTCGGCCTCTTCCAACGAAAGCCACTGAGGCAAATCACGCTTAGAACACGTAAGCAAATTCACACTGTCTGTACAGTGCAAGCATTCTCTAGCACTAACCAAAGCCATATTGGCATCCGCAGGAAAATAAACATTTACTAGATCATCTTGAGCACTAAGCAATACCGACAACAGAGCAGGATTCTGGTGACTAAAGCCATTGTGCTCTTGTATCCAAGCGGTGCTTGTTGAAATATAATTGAGGCTAGGTACAGGTCTCCGCCAAGACTGTTCGCGAGATTTCTTCAGGAATTTCACATGCTGATCTATCTGACTCACGATTATTGATAGGAACGCCTCATAACTAATCAGTACTCCATGGCGCCCAGTGAGTACATACCCAGTCATCCAAGCCTGTAAGACATGTTCACTTAAAATCTCCAATACCTGACCTTGCTTATCAATAAATTTATCATGATCTTTCACCGGCCAAATATATTGCTTATGAGTAAACTCAAAGACTTTATCAACTTTATTCGACTCAGACTCATCTGGAGAAAAAATTCTTAATTCAGGGTTCACTTTCATTTTCTCACACAAGTAAGCACCGATTGCAGTCATCGAATTACCTGCCTCCCCACGAGTACTCAATTGGTGTTCCACTAACTCATGATCAATGCTTTCCAAAGTCTTTTTGGTTACTCCTCCAAGTGTATCCTCGCTCATGCCAAGAAGTCTTTCTTTTGCAGGGTTAAAAGCAAATAGATCTTCTACAAAATCACCTTCTTCATCAAAAAATTCGTCCACTTTGTAACTAGTCAACCACTTCACCAAAAGCGTGAATTCTTCTTCATCAGTCTTGGGTGATTTGAGTGGAATTCCATGAGAATAGCAGTTATCTTCGAGCTTATGAGACTTGCAAGCTTTTGGACCTGTCCAACCTTTAATATTCCTAAATAAGATTACCGGCCAGTGAGGCAGAGTCTGCTCACCTTTGTTTCTCCAGTCAAAATGAATTTCTTTAACAGATTCCATTGCTTGCGACATCGCTCCCAAAATCTCTTCGTAGACATCACTACTCTGATACTGGTCTACAATAATCGGAGCATAACCCAAACCTACAAAATACGACTGCAACTCCTCATCACTCATTGTAGAAAACAAAGTCGGATTACTAATCTTATAGCCATTGATATTCACAATCGGAATGACAACCCCATCAGTCTCTGGGTTCAAGAACTTATTACTCTGCCAAGAAGCAGCAAGTGGCCCTGTCTCTGCCTCCCCATCACCGATCTCCACAAAGGCAACTAGATCAGGGTTATCAAAAACGGCACCAAAAGCCGTGCCGAGACTGTACCCAAGCTCCCCTCCTTCGTGCAAAGTACCAGGAAGATTAGAACCACTGTGGCTAGGCAGTTTATCAGGCCAACTAAAATCGTGAATTAAGTTACCTACCCCTTCTTTATCTTGAGTATAATCTGGATAAAATTCTTGCAAAGTTCCCTCTACCATCAAATTAGCAATTACTGCAGGAGCTCCATGCCCAGAACCAACAATAAACATTGCGTTGAGGTCATACTTCTTAATAGTCCAATTAATTGCCCCATACAATAAGTTAATGCCAGGGACTGTCCCCCAGTGACCAAGAAGCCGCTCTTTGATATGATCCTGCTTAAGTTCTTGCTCTATTAAATAATTCTCGTTCAAATACAGCTGCGCTGCCCCAATGTATGTGGTAAGCCGGTGGTATTTTTTGAGCCAATCTACCGCCTCAGCAGAGATGTTTGTTTTTGATGGAAGATCCATATGCAGTAAGTATACAACAATCTACCTACTTTGTACACCAGCATCGGAAAAATATTGAATTTATAATAATTTCAACCAAGAATTTATGCAAAAACCTAACAAAAAAGCCGGAATACCGGCTAGTTCAAGAATACGCTTCGAGTAGGGATTAAAACCTGTTCCTAAGTACTCTAGAGACTCCTCCACGTCCTCGTTTGTTTTTTCCTCCAAACAATGACTTAAGATTAATTTCCTCACCATCTTCGACAGCTTGCTGAGCATTTTCCCACAGCTCATCTCTCTGCTCATCGCTTAATTCTATTGTTCTCCTGTTAAGTTGCGAGCCTTCTTCTTCATCGATATCTTGAATGCGATCACTAATACGCTCATCAATTATCGCATCAAACTCTTCTCGATCATCGTTATTGACAGCCTCGGTAAGTGCTAATTGCGTAGCCTCTTTCTCATTGTACCGCTCAACAAGATCCAAGAATTCCTCTTCCGAATCGACTACAAAGTTGCGTCCGCGATGACCACGCCCTTCATCTTCGGTATCTAATTCGGCAACTGCCGCTTGATAAGCATCATAGTCTTCGTTTTCAATCGATTCTTTGATTGCTTCTTTGGTGTTAAACCTTTCTTGCAACTCAGCAAATCTCTCCTCATCAAGAGAGTCTAGCTTGGACTGCAAACGTTCATTTCCTTCGACTTCTACCGCTGCCTTGAATGCATCAAGATCTCCATTTTGCAAAGCTTCTGTAGCTGCTTGGTTGCCCATGAAACCTGCTGATGAGGTCACACTCATGCCAAGCACTCCAACAAGCCCAATAGCACCGATTCCCGTATATAATTGTTTTTTATTCATAAAGTAAAGTAAGTAAAAATGTAAGTTATATTGTAAGTATACAGTGCCAGAAGTGAGTAAAATATTTGGTAAGCACTCAACCCTCCTGCCTGCTTGTATGTATTACGTAGGTATTATAAAAAGGTTAAATTTAATAAGCTGAATTCAAAGCAGCTCAACCATAAATTATTATTTTTCTCCAAAGCTGCAGGGAGTGAACTCTATAGTTTTGCAAAAGACGTAGGAGCCAACCTGCTAGCAGCTGCCATCCAACAAAAAATTGGTATCCAATAAAAATATAGCGCAATAATAGAATTTATGGTATAATAATACTATGCTAGAAACACCTAATCAGACTGAGATTGTACCAAGTCAAGAAATCGAGGGGCAAATTGTCGAACAACTCTCTGAACTAGAGGTTGTTGCTGGTGATATTAAAAACTTATACAATATCTTTAAAGTAAAAACCTCAGATTATAAACAAGCTTTCGCCGAGGGTAATTTTGACCCTATTACTCTAATCCTCAATACCGAAGACGAACAGAGTAATCTAAAACAATCCATCAAAGAAACATTGTTAAAAGCATCTGAAATTAAAAAATCCATTAAGCTTGCCTCATCGTGGAACAAACAAAGCCTTTTCAAGCAATATATTGGCGATATTGAAGTCAGTTGCGAAATCCTAACCACAATTCTCCTAATCAAACAAAAACAACAACAAGGAGATAATTATGCAAGCCTTGTCACAAAACTAAACAAACTATACCAGACAAAATATGGAGAAATATCAAAGAGCTATATCAACACTTCATTAAACAGACCTGAGTTCAGTGATAAACTAAAATTACTTGAAGATATCGACCCACAATTACACGCCCGAATCTGTAGCAAAACCGATCAATATATTTCTTCCTACAACACTTCCCTTGAAAACTATCCTTTGGAGAAATACACCAGATTTCAAGACACAACATTAGCTACTCAAAAGCAATACCTACCAAAAGACCTACTAAAAATGGCCCAAGAAGACCCAACACAACCGATCTCCGGAACAGATATGCTGACTTATGCACAGCAAACGATTGTAAATATGGGAGAAATTTTTCCAGAAAGTGAAGATTGGCAAGCAATCCACAATGAAGATCCAGAATCGACCACCTTCAGTGTTAGTGAAAACCCAAACAGAATCAATGTCAGCCAAGCTCCTCGCAAAATTGAAGATTTTATTGGCGTGCTTAAGCACGAAATCTGCGTTCATGCACAGCGTTATTCACTAGGCAAACAAAACAAGCTCCTCCCTAGCCTTCCAAAATATCTAGAATTCGAAGAAGGCGTTGCCTCCACTATGCAAAGACTGTCATCGAATAAGCCCAGTATTCAAATTGCTTTTCGTCCATACCCTATTTTGATCTCAATGAAAGCAGCCGGAGTTGAGTCTCAAGATATTTTCAATTTCTTAGAGCAAACCTACACAGACCCAGATTCCAAAAGACTATTTCAAAGCTGGATATATCGAACTCACCAAGGGACCATTACCACACAAGACGAGAACGGCAACAGTGTTCACGCTATCTACAACAAAGATGCAGTCTACAGCGAAGGAGTTATCAAAATGTCAAAATTTATCGATGCCCTAAATTCTCCCAACCAGGATGTAGTTTCTGCTGCAAGCAAAATTAATGATAAGCTACTCTCTGCAAAATTCGATGCTACTAACTACAGGCACCTGCAATATCTTCAAGAAGAAGGAATTATTGACTTAACAAAAGTAGAATTGAAAGCTTATATTCTACATATTATGGGTAAACAAAAATAGTTTTGAATACCAAAAAAATCTGCCTGGATATTTCTCCTGACAGAACAAACAAGATACAACAACACCTTCAAACTCAGCCACCGCAATACTTCGCGATTTGATGCAGATGTTGGACATGGCTTAGATAACTATCAGCTACTATGTCTAGCATTCGCAGCTTCAGTTCCCTCGACCAATTCGTATCCTCAATATTACGTATCTTTCTCATGAGCGAATCATGAGATCTATTTAGACTTTCTATAAATACAGATTTCATTTTTTTCCTTAGAATAAATTTCTGCATCCTTATTTAACCATAAATCAGTAGTATTGTCAAATAATCACTGAACCTGTTGAGTTAATCCTTCCAGAAAATTAAGCTTCTGGATAGTCTTGGGTTGTTATGCACCAATATATTACAGAAGCTCACTACACTAAGATAAAAAAATATATTGAGGTCAAGTCTAAACGTCCTAGAAAATATGA
>CALITC010000016.1 GCA_938041505.1 uncultured Patescibacteria group bacterium | reverse complement strand
TGTCGAAGAGGTTTTGAATTATTGGTTTTGTTGATTTGTTTTGATTGAGCTTATGCAGTCTGTTTTTACCAACTATATATTCGTGGGTTTCATTGTAGTAGTTCAGGGTGGAGGAGAAGGAGTCGTGTTGTACCGAAGTATCTTTGGTTATAAAGCCTGGAACTAAACGGGATACAGATTCAATAACACTCATTGCTCCTACCTCTCCTCCGTTGAGTACAAAATCTCCGATGGATAATTCTAGATCAAAACAGGAATCAGCTCGGGCATCAAACCCTTCGTAGCGTCCACATACTAGATTGATCTCATTGAATTCTTTGGCTAACCACTCGGCTGTTTTTTGATTATATCTATGGCCTCGCGGTGTTAGGGAGATGGTTACTTTGCGATGGTCTGGATTATTTTGCTTATACTCAAAAAAATTATGATTGTTAGGTGTTATTTTTGTATATGCCTCTATCTTTGCTGGCGGCTTATACAACGGTGAAACCGCTTCGTATTCTTGTAGGGCTCTGTATATAGGTTCGGCTTGTAAGACCATACCACTACCGCCGCCATAGGGCTTGTCGTCCACTTGTTTGTAATTCCCAAGGCCATGCTTTTCTCGCCAATTGATAGCTTGGATCGAGATGACCTCTTGATCGATACCGCGGGCGATTAAAGAGTTATTTTGAAACGAGGTAAATATATCAGGGTGAAGGGTGAAAATTCGGAAATTCATACGCTTAGGTTTTTTGGGCTGATTGCCATAGGAAGTACTTGTACCAAGTATGTGGCTTGGTTTTGGATAAGGTTTTGATTCTGTGATCTAGATTGATTAGGTTCTGAACACTGCTAGATACATTGTGTTGCTTTTTGAGCTTGGTTAGGATTAGACTGATTGCTAATTGTAACTCTTGTTCTTTTGTCTCTCTGTGCCAGGTTCTGATATCGTGCTTGTTGCCTGGTCTGAAGTTTTGCATATAGAGTTGGGTTAGAGTAGGGGATTGCAGAGTCTTTAAATATTCTGGCTCTAGTGTGCATAGATCTATAACATCTATTGCCTCATGAAGGGTTGAGGTTAGTTGTAGAATTTTTTTTACATTAAGTTTGGATTTGTCTACTTGATGTGTGGATAAGTATTTTTCAAGTAATTCTTCTTTGGTTGATGATGGAATCTGCTTTAAGATCTTGTATTCTATACCTGCTTTTTTTAGGATCTGCTTATCGGTTGCAATTAGTTTTCTATTATCGGGATTATAGAGATAGATATTAATTGAATTTTCTAATGATTTTGTAAGTTCGGATAGCTTAGTATTAATTTTAAGACTGGATATATCCACCATTGGTGTTAAGTCCATAGATCCGTCTTCTTCAAAAATAGACTGACTGCCAAGGTTATCGATATCTTTCCACCTGGTTGGTTTTAGTTTTTCGATGTATTGGTTAGGATTAAGTACTAGATCTAAGCCTCTATTTTCTTGAGACTGGATATAATAGTGAGCTTCTTCAAGAAATGAATATTCTAAGAAGGTGATCATATGTTTTATAGTGGCATTATTAGTTGTTTTTGTCGAGTGGGTGCATGAGGATATAGTGTAATCAGAGTTAATCTAATGTAGGCTTTTCCGAATATATTCTGAGTCTATATTCTCCGTAGTGAGTCAAGCCTTGTTTGGCCGGCTCTTAAACAGAACTGGTCTTTGTACTCGATTACCGCTATCCTCTTGACAAAAAACTTAAAATCCTGTTTATTTAGAGAAGTCTATTACTTATCCATGACTAATTATATTACCAAAGAAGGTCTTAAGGATCTGAAGAAAGAGCTTGTACAAGTCCGAGAGACAGATTTGCCTCGTGTGCTTGATGCCATCAATAAGGCTCTTGCTGAAGGTGACTTAAGAGAAAACGCCGCTTTAGATTCTGCAAAATTAGAGAGAGATAACTTAGTTGCTCGCGAAAGTGAAATTCAGGAGATCCTCATGGACTATGAAATCATCGAAGAGCACAAAGGTAAGCCATCCAAAACAGTTGATATTGGAGGTAAGGTCAAACTCAAATATTTGCATGATAATTCTACTTTCGAATTAACTATTGTTGGTAGTAGTGAGTCTGATGCGATTTCAGGCAAGATAAGTAATGAATCACCACTTGCACAGTCTATTCTTGGAAAAGAAGAAGGTGAGCAAGCACAATTTGTAATAAATAATAATCCAATCAATATAGAGATTATAGAAATTTTAGGTTAGAGTATGCCCATTGTAATTCAATCTGGATCACGCCAGTATTTAGTAGAGCCCGGACAAAAGATTATCGTAAATAAGATCGATGCACCTGTTGAAGAGGTGGTTGACTTAGATTTTATATATGCCTACGGAGACCACAAAGCTAAGAAGAAAGTTCAAGCCAAAGTGATTAAGCACCAACTTGGTGAGAAGATCCGTGTAGTCAAATATAAATCTAAATCTAACTACAAGAGATCGTATGGTCCAAGGCAGGAAGAAACTATATTAGAAATTTTGAAATAAAATTGAGTTTATGCGACATCAAAAAAACACTAAAAAATTTAAGAGAACTCCTGAAGAACGAAAACGACTTTGGATTGATCTTTCTCGAGGCCTAATCGAAAATGGAAAAATTGTTACTTTTACTGCTAGAGCCAAGTGGTTTCGCCCTAAATTTGAGCGGTTGGTAACACTTGTTAAGAAAGCAGGTGATGATAAAGTTTTAGCTTTACGAAGAGTGAGACCTTACTTTCCTGAGGTAGTAGCAAAAAAACTCGTGGAGGAAGTAGTCCCAAAATTAAAAGACCGATCAGGAGGATACACTCGTCAATACAAGATTGATAAGGATTTTAATACTCATGACAAATCAGTAGTTCTTATATCCGAATAATTTATTTTTATTATGTCTCAATCTATTATTAATTCTACAAAAACTTTTCGACCAAAGACCAACGGTTATGTACGTGATGTATACGTTCTCGATGCTTCCAAAGAGCCAGTAGGGCGCTTAGCTACTAAAGCTGCGCGTATTCTCATGGGCAAAAATCGTGCTGATTATTCACCTGATGTAAATATGGGTGGAATAGTAGTCATCATTAATTCCGATAAGCTAGTATTCACTGGTAAAAAGCCTGAGAAAAAGAACTACTTTAAACATACTGGACGTCCAGGTAGCCTTAAAGTTGTAACGCTTCCACAGCAAATGAAAAAAGATTCTACTGTACCAATCTATAAAGCAATTCGAAATATGATTCCACGAAATAGACTTAAGGATATCAGAATGAATCAATTATTACATATTTTCAAAGACGAAAATCATGGTTTAACCCAAAAAATGATCACTGCCAACTAATTATTATATTATATAGAGTATGCCGACAATTAACCAACTTATTAGAAAACCTCGTGTTAAAGTAACTAAAAAAACAAAGTCTCCAGCATTAGCTGTAGATTGGAATTCCCTAAAAACTAGATCATTGGCAGGAAAAAATCCATTTAAAAGAGGTGTTTGTACTAAGGTTTATACGACAACACCTAAGAAACCTAACTCAGCTGTACGTAAGGTGGCAAAGGTAAAACTTTCTAATAAGATGGAAGTAATTGCTTATATTCCAGGTGTTGGACACAATTTGCAAGAACACTCAGTAGTTATGATCCGTGGAGGTCGTGTTAAAGATCTTCCAGGTGTTCGATATCATATTGTCCGCGGAAAATTGGATACTGCTGGAGTTCAAGACCGAAACCAGTCTCGGTCAAAGTATGGAACCAAGAAACCAAAGAAATAGTTTTTCATATAAATTTCTTATTCACCCGATAGGGTGTTTTTTGTTATTGTAATTATATAAATGCTTTGTTAAGATTTTTTTGTGCAATATTTATATGAAGAATACCTGAATAAAATAGATTGTAAATATAGAAGCGGGAGGTATGATGTAGCCTTTGACTGTTTTATTAAAAATATGAAAGGGCAATAGTTAACTCAAAAAAGATCAATTGATCGTAGACTATACCTAGGGTGTTATGATTTTCCTGGAAGTCATATTGATGATGGCGATACTCTGTATTCTACAATTATCAAGGATACTATGGAAGAAACTGGATTGAAAGAAAATGGAGTTAAGAGAATTATACAAACTAAAGATTGGATTGTCCCTTAAGAAGCTTCCAGAGAAGGGAAGAGGAAAAAGATGGAAGTTATACAAACTGAAATTGAAGCAGAATCAACGGAGCCTCCAGAATAAGAAAAAGGTAAAGCTGTAGAATTTTTCTGGGTAGATCTTGATACTGTGGATCGGTTATTAGAGAATAGAAATGAGGGTGACACTTATATATGCGAATTTGCAAAATATTTTTTGAAAATTATTAGAACTTATTGAATCATGAATTTTTGTTATTTTTAATATTTTGCAAGACGATGTCTCGATATGGCAAATCTGTTATTTCTCCAGTTTTAAGTTCTTTTCGTAAATTGTTGATTGTGTCCCTGGCTATGTTTTCTTCGGAACAATTTACTTCTATTTCTAAAAACCATCCCCCATTTTTTATTTCATCGATAGCGACAGCAACTCGTTGATTGTTAATCTCTGTGTGGTATTCTTTTCTATGTTTTACGACCTCGACTAGTTTTTGATATCCTAGAATTTCAAATAACTTTTCCATATTATCTTTATTGGAGATTTCGATATCGATTTCTTCTTTGGCAAATACTCCAGAATGACTATTTAGTTTGTCGGTTGGTCCTTTGTAGGTTACAGTTTTGTTATCGTTTTTCTCTCTGATTCTTAAACAAATTTTGTTTTCAATAAATCGAGGTGCGTCAAAATATGTGTCGACTTCTTGAGTTGATTCCCTCTTTAAAATAAAACCTTTCCCGATTAAAACTTTTTCAATATTATCTATATCGTTTTATCTATTCTTAACTTCATTTCGATCTCTTTCTTTGTTTTATTTTTAGACATTATACAATAGAAATATAATTATTGCTGTTTGTCAAAAATTCTATTTTTCTTGGCAGGTTGTGGATTCTAATCCATCGAGTTGTGCTGTGGAAGAAGTTAGCCAGTTGTTGCATAAGTAATTTCTTGAATTTCCTAACTCGTCTGTTAGGTTAATATCAATTCCAACAACTCCAGGGGAGAAGCAGTTTTTGTTATTAGCGGTCAGGATTTGGCATAAGGCAAAATTATTTGGAGTCGATAAATTAACTTCCTCTCCTGCGACTATGCTTTGTTCAAAGGTTTGGCCACCTTCATAAACAAAATTACCAGAATTTAATATTTGCTGTGCAAGTTCGTCTGTCTCAAAAAAATTGTTGATAGGATAAAAATTTACTTTTATATTTGCATTTTCAGAGGTTTTAAAACCTATTCCTATAGTTCCTGTTTGAAACTCTTTTTTATCGTCTAAGAATGTAAACTCTGCAGAAGGTGCCGTTGTATCTTTAATAATTTTTAAATTTTGTTCAGTTTTTAGATCATATGTATCAGTAAAGACTATGTTAATATTATTTTCTCCTTCTTCAACCAAGTTTATCGGAAAAGTATTTTGTGAATTTGCGTTGATATCAAACTCCTTTTCTTCTATTGTAACGAGACCTTCTTTATTGGGTGTGCACTCTACTTCAATGGTAGATTCTTTAGTGATTGAAGGTATCACATTACATGATATTTCTGGGGAAGGTGTGTAAATCGTTGAAATTTCTTGACTTGTAATATTACCGGCTGTGTCTTTAAACGAATAGTTAAGATTTATTTCACCTTCTTTTTCAAACTCTAAAGGGCAGTTGTATTCGAGAATATTTGAGGCTGGAGTTGATTGGCATTGTAATTCTTTATTATTTTGTTCAATTATAATTTCTTCATTACTACTTATGGTGAAATCTTCTTTTGGAAGATTGTACATTTTTTTTAACTCAATTTTTGATACTTCTGGTTCTTCGTAATCAGCGAGAATCTCTCCTTTAGAAGTTTCTTTTGACAAAATATCGAATACCTTGCTTTTATGATGACCATATAGTTCGTAATTATAAATTCCGGAATTCTCTTCTATATCTACTATAAACTTATCATCAGCAATCTTATCAGCAAAATGCTTTTTGCTATTTATTTTTGCAACAAAAGGTTTATTTGATTCGAAAGTAATTTTGTCATTTGTTATTTCTGATGGTGTTATTATCTCGGGTAGGGAGAGGTTTTTTGTGATACTGTAGTAATGAATTGAAAGACTAACAAATCCTACAGCTGTAACGAATAATATACATGCCAAAAAAAGCAATATTGAATTGTTTTTTCTAGATCCTCTAAAATAATTGATTAAATTCTTAAATTTACGCTTTTTCATAGGTGCTGCTCCAATGTTATTGATTTCTTACTCTTTTTTCTTAGGATTTTTCTCTTTTGTGATTGTGTTTAAACCATCTCCATAACAAGTTAACATTAACTTAAAAAATGATATACTTAGTTCTGCATATTTGGTCGAGTATTCTTCCAAGTGTTTATTATACTCATCCCAATATTCCTCTTCATTTTTTTGAGGTAGGAAGAATAGAATACGATGAAATATAGATGGTTTGTGTTGCCGTTCAATTTTTTTGATTTCTTTTTTCAAGTCTGATTTCAAAATATCTTTTTCTTTATCAAAATCCGAAGTTATTTTTTTAACCTTTCTTTTAATTTTTGAAATCACAGTTTCTTGATTCTCTACATACCCTTTGAATACACCTACTTCATTTTCTAGCTTTCGAGTGTCTTTAAAATACTTATTAATTATTTCATCTTTTGTAAGGGATTTTAAGTGATTTTTTGATTTTTTTGAAATTTTTAGAGCGTTTTTATGTTTTTTTTGTTCATCAGAAAATTCGCCATATTCACTTAATAATACATAGGCCTCTCTTAATTTTACGAATTCTTTTTCTGATCCGCTTTTGGTATCTGGGTGTTTTTGTTTTGCAAGTTTTTTGTATAAGACACGGAAGTCATTAAACGTCAATGAGTTTAAAGACTCTAGTTCAAATACTTCTAATGCTTTCTCGTAATCCATATGTTGCGGTGATATAATTAGTGTGTTTGTTTTTCTTCTACTTTACTTGTTTGATGAAAAACTTAGCAGTGTGACTTTTTAAAGTTGTTTGTATACCATAAAAATCCTCAATTATGAGAATGTTGTCAATTAGAAGGTGATTATATTTTTTATATTGTCATTACTTCTTCTTCTTTGGCTTTAGCTTTGTTTAGGAGTAGTGCATTTAGCTCATCAATTTCTTTTTGTAGATCTTTTTCAAACCTTCTCAAATCGTCCTCACTAATTTCGTCATTTTCATGAGCACGCTTTTTTGATTTGAGTAATTCTTGACGAATCGATCGCATCATTATTCTAGATTCTTCTAGTTCTTGGCCAATTTCTTTTGCCTTTAAAGCTCTAGTTTCTTCTGTAAGAGGTGGGAAGTTTAGTCTTACACCAGCTCCGTCGTCAACTGGATTTACTCCAAGATTTGAGTTTTGAATTGCACTTACAATATTCGGAATAAGTGTTTTATCAAAAGGTGTGATAAGTAGCTGAGAGGGTTCAGGTACTGTGATGGTTGCAAGCTCAACAAAATTCATTTGTGACCCGTAAGCTTCCACGGTTATTGAAGCAAGCACACTGCTGTTAACTCGCCCTGTGCGAATGCTCGAAAGTTTTGATTCTAAGTGTCTAATTACTTTGTCACCATCGATGTGTTGGAAGGTCATATTAACATGTATTAAGTGCCAGTTATATCGTATTGTCAAGCTTAATTCTATTTCTTATTTGCTACTTGTCCTGACTTGTAAGTTCCCTTTTTGTGGTTTTAAATCTTGGTTTATTTTTTCGGCGAAAGGTTTTATCTGAGGATAACGTTCTAGAAAAGCTGAGAGTGATTCTTGGTGGTTATTATGTTTTCTGTATATAACATAACTTGAAGATATAAAATCTCCAGTTTCTTGAAATACAGTTGCTTTTGTAAGTAAGTCTATATTTTGTTTTTTTAGAACAACGGCTAAGTCTTCACGTGTATTGATGATTGTTGTTGCCGTTGCTTTGATATGGTGGGAGCGTGCAACTGACCTCCCAAAACTCTCATTTATAGTCTCTACACTACCAGAACCTTTGATGTTGGGATTGAACTGATTTGGGTTGTATGTCGGTTTGTTCTGCATATGCTATTGTTATGACTTATTCACATTTTGGTTTATTGTAGGGATTAAGATTTAAAAACCGATCTTCGATTTCTTTAGTAGTCGGTTCTGTTTCTTGTATAAAGACAACTATATTTCCTAATAATTCATCTTCACTGTTTTCATCACTAATGGAAATTACTTCATTTGTTATTTCAATTATTTCTTCGTCAACAATCACTTCCTCTTGCTCAGGTGTTTGGTTTGCTTGAGTAGGGTTGTCGCTGATAAATTCTGCTTTGGGAGTTTGTACTTGCGACGAATTGATTGGTTCGGTGTTGTCCATCACTTCTTTTAAAAATGTTGATTCGTTTAAATCTTTACCATCTTCGAGGCCTACTTGAGCATTGGTAATTAAATCTAGTGATTCGTGCACAGGCTTTTTGTCTACTTCTGATAAGAAGCGATCAAAGGGTTTAAGTAAAAAGCTATTTTCGTCGCGCTGCTCATAGGAAAATTTATCTCCAGTGTAAACGAATAAATTATACGGTTTCTTTGGCTTTGGTAGAGCCTCTTCAAAGATACTTACAGGTTTGATATTTGGTAGCATATCTATTCGAATACCTAAGTAATCTTTGAATGGTCCTGTATTTTCGAAACCGTAGTTTTTCAAAAATATTTTACCATTTATATCTTGCCATTTTAAGTGAAGTATTTGATTTTGGTTTGCTAAAAATGCCATTGGTTTTGTAGCTAACTCATCATTGCAAACTAAGCTTTTATCACTATCTTGATAGATTGAATTCGCAAAATCTACTTTTTCACCATTAATAATTACTTGAATTCGGACAATATCGTTTGATTTTTGCGGGACCGATATTGATTTTGGGCTTGCAAAATTAAAACCTATAATTGCCATCACTACAATTAAGAGAATGATCCAAAAAATAAAAAATAGATTTCGCTTAGTGCTGGACATATAGTTATTTTGTATAGGATTGATTTGCCTGTCAACTTACTTGACTTGCAGTTTTCAAAAAGTCTTCCAATCCTTTGTCGGTAAAAGGATGTTTATATAGCTTGCTTAGCAATGTTGGAGAGATGGTAGCAATATCTGATCCTAATTGAGCAACGATTGATATTTGTTTTATCGATCTAAACGATGCAGATAATATCTTAGTTTTGAATTGAAAGTTGTCGAATATTTCTCTTATTTCGGCAATAAGCGATAACCCATCGAATTGTGCATCCTCAACCCTTCCTACAAATGGACTGACTAGCGTGGCTCCCATTTTGGCAGCCATCAATGCTTGGGTAGGTGAAAACACCAAGGTCATATTTGTCTTTATATTGTTATCTGTAAGAGTTTTGCATGCTCTTAGACCATCTTCTGTTGTAGGAAGCTTAATCACTATATTTGGTGCAATGGTGCTGTATTTTTTTCCTTCTGCTATCATTTCGTTGTACGTGGTTGCATATACTTCAATACTAACTAGGCCAGAGACTGAATTGGTAATTTGTTGAAGATGCTCGACTATTTTGTTTGGAGATACTCCTTCTTTTGCTGCTAAAGCCGGATTAGTTGTTACCCCGTCGATAAAGCCGTATTCGGAATATTTTATTATTTCTGATAGATTTGCTGTATCAAGATAAATTTGCATATTATATAGTATAGTTTTTGTGATATCTTATGTCAAACTTTATTTAGTAATAAATGAGTATTGTGTCAGTTTATTGTTAATTTATCTTCTAGGTATCAAATTCTCTTTTCAAGAGGGTGGTAAATATAATATTTGACAGAAGATTAAAAATAAGCTAATATTGCATTAAATTATCTTGTATTATGACTGATCAGTTCAAAGTGTTTATGTACACTACATTAGTGTTTTTAGTGGTTGGAGTTGGCGCAATTTATGCGATATCCCGTCCAGAAGAGAAAGTGGCAGATAATAATCTGAGTGCAATAGTGTTAACAGAAGATTCCGAAGTTAATGAAATTTCTGATGAATCATCACCTTTTATTGTTGATGAAGAGAAGGAAGACACGCCTTTGGTGGAAGAAGCGGACGTTATTATTGATGATGAAACAATTGAAATTCCTATTTCGCCAGTTACTGCCGTTGAAGTGGTTGCTGAGGAGGCTATAGAGCTATTAACTGAAGAAGAGGTTGTATGGAAGTCGTACACAACTAATTTGCTACCTACGCTATATATAGAGTATCCTGAGGCTTGGGAAGTTAGTTCTATTGATACTACCTCTAGTTATGATGGGTTATTTGGGAAAACTGTAACCATATCTCACGGATCTACAAAACTTACAATTCAAGCTAATCCAGTAGAGCCTTTGAGTTGTGGAGGAACGAGAGGTTTTTCAGCTACAGGGTACAGTGCAGGAAATGGTTTATCTGAGTTTCGTAGTAACAGTACTTATGATTACGGTTTTGTGCCGGGATGTAATACTGATACTTATTTGAATGGAGCGGCAAGCTATGATTCTAATGATATTTACCAAGCTATCGTGGGTCAAGAGTTATTTGATACGAATCAGGTCGCTGTTATCTCTAATTATGTTAATATTACGGCTCAAGGAGTTGATACTGAAGAAGACTTAGAAACGATTCGTAAGATGATAAATAGGTCGGTGTTGTATACTCGTGCAAACAATTTATAACGTCTTTACAACATACTTTTCTTCCATTAAAATGGAGATATTATCATATCGCCTATAACATTTTTTTTAATTAATTTATATTATGCTAGAGAATCAAGTTGCCTCAACCCAAACCCAAGAGCGTACAATTACTCCAGAATTGATGGTCAAAATTCGGCCTGATATTTGTTATTTTGGGCAAGTAAATGATAGAGGTTTATCAAAAAAATTTGGTATCTTGCAAGATGATAGACGAAGGCATATGTACATACTAGGTAAGTCTGGTATGGGGAAATCTACGCTTTTGGAGAATATGATCCTTCAAGATATATATAATGGTCATGGAGTTTGTTTTATGGATCCTCATGGGGATTCTTCGGAGACGATACTTGATCGAATTCCTTCTTGGAGAAAAAATGATGTTATATATTTTAATCCTGCCGATATGGAGAACCCTATTGGTTTTAATATGCTTGAGGCGCAAAGAGGTGAGCAAGCTTTTTTGATTGCATCGGGCATGATGGCTGTTTTTGGTCGTATTTGGGCAGGGATGTGGTCTTCTCGTATGGAATATATTCTGAATAACACATTATTGGCTTTGTTGGATACGCCAGGGAATACTCTTCTTGGTGTTGTAAGGATGCTTACAGATAAGGATTTTATGACGAAAATTGTTAATAACTGTGAAGATCCGATGGTACGGAATTTTTGGATTAAGGAATTTGGTAGCTTTAATGATAAATATAGAACAGAGGCCATTGCCCCGATTCTTAACAAGATTGGACAATTCTTTTCAACTGATTTAATACGAAATATATTAGGCCAGCCAAAATCTACTATAGATTTTAGAGAGATTATGGATAACAAAAAGATTCTAATAGTTAATCTTTCTAAAGGTAGGATAGGGGAGGATAATTCGACACTTCTTGGTTCCTTTATTATTACAAAACTTCAACTTGCAGCGATGAGTAGAGTAGATATTCCCGAGAGTGCACGAAACGATTTTTACCTTTATGTTGATGAGTTTCAGAACTTCACTACTGATTCGTTTGCAACTATCTTGTCAGAGGCCCGTAAATATCGATTGTGTTTGACTTTGGCTCATCAATATATTGCTCAACTAACAGAGTCGGGGAATGAGAAGGTGCGTAATGCAATATTTGGTAATGTGAGTACAATGGTTGTCTTTAGAATAGGGACTGACGATGCTGAATTCATGGAAAAGGAGTTTGAGCCAATTTTTACAGGGCCTCAACTTCTTGGTCTTAATAAATATCAGGTAATGATGAAGTTATCAATTAATGGAAAACCATCTATACCATTTATGTCGAGCACTCTCCCACCATTATTTGATGAGCATGCTGGTTCGTATGATGCTGTTGTTGCACAGTCTCAAGAAAGATACTCTAAGTCTAAAACCTTGGTTAGGGACAGGATAAATAAGTGGCTTGAGTTTGACTTTGCTGAAGAATTAGAAGAAGAAAAACGAGTTAAACAAGCTGAATATGAGAAAAAGAAGGCGGAAATGGAAGCTAAGGGTGAGGTTAGTAAGTGGTCTAAGATGTCTCCTGAAGAAAAAGCAAAAGAAAAAAGGAAGCGAAAACTTGCTTCGAACGCCTACCTCAACGCTGGTAAAAAAAATGATTCAGCTGATTCGAAGAGTGGTTATAGCAAACCTAACCGTTCTGTGAGTAAGACTGCGCAACCAAAGTCTGTAGATTCTCGAGTGCAAAAACCTTATCATACAACAGCGACTAAGCAAGCAAATCGAAGTCGATCAGCGTTTAAAAATAACACTAACAAATTTGAGAAACCAAGACGTAATGAGGGGCGTAATAGCCATCATTCTAATTCGCCTAGTAAAGGTTCTAAATCTTCTAACAGCCAAGATAAGTCTTCTGTTGACATTGCAGAGGGTTTGCTCAAGAAGCTGAATACCTTGAAAAAAGGTTAGTCATATATCTTGACAAAAATTATATATTAGGTTTTAATTCCTGTAATAAACCAAATTAAGAAATTATATTATGCCTGCGAAATGTGCGATTACGGGAGTAACTTACAAGAGAGTCAAGAAGAGAAGTAAGTCAATGCAATCTACAATCACAAGAGTTAAGCCTAACTTACAAAGAGTAAAGATTGGTAACAAGAGAGTCAAGATCAGTGTGAGGGCACTGAGAACCCTCAAGAGAAAAGCAGATAAAGGAATAAAAAAATCTGTTTAATATTAATTAAAGAAGTTAAACGAATACAGGCCCATATGGGCTCGATTTGTTTTTATAAATTTTGTATATGAAAAATGAAATTGTTCAAGAGTGGCTACATACTGCCGGTTTAGTTCTCGTAGGAGTTGTGATTTTTGTTGGTGGTTTTTATTTTGGCGGGAAGAGTGCCCAAGCGACAATTGAAAAGGATCGAGAGTATGATTCTTCTATAGCTAGTTTTGCCAGAGAGGTGAGTTTGGACTCAGAAATTACTACACCTCCAGCAGTTAATGTTCTATCCTTAGAAGGTGTCCACTGGATTAAAGTTGGTGAGCCTCCTGTTTGTCCTGAGACACACCCTCTAAAAGGGAAGTTTGATAGCAATGTGAATGTTTATTATCGTGAAGATTACCCACAATTTGATAATGTTAAGCCTCATATATGCCTTGCTTCTGAGCAATTTGCCTTAGAAAAAGCTGGTTTTATACGAAAATATTAGACCAAGGAATCTAGGTCAAATCTATGCTTAGTATAATTTTTAATTTTCAAGGATTTTGTGAATTCAATTTGTTCATCTTTTAACATTTCGATCTGAATATTACCTCTGAATCCGTATTTAAGAGCAGGAATTGTTCCGTTACTGCCCACAACCCTATGCCAAGGTACTAGCTCCATTTCTTTATCGGTAAGACTTGCCATTATCCAGCCAACTGTCCGTGCAATTAGGTTTGTATGGTTGGCGATATCTCCATATGTTACAACCATCCCTGAGGGGATGGAAGAGACTTGATTAAGAACTTTTTCCTTTAGAGTAGGTGAAGGTATTCGGGCCATTAACTTTTATTTACTTCAATTTTGCGTTGTGCAGTAATTTTGTAAATTGGTATTTCGATTTCTAGTACCCCGTTATTGAGATTGGCTTTGATTTCGTCCACATTAAGAGTTTCGTTGATAGTAATTTCACGACTGAACTCACCCCAAAAACACTCTTGAAGCAATATTTCATTATCATTTTCTCCGTAAGGTTTTTTGCGCAAACCCTTGATGGATAATGTATTATTGTTAATCGATATGTCGAGATTCTCAGGTTGGACACCTGCGACAGTAGATACGACAAATATCTTATCGTTCTTTTTATAGACATCTACTGTTAACTGTGGCACCTCATCTGGTTTCCAGTTGTTGTTAGTATCCTCGTTTTTACTTTTCTTGTTATCTGATTCGTAGGCCATATATTTATATATTAAGAATTATCTTTTAACATGTCAATAATTTTCTCATTGTTTTGTTGTCCCCAGTGCTTGAACGCTATTTTATGGTCTTTATCTATTAAAAATACACCTCTTTTTACTGTAGGGTTACCAAAAAAACTTCCAATTGCTCCGAATTCTTCGACTAACTTTTTATTTTCGTCTACAATTATATCGAATTTATAATCATACTTATTTATAAATTTTTTGTGAGATTCTTCATTGCCGTGATTTACTCCAAAAATCTTTACACCAAGTGTCTTATATTCTTGATAAATGTCTCTTATGCCACATAACTGTTTTGTACATCCTGGTGTGTCATCTCCGGGGTAGAAGACTAGCAAAATAAAATTGTTTGTAGCTAATACCTTAGATGATTCGATTTCTGAGCCATCTTGTATCTTGGCTGTAAATGGTTTTACTGTATCTCCGACTTGAATTTTTTGTGTAATTGGGGTTTTTTCTTGCATAGTAAAATTGTGTTTTAAAATGGACCTGGTGTCAACTTATCATAGAAGTTGAGTTATTGAGCGATTATTATGTTTGCGTTATTCTTTTCCCGTCTCTCTCTTTCTTCTGCAGCTTGTTGTTCTTGTGTTTTGATTTGTTCGATTTCAGAAGGAAATACTTTTAGTAAAGACTCATTAATATTTTCTTGATTAAAGTCGTTTCCAAGTTCTCTTTTTACGTCAGCCAAGTGATTTACCCTTTCCCCTTCTTCTCTCTCAATGGAACTGCGAAGTTCCTTATGGCGATTGTGCAAAGAGGTGGAATTGTTAATATTGGTAACAACAACTAAAAACTGTACAAAAATTACAGTTAGAATTAGAGTGATGCGTATAGATTCTTTGATCTTCATTATATTTAAATCAACCTAGCTTCAATTTAATTGTCAAAGTTCTGATTAAGGTTAAATTTATCATTGTACAATGCTAGGCCAAACCATCCCCAGTTTTGATCATAATAGTTCTTTGATTTACCCCAATGCGTTTTGTTATAATCTTTGAATAGAATTGTATTGGCTTTTATTTCTTTGTCTTGATCGGTAATCCAGGTACTTATTAGTCCAATATTCGTGCTTACACTTTCAAAATCACTATTGGGTTCTCCATTTACTTCCAAAATTGAAGGCAGATATCCCTGTTTTTCGAATATATCAGTAATAAGTTTGCTTTGCTCTTCAAGGTAAGTCTGTGCCTCATATGACTCGAATTGTTGATAATCTAAGGCGACTCTGAAATAAGTTCTAAATGCGTCAAAACTATAATCATCTTTGTTTTTATTAGATAGATTAGCTGATTCGTAGGATTTTGTGGTCGTATTTAACCCAATCCAGTTTGGCGGTAGTGTGGTTGAACCGGTGCGTTTGCTTATTTGATCCAGTACCGTGTATGAATCGGTTGCGAGTTGAGTCCAATTGTTGTCATCAACTGTTTGGAACATTCTATATGCATAAGGCGAGAAATATGAAGGGTTTAGAATTATCTGTTCTCCGCTAAATGGATTGTCGGAATACCCGAGGTAGTATAGACCGTCTATTTCGAAAACTGTTTTTCGCCAAATATCTGCTATTAGAATTTTGGCATCGCTAAGGTAGGACTCTCCCCATGTTTTCGATGCTAAGAGTAGAGCGGTGGCGGCATCAATGTCAGCGTCAGTGGCTATAGTGTAGTCAGTAACTTCTTCAGTATCAGCTTGAATTTTCCAAGATAGTAATTTATCTCCTTCTCTGGCTTGAAATTTATTCTGAGTATATTCCCAAACCTTATCGAACGTTTGCTTATCTTCTAAGATTACGGCACGTAACATGGCGTAGGCCTGCCCTTCTGATGTTGAAATGTTCTCTTCAATATCAATAACTTGCCCTTTATCCGTAATGTACATTTCTTTGTAGAATTCCCATGATTCTTGTAGAGCAGCAGGATTTTTCTCTAAGGTGCTGAAAATAATCACCTCTCCATTTTTTGATGTTACTACAGTATTAAAATTATCCTTAAGTTCAAGTATTTGTTGAGTTTCTGTATCATTTATTCTGGTATCAATAGCCAAGTAATATTGGTCATCTAACAGGTTCTCCAAATCGACCTCTTTATGTGATAGTGCCGACTTTGTTTTGTAAAGGTTGTTATTGTAGATTATTTTGGAATCGGAGTTTTTTACAAGGTTGTTGTAAGCAGAAATTGTATCTAGATATGGCTGGTTATCTTGATCATTCCATCGTCCACTTAACGTAGATATATTGGTGGCTGTCAAGGCGATTAACAATACGACCACACCTAGTTTAGTAATATAATAGTCCTTGAGTAGATCAAATCTATTTTCTATCCATTTTATAATTATTTGGATTAGTAATAGTGAGCTTAAAGCATGTATTAAGCTGGTATTTAAATATGAAAATGACGTTATTGCTGCCGACAAAAAAGTTATAAGAGATAATATTAAGACTGCCTTGCTTCTTTTTTTATAAGCGTAATACACCAAATATGCACTGGCTATCATTATCGATGTGTTATACAATGAGATGTTATTTTTTGGTAAGACATATATGATTGCAATACCAAATAGTAACCAGATATATAGTTTTGAGCTTATGCTCTCAATAAGTGTTGTTTTTGCCTTGCTTGTGTTGAGAACTATCGCTTTGGTGAGAGTGTTTTTCTTTTTTAATCTATTCCAGAGTTTAACCAGTGAGTTGTATGAATTCGGATACACCACATAGAAAAAAGATATTATTCCAAAAAGTATAGTTTCTACTGTTAAGCCGCTAAGTTTCTTAGTAAAATAGGGTAGGATAAGTAGCGTAATTATTCCGTAAAACTTATATTCAGAAGTTTTGAGTTTGATTGATAGCTTAGCGAACCCAAGAATAACAAAAAAATATAGAGCCAAAGCAGTGCTTCTGATAAGAAATAACGATAATGAAGGAGGTATAATATTGTTTAGAAAAACAAAGATATAACCCTCGAGGGCTTTTACTAGAGGGGTTTGTAGTATATTATAATTTGCTACAAGTGTAAGTATGCCTATAAGGGCTATTAGTTTTTTATTCATTGTTAACGGTCGAATAATTTGTTAATTTATCTCCATATAATGCTGTTGCAAACCAGCCCCAGTTCTGGTCATCAAAATTATTTTGATTACCCCAGTGGCCGGAATGTTCTTGATTTTTTAAGAGGTTAAGATAGATCTCAGTATCCAGTGTTGATTCTTCCCCATGGAAAACTGAAATTGCAGCTGCAGAAGTACTTATATCAGAGTAATTTTCTATTTCTCTGCCGTCAAGTGTGTATAGAGTACCTATATCGTAATTATTTTCCCAATATGGTTGAAAGAAATTATTTTTCGAATAGTTTAAGAAATCTTTACTTTCTTGAGAATTAAACCATAGCTTATCTAATGCAACCCTAAAGTATGTTCTGGATGCATCATAGCCATAGATATTAGAATCTTCTTCTATGTAGTCTTCAGCAGTAAGAACTGTTCCAATGCTATCAACCAAACTCCAGTTTGGTACAAGTCCGGTTCGAGAGTCCCGAGTAGCATTTAGGAAGTCGTAGGAGTCGTCTGCGAGTTTGCTCCAGTCATGATTAGGGTCGGTTTGTGCGAAAACTCTAAACATCCCTGGAGAGTAGTGAGAAGCGTTTACAAGAATACCAGTATCTTTTCTAGCGGCATCACCACTACCCAAATATAATGTGTTATTTAGTTCTGCAACATTGTATACCCATATTGAGTCTAGTATTTTTTGTGCTTTTTCTTGGTAATCTGGCGAATTCCATTTGTTCGCTGCTTGAATTAAAGAAAAGGCGATGTCTATATCAGCATCTGTTGATGAGTTATCATTAGATATATTTTTTTCATTGTTTTCCTCTATAGTTAGCTTAGATGCATGTAAGTTATTTGGTTTGAGTAGGTTAAGCTCTGTCCAATCTAGAACACTATCAAATGTCGCTTTATCATCTGTCCACACTGATCGCAGTAAAGCATAGGCTTGCCCTCTTGAGGTGGTATTGTCTTCTTGAGGATCGATTACCTGGCCGGCTTCGGTGATAAAGTTTTTCTTGTATTGTTGCCAGGTTCTGTCTAGTCTGAAATCAAAATTATTTACTTCTAAAATTTCGACTGGATAATTTGCTATTGGATCCCCTTCGATGGCGAATTCATTGTATTGTATTACTCGATTGGAATTTTCTAAAGCGGATCTAACTATTTGAAAGTCTGCATCTCCGCTAGCATTCAAAGTTGTCGTGATTGCTGGAGTTAACATTACATAGTCTACATTTCTCCAGTCATTATCAAATACCTCACTAGCGATTTCTGGGTCATTGATTGTGTCGGCTTTCCAATAGTAGTGGATATTAGTGTCGGTTATCTTTTTTAAGTCACTATTTAAATCTTGGAATGCATAGTTATCAATAAGAAGTGTTGTTTCTCCTTTAATGTTGTTCTTGATCCATTCTACTGTTCTTCTTTGATTCTCGGTTTGATTATATCTGTAGGCGTCGACATTCTTATTGACTCCCAATCCTATTATTGCTACAAGAGACAAAGTTACCGCACCAACATATAATTTCTCAAAGTTGGGTAGATACTTCTTCATCGAGACGTGGAGGTTTTGCAGTAAGAGAGCTAGATTAATTGCACCTAAAGGAAGCAAAGGAATAATATACCAATCTAATACTTGCCCTCTCATTAAGTACAGGATATATATGATTGCCATCATAGCAATAAAGCCTGTCCATTTATATTTCCTATAAAAGATGAAGTTAATTAAAGGAGCAGCTACTATACCAAGACCAATAAAAATGGCATCTTTACTTATCCATGCTTGTTCTAGATTTTGCCTAAACGCACTATCTGCTTCCCAGAAAAGACCGCTTGAGCGCCCTGATTGAAAAGCTAGTGCTTGTAGTAAGCTAACATGAGGCTGTTCTCCTCCCAAAAAAGATCCGTATACAAAAAACTCACCTTTGATTAAAGCGTATAAAGGGTAGAATGAAATAATCCCTATGTTAAAAGCGAGCCAGGCAGCAGTAACAAATGGTCGGTTGTTTTTGTGGGAGTTGAAATATATAGAAGTTATCAACACAGGCAAGAATACAATAGCAGATTCTTTGCTTAATACAGCAATTGCAAAAGTTATCGCACTCAATACAACATTAGGTAGTTTAGTCGGCTTAATAGAGAAGTATATAGACCAAAGCAACCAAAAGATCATGATATTGTCTATGAAGACCCTTCTTTGAAACTCAATAGCCAAAGGTGTTAATATGAAAAGTAGGGAAGATAGGCCTGAGTATAATTTACTGTGGGTTAATTGTTTCGCAATTGTATATACAAGTAAGGCGGAACAAACATTTAGTATTACAATAAATATCCTACCAGCAATTATACTATTAGTATTTTCTAGAAATCCACCTGATATAATATTCCAGAATGCGATAAAAAACCAACCAACAGGGGAGTGGTCATACCAATAGGTATACGGTGCTAAAGACCCTGAATTTACTAATGCCCATGCCTGGGAGATGTAAGTACCTTCATCCTCTCTGTATGCAGGGAAGAAAAATGTGTTCCAGTGGGATACAAGTGATACCATTGTTATAAGGAGGTAATTCAGGTATTCGAGTTTGAATAATTTTTTTAACATAATATAAAATATTAATTGTTTGTGTATGCTAGTGTTTTTCTATGCGCTCCAACGTGAGTTGTTTTCTCCCATGAGGCTTGATTTGAAACCAATCTATACACTGCCCTGTAAGCTGATAAACCCAAGATAAATTGATAAGGGAAATACCAAAAAAGGATTTGTAATGGGAATAACCTTGAGTGTTTTAAGTTGTATTCTCCTACAAATTGATAGAATGCTACAATTATTGTAATAAGGTGTAATGCTAGCATATACACTGGAAGAATTGTTATCATAGTAGCCCAAACTGGTAGCTTTAAAAAGAACATTAATGCCAAAGAAATTGGTATATACAAAAACAGTAATGATTGGACAATTGGCCAGAACAACAAGTAAAATGCCAGAAATCTCTGACTCAGCTTTGGCAGGCTTAGCCATTCACCCTTTAACAGTACTTGAATAAACCCTTGATTCCAGCGAGTTCTTTGTTTGATAAAATTCTCAAGGTTGTGAGGGGTTTCTTCTTGTGTCGCATGTTCTTGGTCGTACAATACTTCAATTTTAGCCCCCATCTTACTCAGCCTCAAGCCGACATCTGCATCTTCTGTTAGACATGTTTCATCCCAGCCACCAATCTTCTGCATCCATTCCTTTTTAAAGAAGACAGTGTTGCCTCCTAAGGTTATCAAACCAACTTTCGCAAAGAATCTGAGTGCTGATTTAAACCAAAAATAATATTCTAAAACGTTAAGCGCTGAGAACCAGTGCGAAGCAAAATTCATTAATTGCACTCCAGATTGGACTACGTCTGCATTTTTTCTTACCATAACAGTATTTACGATGTTGTAGATATCTTTGTGAGGTTCATCTTCAGCGTCAAAAATACAAATAACTTCATTTTTAGCTTCTGCTGCACCAATATTAAGCTTCATAGGTTTGCTATTTGGCAAGGTGTCTGCAATGATTCGAATATTTTTTTTGCCTAATTTATCAATTGCGGCTTGTGCTGCTGCTATTGTACCAACATCGTCTTTTCTACATAAAACAATTGTTTCTTTGAGCTCGTCTGGGTAGTCAACCCCGTGAACAGCTGCAATGGTATGTCCAATCACATTCTCTTCATTTCTTGCTGGCAAAAGGGCTGTGAAAGATCTAGTAGGTTTAGTAAATTTTTTAGGTGAGCGATTTGTGTGTACTCGTTTTGGATCTGCCCAAGTATAGAGGGACAAATAGAGGGTGAAAAGACCTTGAATTACCAATACCAAAGAGATGGTTACTAAGACTACACCTATAGCTTCAGTCGGTCTTAAAGATAGAAGTTTAGCTATGGTAAAGCCTAAGGCTGATAAAATCCCCAAAATCCCCAAAATAATGAATAATTTTGGCTTTTTGAAGGAATTAAGTCTTAGACTAAGTGTGAATAAAACGAACCCGAGTTGGTCTGATAGGCTCATTTTAGACTGTCCTTTGGTCCTATCTTTGAATTGGATTGGTATCTCTTTTACTATAGCTCCTTGAGTAATTGCTTCGTGTAAAATATTAATTTGAAATCCGTATCCTTTTACCTTGAGATTCTCCAAATTTATTTTTTTAAGAATACTTGTTTTGATTGCTCTATAGCCACTTGTAGTGTCCTTTACTCCTTTTAAACCTGCAACAATGTTGGCAAATAGATTTCCAAATCTGCTATTTAATTTGCGTGAGGTTGGCCAATCGTTTGGGATACTTCCTCCATTAACGTATCTTGATCCGATTACAAAGTCATTTCCATTTTCAAGCTCATTTACAAATTTTGGAATAAGATTTGGGTCATGAGAACCGTCGGCATCCATTTCGAAAATATAGTCAGCCTTCAAAACGCTTATAGCGTATTTTATACCTCTTTTGTAGGCAACTCCTAATCCTTTCTTGTTTCCTAAAATAAGGTGAATGAAAGGATTAGTGGTCGCAAAATCTTTAACAATGTCAGCTGTTCCGTCTGGTGATTTGTCATCAACAACTAATATTTGAAGTAAATGGTTTGGTAAAGATTGTTGTTGAATGGCAACTGTTGAGATAATATCTGAAATGTTTTCAGCTTCATTATAAGTCGGCAAAATTACCACAACATTGTGTTTTTTGATGTTTTTAACTTTTTTTAAATTAATTTTTTCTGCGCTTTTAGCTGTTACTGTTCGACTTTTCATTTTCGGCATATTGGTTAGATTGATTCATACTAATGATGGCAGTAAAATTATTTACTGCTTTTCTTACACTCTTTTGATGTCGTATTTGATGTGGTAATTTTCTTAAATTTTTCAAAAGAAACTTATTTGGTTGTGTTGTCGCGATACTATTTTAAGAATTTGTTGAGTTATATCAACTTTTTATTAAAATATACTGTTAAATTGGTCTTATTTTGACTATGTTGTCAAGAAAAAAAAATATTAAGGTATGGTCTTATCTGATAATATATGTTATATGTATAGATAATAATTCATATGCGTATAAATAAATATATAGGAAATTATCTTGGGATCAGCCGTAGACAGGCTGACCATCTTATTGAAAAAGAGTTAGTAACAATTGATGGTCGGGTTGCTGTGCTAGGGGATCAGGTCGGTTTAACATCTAAAATATGCTATAAAAAAGATAATAAATGGGAGCAAATAGATATCCAAAAAAGGTCTACAATACTCTATTATAAGCCAATTTTTAGCTTAGTTTCAGCAAGGCGTGAGGGTAATAAAAAAACTATTTACGATTCTTTACCGCCAAAATATAGATCATTCAAACCCGCAGGTAGATTAGATTATATGAGCGAAGGATTGCTTGTTATGTCACAAGATGGTGATTTGCTTCATACGCTAACCCATCCTAAACACAATACTTTAAAAAAATATGTAGTAGGGTTAAATGAACAGTTAAAACTTACCGATATCAATGATTATAGACGAGGTATAGTAATTGATGACTATCAACTTCGGTCTGTAGACGTAACTCCTATGAAAAATAGTGATATAAAAGATTATTATTATTTGAAGCTAGACTCTAGAAAGTTTTGGTATTTCTTTAATTTGAATGAGGGCCGGAATAATCAAATTCGAAAAATGTGCAGCAAAAAAGGGTATAGCGTTTATAGATTGATTAGATGTCAGCATGGCGAATATGCCTTAACTGAACAGCTTAGAAAACAGAAGTTTTTGGAAATTTGAAATTCAAAGGTTTGAATTACTAAAGAATTCCCTATAGACCTTGCAAGATTAAGGATTGTGAGGTATAATTGGTTATAGAACAAAGCAATAAATATAAAAACAAAAAAATAGGCATTTATGCTAATCCGCGCCCAGCGTTTTTTTAAACAAAAACTTATCCTAATTTTAATTTTTGCAGGTGTAATACTTGCAGGGATCGCTGTTGCTTGGCTGCTTAACAATCAAGGCGGGGCTGAATTCAAAAGATCCGGTGTTGTAGCTAATGGAGACCCGATAAACGAAAGCAACTTTGCATTGGAGAGTTTTAGTTGTATTCCTGAACCCGCATTGACTAATAGCATGGTTGATTGCGTTGGCGCTATAGATGAGAACTTAACCGAACCGCAAACGACAATGCTAATAGGCTTGGTTAGCGGGTCTCTTGAGGAGTGTTCGTTTACAGGACAGAATTTTGAGTGTTTAGATATCTCAACCCCTTTGTTGGCGGTTACCGATGCTCCTATTCTAGGTCAATTTGATGGAGGTGGGGAGTTTGACACTAGCCTAGCTGCTGAGGTTGTTGATCCATTTACTTATAATACTTCTTTATCGGTTGCTGAAGGTGGTAATTTCTATGATTTATCAATAGCTATGAATTCCAGCCCTGGTACCGAAGGAGTGTCTGTGACTTTGGATGGGGGTACGCAAAGTAGTATCTATGGAGAATCTACATATTCAATAGATTTTAATTCAGATACATGGGAAGAGCCTCAAACGGTAAGCTTACAAGCTGTGGATGATGTAATTGCAGAAGGCGAACATAATGCACCGTTAAGCTTAAGTGTTTCTTCAAGTAATGCTATTTTTAATACCCTGACTTTACCAGATGTAACTATTAATATTGAGGATAATGATCTTCCTGGAATAATAGTAAGTGAAAACTCTATTTCGATGTTTGAAGGTGGGAGTGTCAAAAGTGTTGGTGTAAGGTTAGATTCCCAACCTGAACCTGGTACTGTGGTTAGGGTTCTAAGAAATTTTGATTCAAATGAGGTTATTTCTAGTACGTCATCTTCTGAATTAATTTTTAACGAGACTAACTGGAATAAGGAAGTTTTTTTTGATATAACAGCTGTTGATGACAATATTGATTTTGATCAAAGCACTGTAATCACCTTTTCAGTTGATATTGGGAACACTACTGATACTCAGTATAGTGCTAGCACCGTATCAGATGAGGCTGTAAATATTACTTTGATTGACAATGACGAAGCTGGTATTGAGGTAAGTAGGGGCCAACTTTCGACAGTAGAAGGGGGGTCTGTAGACTTTGTAGAAGTGTGGTTAGCTAGCGAACCAAAATTAGGCAACATTGTTACAGTTACTGGTAATGTGGCTGGTACAGAAGTTGAGCTAAGTACTGATGGGGTTGAATTTAGCGCTTCCGAAGCTATTGTTTTTGATAACAATGCTTGGGGTAGAGATAATGCCCAACAGGTGTTTGTAAGGGCTGTTGATGATACTAATACAGATGGCTTGTTAGCTGATACTGTATTATTCACGAATACTCAATCTGCAGATTCTACATCTCCGTACAATCCTTCGAATAATAATTTGATTAGAGCGATCCAAGTTGATGCAATTGATGAGGATACAACTGGGGTTATTTTGAATGCTATTGATGGGTTGGTTGTTGATGAAGCTGGAGTGATTTCAAAACCTCTTACAGTTGGAATTACAACAATTCCCAACCCTGGAGATCAGGTTCAAATTGATCTTGTATATGATGGTTCGCAAATTAGTGTGAATGGTTCGGTGACAGGTAATACAAGTGTTATGCTTGATAACTCCTCACAGTTTGTCGATTTGGATATTGTTGCTGTTAATGATGGTATAGTGGAGTCTGATTTGCTGGGTGGCGTCCATACAAGTTTGATCTCAACATCCCTTGGAGCCGCCACAAATGACTCTGGGTATATAGGATTAACAAATTTCCCAAGAGTAGAGGCTTCGATTATTGATGATGATGAACCTGGTATTACAATTAGTAATTTTGTTGATAGTTTGGGTGGGGCGCTGACGTTACCATACGAGGTTAGTGAAGATTCAGGTGAGATATCTTATGACGTCGTATTAGATTCTGAGCCACAAGGAGCTGTCTATGTACAAAGTGTCCATGGCGATAATTTTATTGATGCGCCAGACACCGCTCAAAATCCTCTGGTATTTGACAGTTCAAACTGGGACGAGCCTCAAACGATATCTTTAACTTCAGTTAACAACGATACGATTGATGATTCTCTTGTAAACTTATTTGTAACCTCTATTGACTCCCTTACTCAACCCGAATATGAAATAAACTCGAGTGGGTTTGAAATAAAAATTCTTGATGACGATGTACCTGGTGTAACAGTAAGACCGCTTGATAGCTCGGGGGTATTAGACAATACAAATCTTCTTGATGAGGACTTGCCAAATATTGGAGATAAACTTGGTTATGTACTGGACGCACAACCCTCTGATAATGTAACTATATTTTTGCAGTCTATCGATAATAATATTATTTTTGATACTAATAATAGCAATTTAATTTCTTTGTCGTTCACCCCTTCGAATTGGAATGTTGAGCAAATTGTCGATGTATTCGCTGTAATTGATGATGTGGATCGTGGAAGCACTTACAATTCAGAAATATATGTTTCTAGCTTTAGCAGCGATAGAGAATATGGACTGATTAATGTGCCGAATCAGGTTTATCAAATTACTGATAATGACCAAGTTGGTGTAAATGTAGTTCGTTATGATTCAGAAAATAATTCTCAAGATGCAGTCAATCAGCTTGATGAAAGCCATCCTTCGAAGGGTGATTATTTGAGAATATCTTTGACCTCAAGACCTTTGGGTGGTGTTAACGTTGATTTTTCTACTGATTCTAATCAAATGTTGTTAGGAGGTTCCTTGGAAAGTACAAGCTCATTACAATTTAGACAGGATGACTGGAATGTTGAACAGTTTATACAGGTATTTCCGATTGATGATCAGATTACTGAGCTAAATCCACATAGCTCGGATGTAAGTTTTGTTGTTACTAGCACAGATTCTTTGTATGATAATTTTAGCTTATCCACGCAATCTTTTGATATCCAAGATAATGACGAAGTTGGATTGAATGCAGATAAGATTTCTGTTACAATTCAAGAAGCTGGTGGAGGTACAGATAGTGTAGTATTGAGTGTTGATTCTCAGCCGGCAACTGGAGAAAATGTTATTGCTCAGATAGCACTGGATAATTCTGAGGTACGGCTTTCTACAGATGGGGTTTCATATAATAACCCAAGTGAATCATTAAACATAGTCTTTAATGAAAATAATTGGAATGGTGTCACTGTTTTTGTCCAAGCAGAAGATGATACTGATAACGAAGGATTGCATATGTCGACGTTAACCCCATCGATAATATCTACAGATGCCACAGTTTCAAATTTTATTAACCTTCCTATTGAAGGCGAAGCTATTGTGGTTACTATTATTGATGACGAGTCAGCAAGTTTTGTTGCAAGTGATTACTCTATTGAGTTACAAGAGAACGGCGCATCAGAAAATATTGAGATTAGTTTAACACAAGCACCTTTAAACGAAGTTACAATCGATTTAACTATTACGGATACTTCGGAGGTTGGTTTGTCAAACAGTTCTCTTGTGTTTACTTCTTCGAATTGGAATATTCCTCAGATTGTCATAATTACTTCAGTTGATGATGAGGTTGTTAGAGATGACTCTACAGAGATTATACTTTCGGTCGATCCTCTGAGTGACGTCACTTATTCAGTGATGCCTGATCAGACGATTGTGGTGGATTTGCTGGATAATGATCAAGGGGGAATTGTGGTGAATAGTTTTATACCAGTTAATGGTCAGATATCTGAGTTCGCCGGTGCTTTTGTGATGGACGTTGTTCTATTGAGTGAGCCTGAGAGTAGTGTTTATATTTGGGCAGGGGAAGAAGTTGGTGAGCGCTTTGTGATTACTCCAGAAGAAGCTAGTCAAAGTATTGGAGACTGTGATCCTAGCGGTTTAAATTGCCGTTATCATTTGGAATTTAACCCTAATAACTGGGATCAGCCACAGACGATTACTTTTGAGGCTCAAGATGATAATGTTGATGCGCCTAATTTTATTCATAATTTTGTGCTAACGTCTAACATGCCTTTATCTCCTGAAAATTATAGGTTGAATAGCTCTAGTTATGGTCTTACGATCATAGATAACGACGGCGCTGGAATTACAGTCGCTTCAACTGACGGGGACACGACAGTAATTGAGGATGGTACTGGAGATTTTGTTAATATTGCATTAGATACCATGCCGCAGCAAAATGTTACTTTGAAACTGAATGCGGGTGCTGAGATTGTAGTTGAGGGAGGATCTTCCACTTCGATCGTGTTTACACCTGCAAACTGGAATCAAGCTCAGCCCGTATTTATTGAAGCTGTAGATGATTCGATCATAGAAGGAAGACATTCTGAGATTATTGACTTTGATATTATTACATCAGACCCAGCGTACACTCTACTGAACCCAAATGATTTCTTAGTTGATATAGTAGATAATGAGAATGCTGGTTTTGTTCTGGATACTTTTAGTGTTACAGTTGATGAAAATGGTGGAACAGCTTCAGTGAGTGTCGAGTTGACGGCAATACCACAAACTGATGTAATTCTCACAATTAATAGTAATGATGAGGGCATAGTGGAAGTGACACCAGCTTCGCTTACAATTACACCAACCAATTGGAACAATGCTTCTAGTAACCAGTTTACAATCACTGGGGTTAACGATAATCAGATTGGGGATAGGCAGGTTCAGATTGACGTCGCCGTTGATAATGCGTCTGACTCAGCATTCACTGGTTTGTCTAGTCAGGCTGTAGTGGCAACGGTTATTGATAACGATTCGGTAGGTGTCCTGGTTACGGAAACTGGTGACTCAACAATTGGGGTGGAAGGATCAAATTCCTTAGATATCTATAGACTCGTGTTATCGGTGCAGCCAACTCACGATGTGAATATTGTTGTCGACCCTGAAGAACAGATTCAGCTTAATGGCTCTGGATATGGTCAGCCAATTCAAGTTATTTTCACACCTGGTAATTGGAACCAAGCTCAGGTTGTGGAAGTTGAAACTATAGATGATTCTATACAAGAAGGCAATCATACAGCTACTATTTCCCATTTGGTTAGCTCAACAGATACGACTTTTAATGCTCTGGTGATGGCGGATATTGTTGTGGATATTACTGATAACGAAGTTGCGGGTGTCGTTGTTACCTCCAATGATAATGTTACTCAAGAGAATGGTAATATCGCGAATGTGTTTTTCACTCTTTCTTCAGAGCCGACAACAGAGGTTACAATACCGGTAATATTAGATGATGTGAGTGAAGGGTCTTTAGGAGGTGTTTCTCAAATTACAATAACTCCTGAAAATTGGAATAATCCGACTAGTAATTTTGTGGTTATTTCTGGCGTGGATGATGAATTAGATGATGGGGATGTGAGCTACAATCTATTGACTGAGGCTCCTACCACTTCTGATCCTGGTTATGCTGCTTTGACGGATACGGATATACTGGATTTTGGCCTAGTGAATGAGGATGATGATGTGGCTGGGGTAGAAGTTACTCTACTCGATAGTATAACTTCCGAATCAGGAGATGCAGGTGAATTTACCGTGCAACTTACTTCGAAGCCTATCGCCCCTGTGCAGATAGAATTTACGAGTAGTGATGTTGAAGAGGGAACTGTTCAAGGCGCCATTCAGATAGAGATTGAAGAGTGGGATGTGCCCCAAAGTATTGTAGTTAACGGTGTAGATGACGCCGATAATGATGATAATCAGGATTATTCAATTCTAACCAACAATGTAGTCTCTAACGATACACGATATGACGCCTTGAGTGCAACTGATGTGCTTGATGTTGAGCTGGTTAATGAGGATAACGAAAGTGTTCAAGTTATTGTTACTTCTACTGCGCAGCAGACTTCTGAAGCGGGTCAAACAGCTACGGTTTCTTTTGAGCTTAGCAAACAACCAATTAATAATGCTGATGTGATTATTCCGTTGAGTATTGATAACCCGGATGAAGGGGATATACAGCCTGTGGCTGTGTCCAACTCTTTCCTAGCAGGTGTTACTGCTCATGCAGTAGGGAATTACGACCTGGTGATTAAAAATAGTAATTGGAACAATCCTTCGGCTAACACTGTGACCATCAAAGGCAACAATGATCCTCAAATTGACGGTGATCAGAACTTTAGACTCATTACAGGAAACCCAATATCTGACGATACTACCTTTGATGTGATTGCAGGTGGTGATATTGCTGATTTGGTATTTACAAATCAAGATAATGACGTTGATACAGACGGAGACGGCAACTCAGATGAACAAGAGATTCTCGATGGCACAGACCCGAGCAATGTTCAGAGTTTTTTAGATAGTGATGGTGACGAAGTTCCTGACGCTTTAGAAAGTGAGCAGGGTACAGATCCAGCAAATGCTTCGAGTTTCTTAGATAGTGATGGAGATGGTATACCAAATATTGTTGAGATACGGGATGGCACAGATCCTAATGATCCATCAAGTTTTTTGGATAGTGATGGAGATGGACTTAGTAGTTTTCAAGAACGTCAGCAGGGTAGCGAAAGCCCATTTGTGAATGAGGACGGTAATGGCTCTACAGTCACGCCGCGTACTGGAGGTTTACTCTTTATTCCGCTTGGGATTTTGGCTGGTGCTGTTGTGTTCGTGACTTGGAAGACAATTAAGAGAAGGGTGAGATAGCTACAGCAATAAATAACTTCGACTGATGAAAATTCTGCCTTTAAGAAATGGTTTTTCTTTACATATTTATCCTGGCTGTCTAAACTTTCTGTAATATGATTATCAAAAGATCAAAAGTAGAAATTTTTAGAACAATATTACTTATATACCTTTTTCTACCTGTTCTTTTCTCTCCTTTCTTTTTTACTATTTATTTGCTGCTCAATGAAAACGCTATCCTAAGTATTGGTATTATGGTAATGGTACTGTTGGTAATTATTATATTCTACGTTACCAGTGTTCATCAAATTACGATTACTAAACAAAATATACATCTTTTGGAGCAAAACTTGTATGGTAAGACTGAGTCATCTATTGATATTTCATCAATTAAGTCTATTGAGTTTAGGGTTGCAAAAAGAAACTTATTTATGAAAAATGATAACAAATTTGAACTTACTGATAATATTGTTAGAACCAATGTTCCTTCTTCTCTTTTGGTTGTATCAAAAGAAGGTAGTTTGATTAGATTCCCAAGAATATCATATGATAGTATTCTTAATGGTTTAATGAAGACTGCACTTAAAGATAAGCTTAACGTTTCAAAATATCAGATGTCACACCTTAATCAGCAAACAATGCTGATACTTCTTGGTTTAGTTTTTCACGTGATGTTGATTGTCGTTTTTTGGCATTTCGCCAATCTATCTCAAGTGTAGAAAAGCTATTGTATCTGCACGAACGTACCGCTGGTAAGATAAGATTTTGACTCTGCTTCTAACATTAGTTCTTGAATATTGATGTTCTTACCTTCAAAAATCTGTTCTAGCGATTGCTTGAGGGCTGCTTGAGTGTAGCGAGGAGAGTGGAGTGTGAAGATCACTATTCCATCTTTTTTTGCTAATCGTTTGGCGTTTTGAAATAATTTGATAAGTGATTCGTCGATATCAAAAACTTCTTTTTTGGTGCCACGTCCATAGCTTGGGGCGTCGATCATCACGCAGTCGTATTTGCTTTCACGGCGGATTTCTCTATCGAGAAACTTGATAGCATCTTCTAAGACTAATCTTTGACCCTGCCTTGATAACTTGTTTAGCCCAAGGTTGAAAGTGTATCCTGAAATTGCTGTTTTTGCTGAGTCTACTACAGTTACAAGATGACCTGACTTTACCAAGTCGAGGCAATTCGATCCAGTGTAGGTGAAGACGTTAAGAACTTTAGACTTTTTGGGTAGAAGGTTGTTGAGTTCGTTCGAATAGATCCAGTGCTCCGGGAAAATTCCGATATTCCCATAGTCGTTAGGTTCTACTTTGAATTGTAAGCCTGAAGGAGAGTCGACAAACCAGTTCTCTGGAAGTCCAGTCCCCAGCTTCTTGCGCTTGACTCCTTCTGGGTTTTTGCGAGGCTTCCAGCTTCCTTTTTCTCCTTTTTCTTTGACAAATTCACTGTCGATGTCATTCCATAAGCTAGGATTGAATGGTTCCCAGATTGCTTGAGGGGCAGGGCGAATGATTTTGTAAGGTCCGACTTGTTCTAATTTTTGGCGGTTTCCAGAGTCTAGTAATTGATAGGTGTTCATGAGCTTATTCAACCACAAATCTACGTAGTTGTAAAGCGTTGCAGGCTATTTTTTTAGCTCACTACGAATAGCTTCTAGTTGCTGCTTTTGTTTGCCAGAGAGTTTTTTTGGCATTTTTACCTTAATCTTGATCATGTGATCACCTTTGTTCTTAGTGTTGTTGAGTTCGGGCATTCCTTGGTCTTTGAGGCGGAGTTTGCCTTCTGGGTTGGTAAGAGGCGGGATTTTGATTTCAACATCACCCCAAACAGTCGCTACGTCCAGGCTTGTGCCAAGTAAAACATCAAAATAATCTACTTCCAGAGTGGAATTGATATTGGTTCCTTCTCGTTCGAGAGTTTTGTGATCTTTGATTTTTACGATCAAGAACAGATCTCCTGATTCACTGCCTTTGTACCCGGCTTCGCCTTTGCCACTTATACGGACTTTGTCGCTATTGTCGACGCCAACTGGAATAGTAACCTCCAACTCTTCGCTTTCTTCATTGTAGCCTTTGCCTGTGCAAACATGACATTTTTTTTCGTAGGTGTTTCCTGTTCCGTCGCACGTTGGACACACAGTCTCTTGCTGGACGATTCCGAAGATGGTTTCGACTCTTTGGTATACACGCCCGCGTCCTTTACAGGTGGAGCAGGTGTCGACTTTGGATCCTGGCTCGTGACCTTTTCCTGAGCAGTGTGAGCACTTTACTTTGTGATCGTAATTGATTGTCTTCTTGGCGCCGGTGGCAGCCTCTTCTAGGGTTAGCTCTACCACCATTTCGATATCAACCCCTCTCATTCTTGAGCTGCTAGAACCTTTAGTCCGCCTTCCCGTAGAGCTAAAACCAGAACCAAAGAAGGTTTCAAACACGTCATTGAGATCCTCAAATGGATTAGCGCCACCTTGACCTTGCCCAAAGTTAACGTCAAAACCATCAAATCCATAAGATTGACCTCCTCCAGGGAAGCCTCCCGGTCCACCAACTTTCCCGAACCGGTCGAAGTCAGAACGTTTTTTTGCGTCGCCTAATACTTCATACGCGTTGTTGACCTCCTTAAACTTTGCTTCAGCAGATTTATCACCCTGGTTTTTATCGGGGTGGAATTGATGCGCTTTTTTACGATACGCTTTTTTGATTTCGTCTTGCGTAGCAGTCCGCGAAACGCCTAGTATTTCGTAGTAATCAGCCATAAGATAATAATAATCAACATACATTCACTTGTCTAAATTGTCAACCTCTTATTAAGACTGCTAACTTGTAGTTTTTTATTATTCTATTAGACTGGAATAATCTGGAGCAAAGAAATCAAACCTAATAAGAAAATTAAACAAGTACACCATACAGGGAATTGTTAGTATTGCGGCTGCGACAAAGACAGGTACGCAAAAAGTATTTCTGAATTTGGTTTTAATATAATAACCGGTAACGCAAATAACAGGAATGACAGAATAAAGTCCTAATGCATATATAGGATAGGCGGGTATTTTGTTTGCACCATAGATATTTAGTTTTAATACTGATAAAAATAAAACAAACAGTGCCGTACTGAATATTATTCCAGATAAACTACTTTGTATTAAGTATTGAATTTTTTTGCTATTCTCAAAACCAGGACTGGCCATTATCTAGGATAAGGAAGGCTTATTTTTAGAGTGTGTCAAGATTTTTAGCAGTATTCCAGAAGCTGCTGTGTGAGACGATGAATAAATCCTCACTATCTGATTCGAAGTCGATACTCCAGCCACCGTCGAGGATGAATGTATTAGGGTGCTCATCAATATATGTGAGGGCCTTTTTTTTGGTGTCTGTTGTTAGTTTTTGTCCGGACAAACCAGCTTTAACTGTCATTAGTAAATAGGTTTTATCTTCTTCTGGTTCTTCTGGCCAATCTTCTAAGTCTGCCCAAATTCCTATTTCAATATTGTCGTCAGCAAACTCTTCAAAAGTTTCAATATGTTCCTGCGGTACCAAAAATAAGTAATTCCAATCACTATTGAATTCCGTTTCTTCTAATATTTTATAAATATTTGTTAAATCGGTGACGTCGCCCATAAAATGAATAGAAAGGTTGAGTTTTCGATCTTCGAAGTTGTCCATAAGCTGATCGTGAACTTCTGCAAAAGAAATACTCTCCATAACTTTGCGGTCGATAGCAAAGTGTTTCATGACGAAGTCCAGATGGAGACTGAGATCTGTTTGGTTGGTAAGCTCTTCAATATCTTTGGTTTTGAGAATCTCAATCTTTTGCTGGAGTTGTTCTGTAGAATATTCCAGAAGTGAAGGTAAAACTATCATATATTTGAAATCGTAGTTGGCATTTCACTCTCTGTAAAATAATATTTAAACTTCTTGACAGAGGGGTGATTTCAAAGTATTTTTTGATTATATAATCACCTTTTACTAGCATGTTTTCGGATAAGACAATTATTGGTCTGGATATTGGAACGGAATCAATCAAGATGGCAGAATCGCATCACCATGGTGGGCAAATTGAGCTTCATACATATGGGGTAGCCCGGCATGACATAGATTTGTCCGGATACTGGGATAGTACTAAGTTGCGGCAGATTTCTATTGTAATCGAAGAGATTATGAAGACTGCGGAGTTCAAAGGTATTAAGACTGTGATGAGTGTCCAGAGTAAGGATGTCTTTGTGACCACTTTGGATTTTGAATCAGGGTGGGGGGATCGCGCAATTCAAGCTGAAATCGACCGACAAGCACAGTATTTTTTACCTTATCCTCCCGATGAAATGCGGCTTTCTTGGAATAAAATCGATGAAGATCCTCGAATTGCTGAATACACAGGGAAGCAAAAAGTCATCATTAATGCGCTGCCAGATTTTGTAGTAGAAAATAGTAAAAACTTGTTGGAGCATATCAATCTTGATGGTGTAGCTTTGGAGAATCAAACTATTTCTCAAATACGGTCCTCTATTTCTCCAGATACTGGGAATACCATTATAGTGGATATTGGAGGTGGGTATACTACCTTTAGTATTGTGGTAGAGGGTGTTCTTCGAGCTAGTTCACATGTGAATGTAGGGGTTGATAAAATCCAAGAAGACTTATCAAAGGCTTTGGGTGTGTCCGCAGAAGTTGCAACTAGTTTTAAGAGGGACTTGAGCTTGATTAATCTGTACGAATTACCACCGCAGATTACGGATACTTATGATATTCTCAAGTCTGAGCTTGATACATTTGTTGAGATCAACCACAAAGTATCTCAAGATCCTGATAAGATTGTCTTCACAGGAGGGGGTGTAAATAGTGTTGGCTTGGTGGAATATTTTGCAAACTATCCAGTGAAGGTCTATAAGGCTAATACTTTACGAAGATTAAGTGTGCCTGAATTACTGCAGCCATATGTGTTTCCTATCGCTAACCAGCTTTCCACTGCGCTGGGGCTATCAATAAGGGATGATGTTTAGTTTGACAATTAATGCTTTTTGATATATTAATACGTGGTAGAAATTGTTGATATAATGAGGTTATTAGATGAGTTTATCAGAGGATGATATAAAAACAATAATAGACAGTGACATACTACCATTTATTGATAAGAATTATAGGCGAAAAGAAATCATGACATGGTTCAATGATGGTTTACTGGTTCGCAAGAATATGGATCCTCCTGTTGCTTCTTTACTCGGTCCTTCTAGTGGAGCTATTTCTACCTTGATGGTTATGCTGCTTACTAAAGAGTTAAATAATAGACACAATATTTTTCCAGTACACTCCAATAAAAAAACAGATATTGTTAATCACAGATTGTCTATCGGCAATAAAAGTGGCATTCCTACAGGTAATGCTTCTTCGAATAACATATCTACAAAGCAATTAATACCTAAGAAAATAGATTTAGATAAGATTCGTAATTATAAAATTTGTATATTATGGATTCATATTGCATCTTTAAGTTCAAAACATTTGAAGACCACTCCAGTTGTTTTGTACGCTGAGTTAATTGATTATTTGGATGAGAATGTTACCTTGCCAATTCTCTATCCTAACAAACAAAAACTACAGTACTTAAGAGATCTGAGCCCAACAAAACAAGAGAATGTAGCAAAAAGATTCGCTGAAATCTTTCTCTATTCTGGAGAAGAACTTGATAAGCTGGAGAAACTACTCGCTTTTAAAAAAGTTTTGAGTGAGGTATATATGCGAAACTTAGAGCTGGTGAATAAAGCGGGAGATAAACTGGTCAAAAGCACTCCTGACAGATTGATTAGTAAGAGTGAAACTGTGGTTGAAAAATCAGACTATGTAATGACACTTAATGACTGGTTTGGGCTTTGTCTTGCTTCGAGGTGTTTTAGAAACCAAAGTGAAATCTTCATGACCCAGCAACTTTCCACTACCTCTTTTTTTATTGTTTTTGTAGCGCAATTACATTGCTATTTGTATAATGATAGGTACCTCCCTGGTATTGGTGATTCGCCAATTCCAAAAAAACCAGAAATTAAAGAACTTTTGATTACCATCATTGCGGATCTTGAGGAAAACAAAAGACTTTTTGAATTGAAGAGTTATGAGAAATTTGCTCACCAAGAGTTACATCGTTATGTTAATAGCGCTTGAAAGAAAACTGTCGTTGAAATGTTGTAGTTTAACTAGATTTACTTGCCCATGGGCTGTATTGATTGTCCAAAATAATAATTGGGCATTTTTTGTTGTAAATTGACAAATATTGAAAGTGAGATCTTACTTTGTTATATAAATCACATATTATTGTATGCTTAGAATTACCAAAGTCTCTGGTCCACTTGTTACTGCTGTTATTGAAGAATCTACCGATAAGCCAAAGTATTTAGAAACTGTTTTTGTCGGTGATCGGCAATTACTTGGTGAGATTATCTCTATCGAAAATGGAGAGTGTAAAGTACAAGTTTACGAAGAAACAACCGGTATTAGAATTGGGGAGAAGGTTGAGCTTAAAGGCGAACTTTTGAGTGTTGAGCTTGGGCCTGGACTGATAGGTAATATGTTTGATGGAATTCAGAGACCTCTTGAAGCTTTGGATAAAGTCAGTCCTGTCTTTATTGCGCCTGGAATTCACTTGCCTAGTCTAGATCAAGATAAAAAATGGAAGTTTGAGCCGATTGTTAAGAAAGGCGACGTGCTAGAAGCTGGAGCTAAGATTGGGTATGTGCAAGAGACTGAGCTCTTCAAGCACTATATTATGTTGTTACCTGATGTAGCTGGTGAAGTCGTGAGTATTAATGCTGGTGAGTTTACTATCAATGATGTGGTGGCACATATTAAGAATGCCGCTGGGGAAGAAATTCCTGTGATCATGAAGCAGAAGTGGCCGGTGAAGATCGCTCGGCCCCGGGTTGAGAAGCTGGCTCCTCATAAGATTTTTAAGACTGGGCAGCGAGTGGTGGACGCGATGTTTCCGATCATGCTTGGCGCTCCTGTGTGCACTCCTGGTCCGTTTGGAGCGGGGAAGACATTTACTCAGCAGCAGTTTGCCAAGTGGAGTGATGCAGAGCTTGTCGTGTACGTTGGTTGTGGTGAGCGCGGTAATGAGATGACGGAAATGGTTAAGCTGTTCCCAACTCTAGATGATCCACGAACAGGACGTCCGCTTATGGAACGTACCATTTTGATTGCAAATACTTCTAACATGCCGATTGCGGCTCGAGAAGCTAGTATCTATACTGGTATTACCATTGCGGAATATTTCCGAGATATGGGCTTGGATGTGGTGATGATGGCTGATTCAACCTCTCGGTGGGCTGAGTCAATGCGTGAAATCAGTGCTCGTATGGCTGAGATGCCTAGTGAGGAAGGATATCCAGCATACTTGTCTTCTCGTATTAGCTCTTTCTATGAGCGCACTGGAGTGGTGAAGACTTTGAGCGGTGATGAAGGTTCGGTTACAGCAATTGGAGCGGTTTCTCCTGCTGGTGGCGACTTCTCAGAGCCAGTTACACAAGCGACTTTGAAGAATACTCAGGTGTTCTTAGCATTGGATGCTGCATTAGCTGCCAAGCGACACTATCCGGCGATCAACTGGCAGACTAGTTACTCACTATACGATGAGGTGTTTGATGAGATTATTTCTAAGAACTCGCTCGAAGATTCTGACAAAACAGGCTTTCACACCGACACTTACAAGGATTTTGCCGGAGGAGCGAAGTTTATTCAGAACCGAATTATGGCTAAGAAGCTCTTGAGTGAAGAAGGGGAATTGTTGGAACTGGTGAAGTTGATTGGTATGGACGGTCTGGATAATGACAAGCGTCTAATCCTGGAGATTTCTAAGTCACTTCGAGAGGATTTCTTACAGCAGAATGGTTTTGATGAGATTGATACGTATTGCTCGTTCAAGAAGACTAAGCTAATGATGAATATTATTATTGGTCTCTACGACGCAGTTCAAGAAGTTCTTAAGGCAGATGGTGGTGAAGATGAGGAGTTGGTGGCGAAGATATTTGATGCAGACTTGAAGACTGCACTCACCAATCTCAAATACATTAAGACTGAAGAAGAAGTGGAGAAGACAGGAATCGAACTTATAGAAGATGTTAAGAAAGAGTTCATGCAAACCGCCTAAATTTTTCTCAATATGTTGAAATCAAATTTTTTTCTGAGCGCAACAGAAGATTGATCAATATTTTAGTTACTAAGTCTATAAGTAAGTTATAGTACTGCCTTAAGTTCTTGACATAGTTTTTTTTTTGATATAAGAGATATTTATGTCTAAAATAAAAACTATCAGTATTCTTACTGGTATTGGCATAATTCTTGGACTATCAGGACTTACATTACATTTGTTTAGCTCTAATAATCAAGATGCCGATAAATCAGAACAAATTATTTCTGTAGAAGAAACAGAAGTATCACAAGGAACTTTTGAATGTAACAAAAATACAATTGTAACATACAACCCGAATGTTTTCTTCGAAGAGTATACTGATGTGCCAGAAGGAGCAGTATCGACTTCTAAAGTAAGTCAAACAATTATTTTAGATACTCGGCTAGATCCTAACTATACTTATACGGAGAGTTCTGATAGTTTATCCAGTGAGTACTTTATAGCTATATCTTGCAGTCCTAGAAATGATGGTTTTGAATACGATAATTTTGAAAAATTTACCGACTTTCAGTTTGGGACTATGGAAAAAGCAAGTGAAGAAAGTATACGCAAACTATCTAAAATAGTTGAAACATATACATATGATATTCTTGCTGATTCAAGAAATGAAAATGGGTGGTTATTAAGAGACAAAGAGGGTTATACCATATCTGTATCTATATTAAATTTCGATAATACACTCGATATTACACAGGTACAAATAAAGTCTATTACTTGACATATCACATAAAGTAAGTTATAAAGTGCGTATTAACTTATGTGGAGATCATATTTATGATCAAAAAATTACTTACAGCAACTGGTATCACCCTTTGCTGTACTTTGCCATTGCAGGCTTCTCAGGATTTTAATCGCTCATACTTTGGTTATAGAATTACACATGCTAAATCAAGATATGCTTTATATATACCTGGTTTACCTACTAATTATAAAGGTCTAACGCTCTATCCAAAAGGTTGGAGAGATTATGAACAAGGCTTCAATCTCTTTAAGAGAGACCCAAATTGGCTATCTAAGAATTTACCTTACCATACGATTACTTTTATGGTGTATACTAATCCTGGACAGCCTGACTGTCTTAATCTTACATATCCTCGATATTTTACTAAAGCAACATCTTATGATTGTATATATGATCGCGATGGCTTGCAGAATTGGAGGTTAGCTCCAACTGGTCGAGCAAATTATTTTATGTTGCAAAGCGCAAATAGACATAATAGTGTCTTGTGTTTAGAACCTAATCGTTCTATTAATTATTATCCAAACATACCTGTAATTACTAAAAAATGTGATTTTAGGAACTCAAATCAATATTGGTATTTAGAAAAATTTGAAGGGTAGCTTAAAATTCTACTTTAAGTATATATTATTTTAGCACTGTGTTTTATACGGTGCTTTTTTATATCTTCATTAATTTTAACCGTATGTAAACACCTCATACATTGACAACATAGATATTATTATCTATTCTTAAATTAAGAAAAGCTTTTGATTTCCCCTGTGGGAGATTTTTTTGCTATTAATTTTAACATTATTTTATTATGTCATTAGATATTACTGATTTGAAACAACATATTGAGCTGATTTGTATTGAGCGTGGTCTTAATCCTGAGGAGGTTATCAAAGCCATTGAAGTGGCGATAGCGGCAGCATATAGGAAAGAATTTGGAGAACGAGATAGTACTTATGATTCGCAATTTAATTCGGAAACAGGTAAGTACTCTGTATTCCAGACCTGGGCAGTAGTTGAGGAAGTTCTCAACGAAGGTAAAGAGAAGACAGTTGTAGAAGCTCGTCTTTCTGATCCGGGAGCTCAGTTAGGGGATGAGATTCGGCAAGAAGTAAGTATCGATAACGATGTTGAATTTGGTCGCATTGCTTCGCAGATTGCTAAGCAGGTCTTATTCCAAACTATCAACAATGTCCGTCACACCAAGATTCTTAACCAATTCAAGGATAAGATTGGGGATATTGTTACTGTTGAGATTGATTGCTTCCGCAAAGGCGGATATCTTGTCAAACTAGGTGCTACAACTGGATTCATTAACAGAGATAATTTGCTTCCTGTTGATAAATTCAAACCAGGTCAGATGATTCGAGCGTTGATTGTGGACATTAGTGAAGATGATAGAGGAAACTCTCGAGTATTCTTGTCTCGAACCAATAACGATTTCATCAGAGCTATTATTGCCAAAGAGGTTCCAGAAGTTGCTAGTGACGTTGTGACTATTGATCGTATTGTGCGCGAGCCAGGTAGCCGAACAAAGTTACTTGTTTCAGCAAAAGAAGATGAGTCGATTGATCCAGTGGGTACAATTCTTGGTCGTAAGAATGTCCGCTTGATTAGTATCATGCGTGAGATTACAACTTCTTTGCAAGAGAAGATTGATGTGATTGAGAACCGTGATGATATTGAAGGAATGATCATGGATGCACTTGAGCCAGCGGAGATAGACCATGTCAAATGGGATGAGGAGAAGCGGCACGGAGATGTGTTCTGTTACCCAGAAGAGGCATCCCTAGCTGTAGGGAAGAAGGGTGTGAATATTCGCCTTGCCTCTGACTTACTTAATGCAGAGCTTAATATTGAGACGTTGGAAGAAGAGGATATCACAGAGACTGACCTCGAAGGAGGGTACGATGAAGAGCAGGGAGGCGTAATTGCTCCTGGCGATAATGCTGAGGTAATCGAAGAAAATGTAGATAGCACTTCTACCCAGGTCCCTGAGACTCCAGAAAATGATAATCAAGAAGTTGTGGAAGATTCTGCAGAATAAGCTTAAACTTGTTGTTTATATTCATAAAAAAGCACCTTATGATTGAGGGTGCTTTTTTAAAAGAATGTTGCGGCTACTGCTCGCTCTAAGCTATATAACTATAGCCTCTTTCTTTTGGGTCGAATAATCTTCGGCTGAGTATACAGAAAATTCACTAGTGTTCAATTTTTCTGTCATTAGGTGGATTACCTCTTTTTGCTGTAGTATTAGATACAAACCTCATAATAACATTCTAGTCAATAAATTGAGCAATAAAAAAAGCCCTTGAAGGGTTCATATTTAATAAGATTACTTTTGCTATTATACAGCTGCGTTCATAAGAAAGCTGATAGATCCTAATGCTAGGGTTATGATGGACCAAGTTAATATTCCATAAATAGTAAATGATATAGGATACTTTTCTTTAAGTTTAAACTTAACTAGTGCAGCAATAATTAGAAATATTGGTAGAACAAAGATAATTGAAAGTAACGATAAGGATACTTCTTCAGACTGATTATTTTGTAATGCTCTATAATAAAATCCGGCTGTAACTAACAGAGGAATAAAACCAATAAGATAAGATATAATACGATTTTTCATACTTTCCATAAGTGATGGTCAGCTATTTCTTTTCGGTTCTCTTTGGGTCGAATTTCTTACCAATCTTACCGTTCTTCTTGTAGTAGTAGTATCCTCCACCAGCGATTGCTAAAACGATAACTAGCAGGGCAATTGCGCTACCTCCTGAACGAGAAGTTGTTGCTGTGACAATGGTTACGATGAAGTCAGTCTCAAGCTCAGTGTCTGGCAAGTTATCTGCAGATACAATAGCTCGGTTCTCAATTCTTTGACCGTTAGTTACTGTGCTTTGAATTGTGGCGTTATAAGTAATTGTTTTACCTTCTCCAGCTTCGATTGTTCCTAAATTCCAAGTAATTTTTTCTAGAGAGTTATCTAGAGACTCTGGGTCAGGAGCGATATTAGTTATGTTTTCTAGCTTATTCTCGTCAATATCATCTACAACTTTTACGTTGAATGCGTCGGTGTCTCCAGTATTCTTAACGTTGATAGTATAAGTTACTTTTTCACCAGGGTTAAGACTTGCTTGGTTACATGGTGTAGAAGTTCCTAATTGTACACAAGACTTATCTGATGTTGATAGAATAGGGTTGTTTGGCAACACAACTGGGAACTGGGTGCTTACCGTATGATCAGGAAGTTCATCTGCAGAGATTGTTGCGGTGTTTACCACAATCGTACCATTGGCAGCATCTTCTCTTACTGTTGCATCGTAAGTAAGATTAACTGTTACATCTGGAGCAATGTCTCCAACGTTGAATGATAAGAACCCATCTTGGTCTGTAGTATCAATGTTCGCATTTTCTGCAGGGTTGATAGATTCGAGCAAACTTTCGTCGTAATCATCTACAACTGTAACGTTGGTAGCTGTTTCTTTACCAGTGTTGGTTACACTAATAGTGTAGGTTACTTTTTCTGTAGGTTGGATCTTTGCTGTTTCACAATTATTTTCAGTATCTTTTTTGACACATGTTTTGTCGGAAGTGGCTAGGACTGCTTTGTCGGCTTCGATTATATTTACAATAAATTCTGCTGGTTGTCCTGCAAGACCTTTGCTATCGTAAGGAACGACGTTGAAGGTTGAGCGCACTGGAGTTTGCTCATCTGATTGACATGACACAACTAGGTTTTCTTCGTTACAAAAAGCTGGTAATTCTAAAGGTACGTATGTTAAAGGTAAATCTCCGTCTGGGTCTGTTCCTGCGTATGGGTCAAATGAACCTGCTTCACCTCTTACAATTGTAATCTCCTGTCCTGGAAGCGCTGGTGGAAGATTGTCTTGAGCTTCTGGAACCTTAGCCAAAATCTGACCTAAGATGTAACCGTAGTTCAAGAAACCTGGCTGAAGTTTATCGGTAATTTGATAACCATCGGTTGAAGGAAGGTTTGTTCCTGGGAAAGCTGAATAAATTGGGTTTGAAGTAGTTGTCCCTGTAGAGTTATCTGCAATAGGGTCGTTAGGTGTTCTACCTGTTGCATCTGTTTCTTCTTTGCGCACTACGGCAGTTGGGAAGTGAGTAACAGTGTTGGCTACGATTTCTAGATTAGTTCCTGCTGGGGCATTAATACATAGATCTCCTCCTTTTTGAGCTGATGTTACTGTGGCAGCATTCATTGCAGATAGGGTTCCATCAATACAGAATCGAGTATCACTAACTTGGTTTACTGCGATTTTAAGGTTAGGGTTCATTATTGCATCACCAGTCACATTGTCTAGACCGTCGTTGGCATTTGCACCATTGTTATAATAAGCAGAGAATGTGATGTTCTGGTTGTCAACAATATTGATCTCTCTTGGGTTTCCTGCTTGAGTGTCGATTGGGAAGAAACTCAATAGAGGTAAATCGGAACAATTTGCCTCAGTGTCAACCGGGTTAGGGTTAGAAAAAGTTATTGGGTATGGATTAAATATTGGCTCCTGATCTTTGTCTTGGGCACAATAGGGTTCGGTTGCTGCCTCAACAACAATTGAATTATTTAGTGAGTCGTTAAGAACAGGGAATAAGCTTAATAATAAGAAAGTTGCAGAAATAACTGCTGTAATCTTAGAAATTGATTTTTGGAGAAACATACGTAATATTTAAGTGTATACTTAATAGTATACGTGATCATTTATTTATTGTCAAATAGTATTTTACCTGATAAGTGTTTAGTTTATCGAGAAAACTTGCGGTAGGCGTTTATCCACTGCTCTCGTTCGTCCCATTTTACAGTGCCACTTGGGTGTGTAAGTCCTTGTTCAGAGCCTACACCGGTAGAGACAATCAGGGTTTTTCCTTTTAATTTTGAAGCTATTTCTAGAGCTTTTTGAAAGGCTTTGGATCTCTTTTTTTCACTAAAGGTTTTATCAGAAAGGGTTATTTTTGCTGTTAAACTATCGATAATAGCTTGGGGTTTATCACCTATTTCAAAATTATCAGTAGTAAAAATTGTGTAATCTATATATTTCCTAGATATTTTGCCCATAATGGGTTTTTTCCAGTCATCTCTTCCTACACCATCACAACTTAGGATATGGATTGTGTTATCAAATGACTTCTTTTGCCAGGATTTTACTGTTTTTAAGAGGAATTCCATACTAGCTGGCTCATGAGCGTAGTCTACAAGAATACTAAGGTTTTTCTTGTAAGGTGTTTTCTGTTCGTTATAGACGTTTTTACCTTCTTTAATCACCCATTCCATTCTTCCTGGTACCGTTTTGAGCTCTGGCAATAGAACTAAAATTTTTTCTAATATCGTGTTTCTTTTTTTGGTTGTTTTCCCCAAAATATTAGCAATACTTATACTGGCCGCATATGCGTTTTGTATATCAAAATCTGAAATTAGGTTGGTAGGGTAGTTTTGCTTTTTGTAAATTAAATTCTTGGTAAGGTTATTACTGTTTTTGATGGTAATATCTTTAGTTAACGAAAATAGTTTTTTGTGAATAGTGCTTCGAAGTTTTGGTTTGGTTTCTCGCCACATATATTGGTACTCTGCAAAGTCTTTATTAGCTAAGAAAACTCCATTTTTTCGAATGTTCCTGAAAAGAATAGATTTGGCATGTTTATATTTTTCCCAGTTACCATGTGCTTCGATGTGCTCGGGGTAGATATTTAAGAAAACTCCAGCCGTGAAACCAAATAATCCTTTGTGCCGATTTTGCTCCAAACCTTGTGAAGACATTTCAATGACAGCTCTTTTGCATCCGTTTCGCTTCATTTTCGCTAGATACTTGTGCATTTCGAAGCTATCAATAGAGGTCATCTTGTGAGGGTTCAAAAACTCTTCTTTGCCTAGATTAATAACAGAGGTGGTTATGTAACCTGTCTTAAGCCCGTATGTATTAAGTAGTCTCCCTATGTAGGCTGAGGTTGTGGTCTTACCTTTGGTGCCTGTAACACTAATGATTTCTAAGCGAGCAGCGGGAAAAAAATTAATCGCAGCTGCGATATATCCTTTTAGGCCATGATAAACAGGTCTTATGGACTTGAGGGTGGAGGTTGGGAGTAGTTTTTTTACTAAAGTCTTCGCTCTTTTCATGAGCATATTAAGGCTTTGTTTAATTACTTAGTCAACTCAAAATTTATAGGAAGTCTTCTTGATTAGGGATTTCTGCTTCGGTGGTATAATCTTGAGATCTGTCTACTGGGGCTTCTACGCCCAAATCATCTTCTTCAGAAATATCTTGTTCGGTTGTTGACTTTACTATACTGTTAAATGCTCCCCATGTTGGTGTTGCATCTTTAGGGATTGTTATTGCTACCTCATCTCCAATTTGCAATCCTAGGTTCTTCATCGCATATGTAGCGCTTGCCTTAAGAATTTGAATTGGGTTGGGGAACCTATCGACAAGTACAAGATAAGCATCACCTTCGATAGTGAAGGTTCCGGTTGTTCTTTCTCGAGGCGCTGGTTGGATGAGTTTGAAAATATCCCTTTCTGGGGTCATTATCCATTTCATTCTGTCCCCAACAACAAGCTGGGTTTTGGATGCGTAGTTTGGAGGTACAACATACATTTGGCCGTTGTCTCCGATCATGTTTTCTCCATCAAAGTATCCCTCAATCACTTCCAAAGCCGAGTCTTCATCCGTGCTTGATTGACCTGTTGCAGTAGTGCTTCGAGCACTTGATATCTTCTCGGGTGTCGAAAGTTGCGCGAGAAGGCTTTTGGTTGTTTTAAGGTTGTTTTCTGCGATTTCAATAAGGTTTAGTATAGTGGCGATTTTTTTAGCTGACATATTTATGTAGGTTAAGTTAAAGTTTTTATTTTAAGTCTTATGCCTGATTAACCTACCGATAACTTTGTATTCTGTCAATAATATTTTCGTTGTACTAAGAATAGATTCTTTATATATCTAACAACTTAAAGGCCGCAATTTGTCCTAATAGCGTTGGTAATTTCCGAGGCATATTCGAACTGTTTTCTGTTCAAGAAGCGGCGATCGATTTTTTGGATGGTGTTTAGGATGGTGTTGGCAGGTTTTATCTCGGGATGCTTTAAAGCAGTGAGCCCAGTGTGGCTGTAAGCTCTGAATAACGGAGATTGTAGATATAGAGCTAAGTAATTTCGTTTTTCATTAGGGTTTTGTAAGGTTGAGAGCTGTTCGCTTATTTTTTCTATAAAGCTGTGAATTTTCTGATCACCGTTCTCATTAATCGAAAAGCTAACATGTGGGGGTATAAGAGAGTTGAGTGATGTTGGGTCACTAACATCTGCTAATGATCGTAATTGTTTGAATTGCAGGCGTGCGGGTTTTGGACTTGGTCCTCCTAGCAACCTTGGATTTCCTAATACTGATGAAGATACAATCTTTTTTTCTTCTGGCTTTGGTTTAAAAAAACCTCCACTTTCGGCTGGCTTTGCCTGGCTTGCCTTTTCTTGCTTTATGAATTTGGCTCGAGTTTTTCGGAATTCTAAGATTAAGTCGGGCGTGGTGTTCATGACCAGGTTCTTCTTGGTCTTAAGCTTTTGCAAAGGCCCCATTGCTGGAATTTTATCGATAAGATAGCCTTTTTCGGGGTCAACGAGAATAGGTGATTTTTGGATTAGATCAATAATAGCTTGATCGTGCGAGATATCAACGGTCATTTTTTGTTTTTATAGTGATGTGTATTTTCTAAGTATACTGCATCTTTACTGTTTGGTAAAGTAGCTTACGGTTGTCAATATTTTGTACAATTTACTTGTAAGTTTTTGATAGAGATTTATTTGTTTTTCTTGTTTTGGGATAAATTATTAGATATACTAATAGATATGGAAAAGTTTACATTTAATTCCGAACAACAGAATTCTCAAGAAAAAAAGCCTACTATGGAAGAGGTGCTTGAAGAAAATGAGATTACTCTTGAGAGATTGAGTGAGTTAGGGTATTCTAGGGACACTAAAGTGACAAGGTGTGTAGATGATCAGTATATACAAACAGACTTGTCAGGAAGGCATTATATTTTACCCAAAGAATCTAATTATGGCGTAAGAATAGGAAAGCACTATCCGATTGAAAGTAGTGAATATGGAATGAGAATGGCAATAACTACAACTGCATATTACAGGTCGCTAGGAACCTCAACTAGAGTAAGACTTGGCGATTTGTTAGACATCCCATATTCTCAAATATATTTAACAAATGGAGATGCGGTGCAATCAATATTCGTCAAAATTCCAGAAGGAACGAAGGTTTATGTAAAAAAAGTTTCAGAAGAGAATTCTTAAAGAGATATAAGATTTTAATCCAAGGTGTGGAAGTTACTTGGCCTTAGCCTTTCGTCTTTTTTTGAGATCAAGTTTTTTTACTACCTCATCAGAGAGATCGAAGTACGCCTGAGCTCCAGGTGAGGTAGGGGCGTAGTCGAAGATAGTTTTTCCAAAAGATGGAGCTTCGGCTAATTTTACGTTACGAGGGATGGCAGTTGAGAATATGTCTTCTTTGAAATTCTTTTCTAACTCGCTACGGACTTCAAAACTTAATTTATTACGCCGATCGTACATGGTTAATAGTATACCGAGCACAGAGAGATTGGGTTGTAATTTGGATTGGATCTCCTTGAGTGTTACTATTAGCTGGCTAAGACCATCCAAGGCTAGGAATTCTGCTTGAACAGGCAGTAATACTTTATTGCAAGCAACAAGCGCATTGAGTGTCAATAGCGACAAAGATGGTTGGCAGTCGATAATTATGAAATCGTATTCAGATTTTTTTTCTGCTAATACCTCTTTTAGGTTAAATTGTCTGCCAACTGGTGTGTTTTGGTTGTATTGTCCAAGTCTTAGATTAGAAGGTAACACCCAAAGATTTGGAATGTAGCTTGGGTAGGTGCATGCTTCCAATTCTTCACTTTTAGTTAATGCTTCTAACGCTGTTTTGTTAGGGTTAGGTTTTACTGATAAGTGTTCGCTTGAGTGCCCTTGTGGGTCAAAATCAATAAGCAAAACTTTATATTTTTTACCTGCTAAACCTGCGGCTAAATTAACCGAACTGGTGGTTTTTCCTACTCCTCCTTTCTGATTTACAACTGCTATAGTATAGGTCATCCTCAATGTAGTTTATACATAGTATCTTTTAATACTTGAATAGGGTTGTCAAGAATTTTTGAGCCTGATTGTGGCTTTTACCTATTTAGATGGATAAATCTGAGTAGTGTATGCGTGGATACCAATTCCCATCAAAGTAACGAAGAGTAAAGAAACCGCAACTATATTAGTAGGTTGTGTTTGAGCACCAGTTCTTACTAATTCAGTTTGTTCGACTTCCTCCTCCTTTTTTTGGGCTAATCCTCGGATATTAAGCAAACTTGAGCATAAAAAAAGACCCACCAAGGCCATGGTGAGCATACTGAACACTCGGGGTAAAAGAGTTGTATTTTTTTGAGTCATAAGACTAAATATATATGTTTTAGTATATATATTGTAATTAAACATTTATTTCCGCGCAATACCTTTTTTCTTTTTCATGGTGCTTTTTTGGAGATAGTTTACTTTTCCCAAATACATAATAAAACCAACAAAATATGGCACTGCCAAGATCAGTATGATTAGTTGTATTATGCTATCGTTATAACTTAGAGACCAGTTTTGAAAACTATTTTTGTTGATAACGATAAGTGAAATACCCACAAATAGGACGCTGATTATTACTATTTTTTTGATAGTTTTCATTTTTTGTTTTTTGTTTTTTTGTGATAACTTATGATTAAGTATATCTCATTTTTCTTGATTTTGCAAGAATTATAGTGAATTTTTTCACTTTTCTAATTATACTGATATATATCAGTTCCACGAGCTATTAAATAGGGTTTATAACGTGTTTTTATTTGACAAACTTTTTTAATCTTTCTATTAATCGGAGCACTATGGCAAATAAAGTAGGAAAAACTCAATTGATCCAAGCAATCGCTAAGGATGTAGACATGTCACAAGCAGCTGTTGAACGAATGTTGAACAGTTTCGTAGGACAAATCACTTCTAGCTTGAAGAAAGGCGACAACGTTACCATCACTGGTTTCGGTACTTTCAAAGCTACAAAGACTAAAGCAAGAACTGGGGTTAATCCTCAGACTCGCGAAAAGATTCAGATCCCTGCATCAATTCGTGTATCTTTCTCTGCAGGTCAGACTTTGAAGAACGAAGTTAACGGTCGATAAAAATTCGCCTGGGTTGTATACCCGCCGAAAAAAAAACAAGAATTTCCCCGTAAGGGGAGGTCTTGTTTTTTTTGTTTTAAATCCTTTTTTAAAACCTAAGGAGAGAGTTTGCTAAGATGATCAAAGTCATTAAACTAACTTTCTCGATGAAATTTTGCGATCTTATCATTGAATACCTGTATTGTAAATCATGATACTGATCTACAGAAATATAACAACCTAGGTCTCGCGAGTAGATTTTGCGATTATTGTTGGTCATTTATTTTTTGTTCCTCAAATTGAGTACTATAATTATAACAATAAAAATAATTAATGGCAAGTTTTTTTCTATTTTATCGTAAAAACTTACATTTATCCCGTTGCGTGTGCATATATTTGACAAAATAGACGTAATTTTATAATCTAATGAGTATATGTCAAAGTCTAATTATGGTGCGGAGAATATTACCGTACTAGAAGGGTTAGAGGCCGTGCGCAAAAGACCTGGAATGTACATTGGAAACACTGGAAAAGATGGTCTGCATCGGTGCCTTGGGGAAATCATGGATAATTCAGTTGATGAGTTTATGGCTGGGCATGCCACTACAATGAAGGTTGTCTTGCGTAAAGATGGATCGGCGCTGATTTCAGATGATGGGCGTGGAATTCCTACAGAGATGCACCCCAAAACTGGGAAGTCGACACTAGAGACCATTCTTACAGTTCTGCATGCTGGAGGTAAGTTCGACCAGGATTCGTATCAATTTTCTGGAGGTTTGCATGGTGTGGGTGCATCTGTAGTAAACGCTCTCTCGGAATTGCTAGAAGTTTGGGTGGCTAAACCAGACGATATCCACTATATGAGCTTTGCTAAGGGTAAAACCCACAAAGAATTAGATAAATTTGAAAAGGCCTTCCTTGCTGGAAAACACCCGGAGATCATCGAACATATTTTAGGAGATCATACCGGTACTGTGATTTCGTTCAAGCCTGACTACAGTATTTTTGAGAATGTTGAGTTTGACGGGGAGCAGATACTTCTCGGACTTAAGCAAATGGCTTACCTTAACAAAGGTTTCAAAGTTGTGTTTGAAGATGAGCGGGATGGAACCAAAGCTGATTTTTGTTTTCCTAAGGGAATTTTGACTTACCTTGAAGATATTACCAAAGGTGAAAGCCTTCTAACGCCAGTGATTTCTTTTGAGGGTGGGGAAGAAAAATTCCGACTAGAAATGGCAATTACTTATTCGCAAAGCGGTACTTCGGAGAAACTTTTTGCTTTTACCAACGGTATTATTAATCCTGAAGGTGGAATGCATGTCACCGGGTACAAAACTGCGCTGACCAAACTAATCAATAACTATGCCCAAGCTAAAAACTATTTCAAGAAAGATGAGAAGTTTAGTAGCGAAGACCTAAAAGAAGGTGTGCGTGTAGTATTGTCTGTGAAGATGGTAGACCCGCAATTCACTTCGCAATCTAAGGTGAAACTTGGGAGTACACTGGCGCGGAAGATGGTGGATCGAATTGTTCAAGATAAGCTTGGTGCGTACCTGGAAGAGAACCCACAAATAGCTCAATCTATTTTGAATAAGGCGCAGTTAGCCATGAAAGCTCGTATGGCTGCCAAAGCTGCTCGAGAGAGTGTGATGCGTAAAGGGGTGATGGAATCAATGTCACTTCCAGGTAAGCTTGCAGACTGCTCAGAAAAAGATCCAGAAAAATCAGAAATCTATATTGTAGAGGGAGATTCTGCGGGAGGGTCAGCGAAACAGGGTAGAGATCGACACACACAGGCTATTTTGCCACTTCGAGGTAAAGTTCTCAATACTGAGAGGGCGACTTTGGATAGGATTATGAACTACGAAGGTATCAAGAATATGATCATTGCCTTCGGGACTGGTATTGGCGACAAGTTTGACATCGAGAAACTACGGTATCACAAGATTATCTTAATGACTGATGCGGATGTTGATGGAGCGCACATCACTACGCTTTTGCTAACGTTCTTGTATCGATACATGACAGAGCTTATCGAAGGAGGGTATGTCTACATGGCCCGGCCACCTCTCTACAAGGTTAGTTGGAGTAAGACAAAGTTTGAGTACGTTTACAGTGATGAAGAGAAAGATGCGGTTATCGCCAAGAAGAAAAAAGAGAATCCAAATCCTGAGAAGGAGATGAAATTCGAAATTCAGCGCTATAAGGGTCTTGGAGAAATGAACCCAGAACAATTATGGGATACAACCATGGATCCAGCTCATCGATTGTTGTGGCAAGTGACTATCGGAGAAGCAGAAGCGGCTAATTCCATCTTCGAAGATCTAATGGGCGCAGATGTTGCTCCACGTAAAGCATTTATCGAAGAGAATGCGGTGTTCGCAGAGGTTGATTTAGTCTAGTTAGTAATTACTTTATTTCAAGTAAACTTTTAGTTATACCGACTGTTTTACAATTACTCATAATATATATATATATATACTTTTATGTATTATGGAAGAAAATATAAACAAAAAAAATCAAAAACTTTATAATCTTAGAAAAAAGTCAGTGTGGGTTTCTGCAGTCCTAAGTCTCTTTATTACTGGTGCTGGTCATTGGTACCTAGGGAGGTGGGGTAAAGGATTCTTACTCTTGATTTTACAGCTTTTCTTGTGGTTGTTTCTGTTGGGATGGATTGTGTGGGTTATTACTCCTTTGATAACTTATATTGATGCTAAAAAGTTTGATGAAGAGCTTAAGCTTTCTTTGGATATTGTGGATTAATCACTAAGATAGCTCACCATTTTACAGGTAATAGATAAACCTTGTTCTATATGAATAAAGTGCTAGGCTTTTTATTTGATATCTAAAATTTTCTATTGTATTAGATTGTTGGTATAGCTTTTTAATATTTCGTTGGCCTTCTTAGTTATTTCCGAGTTCTCTTGGTTTGATAGTATTCCGGATACTAGTGTTTTGCCTTCTACTTGTTCTTCTGCTAGATCGAATTTGTAACCTAATGCGCGAGCAATGGCCAGACCTGCTGACATAACTGTGTAGTCTGTCCTATATAAAGTAATCGTATGGATTTTACCTCGGAAGAACGCAATCCAATCGACAGACGGGCACCAAGATTTGGCAATTCTATCTACCCCTGGGATAACTCGCAATTCATCGTACATTTGAGCGGTTTCGTGTGGTCTTTCGTGTACCTTGAACCCTACCAGCTGGGAGATTACAACTTTGTTGTTAATGAAATCTGGTTTGCTAGTGATTACTTTGTTCCGGTTTAGCATAATCTTGTTACCATCGTAGCCAATGCTTTGATTTAGAAAATAGTTCAGTATTAGATGCTCACTTTTTCCTTCTTTGCTTTCAAAAGAAAAGTTGCCTCCTAACATGCTGAATTCTATATCTAGGTTATTCCTGCCTACAATACTACTCAAAATAACTTTACTTTGAGAATCTCCTTCGATGTTTTTTGTTGAAGTATTGAAGGGTGTGTCTTTATAATCTTCTTTTTGTTGAAGTGTTCTGATAATTTCGTCGTTGAAAGTGTTTTTTAGATCTTTTAACGAAATATCATTAGCTACTTTGTCTTGAATCTCACTAATGAGATTTTTTTGCTGCACGAATTGAAATATGGTTTTCGTAAACATGAAGAATTTTGTATATGAAAAGATGTGAATTAATGTTTTGATAAATATCTAATTATGTCTATCTAAAAAAGCTTGTTATCGTTTTATTTTATCAAACTATCCTGGTAGAGGCCGTTGAAAAGACCTTTTTTCTCGACCAGCTTATGGAACGAGCCTTGCTCTATGATTTTGGCTTCGTTGAAGACTAGGATGTTGTCAAATTTGTTGAGGAGGGCGTATTTGTGGGTAACGTAGATTATTGTTTTGTCTTGGAAGTGCTTGAGAATTTCGGTGATTACGTGCTTCTCGTTAGCTGGATCTAGGGCTGCGGAGGCTTCGTCTAGGATAAGGATTTGTTGATCTTGGTAGAGAGCGCGGGCGATGCCGATGCGTTGTCTTTCTCCTCCCGAGATATTTACTGAGTCTTCTTGAATTAGCGTTTGTAACCTATTGGGGAGGTTTTTTATAAACTCCGATAGATTACAAATCTCGATAATCTTTTGTAATTTTGTTTCGTCTCTTTCTTTATCGAGAATAATATTATCTTCGATTGTGGTGTTGAATAATTGCACGCTCTGAGGAACTACACTAAAGAGTGAAGATATTTGCCGAGGGTCAATATTGGTGTAATTAAGTTTATCTAGTGTTATTTCTCCTGAAGTAGGTTTGGTTACCAAAAGGAGACTGTCGAGTAAGCTAGACTTACCGCTACCTGATGGTCCAGCGATAGCGATTGATTCTCCACTGTTAATTTTGAGATTGACTTTATCTAAGAGCTTCTCGTCTGTTTTACTCCACACCCAATGCCCCGAGCGTAAGCTCGGGGATGTAGTGTTGGTTGAATCTTCCTGTTGTGGTATATCTTTGATATGCCGCAACATCAGTACTATCGATTAAGCCATTGTGTATATCATTGTGATTACCATATAGTTTTGTCTTCACACTATCGAAGAAAGATATATACAAAAGTAAGGGGAAGAAGATTCAGCCCAAACAGTGGAACTGTTTGAAACAGGCTAATGCCCCGAGCGTAAGCTTGGGGAAGTTTACTTACTTCATATTCGAGCTAGAATAGAATCCATCTTCTCTACTCTAAAAACTAACCATCATCTTACGAGTACAAGATCACGTTCTGTGCTTGCTATATGTTTAACTATAACCTCGCTCTGTATGGCGTAGTATGCGGTAAAAAATATTAAAACTGTGGAGTTTCGCTATTTGGGTTTGTAAATAAGTAAGAGTATCTGTAAATTCAAATATAAAAGGAATAGAGTACCGATAAAATACTATTGACAATAGTTAAAAGAAATGATATGATTTAACTAATCATTTAGGAGTTACTTTAATGAGTACCAAAAACCAAGATTGTTTCACTTTTTTAGATACGCCAAATGTTAATGATACTCGAAGAGGTGGGTGTCGTCTTGCACTGCCCATTCAATTCCATTATAAAAATAGATTGGGATTCGAAGATTGCGGTGGTTTTAGAAATTTGTTAAACTACTGGAATGGTGAAGAGGTTAGACTCGCCCGTTTCTACCCTGATTGTAGATACCTATTAAAATATGACTCACGAGAATCAAGGGAGTGGTATTTAATGATGCTGTATGCAATTCAAATTGTGGAAGCATATATCACCAACAGTGAGTATTTAATTGATTTTTGGCCAAAACCAATGCGTAAATTTATGCAAAAAATTTACAAAAAAAAGTGCAGGTGGGAGATAACAATCCTAAACCCACTTTGGTGGGTGTTCAAGCGAAATTTATTTGGGATAAAGGTGTGCCAAATAAAATGGTTTAATCGAGTCTTATTCAGGGTATTGTTCCCCGATAAGCAGGAATGGTTTCGATTTAACAATGAAGCGGATGAATTGCGTGAACAATACATGCAGGAAAAACAGAAGATGGAAAAGGACAAGACCAAAATTTAAGAGTTGATTATCAAGTCATTAGCGTCGCTAGTGACTTTTTTGTGTTTAGTCTGGTTTGTGTCTTATTATACAATATTAATGCCAACAAAAAAGAGTATAGCGAGGGCTAATCCGACTCTATATAGTATGAAGTTAAGCGTAGGGTTATTGGAGAGATACTTAATCAACTATCTCAGGCATACATAGCCAACAAAGTAAGCAGCAACAACTGCAAAAACAAGGGCGGCGAATGACAGAGATACTGTAGTATCAGTCCAAGACTCCCCGCGAGGAAGTAAGCTCATAGTATCAAAATCAAGTACATAACGGATCGCATCCACCGCCCCAGCTTCTGGGCTGGATATTTACTCCACACCCAATGCCCCGAGCGTAAGCTCGGGGATGTAGTGTTGGTTGAATCTTCCTGTTGTGGTATATCTTTGATATGCCGCAACATCAGTACTATCGATTAAGCCA
>CALITC010000015.1 GCA_938041505.1 uncultured Patescibacteria group bacterium | reverse complement strand
GGCTTGCAGGGTTCTATTTTTGAACATCAATTTTTTCAAGTGAAGTCAGTAAAAGTAAGAGATATATAGAATGTAATGTTGAAAAATACTACTCGATATGGGTAAAGAGTAGCTAGTTAAACTTTAATAAAAGTATTTGATTCTAAATAGACGTGACTGTAATTTTTGTATTTTTTACAATCTGAACACTGTCTTTAATGTACTTGAGGAACGCGTAAGCTTGAGGGCTGCCTTCGAAGCTCTCACTGCGCTCCTTTATCAGCTTAAGCAGTAAGGCTAAGTAAATCTGCTTAGTTTCTGCTTTATCAGTACTTAGATAGAAGCTAAGTATAAGCAGTATGTTTGAGCAAAATCTCTTAAATACTTTTGTCATTTCTAGGGAGTCACAGTAGCAACCAGAAGCTGCCATCGTTGCGACACTGTCCGATATACCTTGAATAATTTCTACTGAAGGAGTTACCATTTTTTTGTTTTGTGTTTTTATTTGCCTTCAATACTAGGATGCATCCTATTGGTTGTCAAACAGTAAGCCGATTTTTGCGGGTTATGTCCATGCTAGGGTAGTGTGTATATCGATATAGACTTATCTTTACTTTCATTCTCAAGGTATGAATTTAGATACTGATCTAAGACACTTAAGTCGTCGTAATGGGTTGGGTCGACTACTATCGTTCGGACTTGCAAACTAGAGAGCTGATCTTTGAATATTTTGTAATCAGCTTCGGCATTACCGGACGAAACGTATTCTGCAACGATGGTGTCAATTTGGTCTGAAGTATTACTTGAGTATAATGTGAAGTCAGAGTCGTCTGAGGCATTTACTGTCGCTTTGTCAGGAGTTATGACATCACAATTGGTCAAGTGTTTGTAAGGGTATATTGAGAAAGTATCGATGTAAGATGTGGTAACATAGGTATCAAATGGGAAGAATATAATCTTGTCCCCCTCAACACAATCTTGACTTAAGACACTACTGATTTTCTCAGGGATGTTGTAATAATTGGTATTGGCTTGTAGCGGTAAGAATAACAGTAGAGACGTCAAAGTGTAGAAGCCAACTGCAAACATCGTGAAATATCTGAGCCATTTACGTTGGTAAAAATAATAAATTGCAAAAATCAACATGAGAAGTCCAATGAAGAGAGAGTAGAATTTGCCAGATTCGCGCAGGGTGTACGAGAGAGGTAAGGCGTAGAAGAGTTGGTTAATCCACTGCAGTCCACCTGAGTAACCAAATGTTAAGATCAGACTGAAGGGTGTGATGGCAATAAGTGGGAATAATATTGGCTTGAAGTTCTTGTCAGAAATATGCAGAAGGTGCCCGATCAAGAAGATCGCTATCGCGATTGATAGCCAAGCTAGAAATGGGTTGAAGTAGCTTATTAATGAGCTAAAAGGTCCTAGATCGTCGCGAATATCTTCGATTTCAATGAAGCTTGGAGTCATCCAGCTTGCACCGCCCATAAGCACTTGACTTACTAGGTTATTATCAACAGTTGTTCTTGGCGAAAAGGCTCTTATTACCTCGGTTTTAAAATCTTTATCTTGCTTAATAGATGTTTCGTAAGATGCCCTTTGAGCTCCTTGGTTGATATTGTATCTATTGAATAATATGAAGAATGCTGGAACTGCTACCAATACAGTGACACTGACTAAGGTGAGGAATTTTTGTATGTATTTGAACTCTTCTTTGTGGTGAGGGTGGAGGATAACTTTGGATACAAACGTAAAGATAAGTGAAATCACGATGAGCCCCAAGAGAAAGTAGACATGATGCGTACTTACCAGTGCAAGTAAGGTGATCACCCAAGAGAATCTCGTGAAGTAATTGAGAGAGTGCTCGTCGTCAGTGTCATGGTCGGGTTGGAAAATTTGCAGGTATCTTATAAGGTAATAGAGGGCTGGGATGAATAACATATGGCCGCGAATTACGTTGTATTGACCCATCAAAAACCTTTCAAGGATGAATGGATTGAACACGTAGCTGAGACTAAGAAAGATGGCAAATACTTTATTGAAAGTGGAGTAGACTCGCAACTTATCCTCTTGGAAAATATATTGAATTTTGAGAATGTAATAGTAGCTCAGAGTCAGCCCACCAAAGAAAATTAACTGATAGAAAAGATTAGACAGTGTAACAGCCGGCACACCAATATCTCGCAGCTGGTTGAAGAAGGATCGCTCGAAGAATGCAAGATCTAGATTACCAGCGTTGAGTTTGAAGTAATAAGGTAATGTTTGCAGATCTCTGAAGTATGGAAGTCCGTCAAAATTAAATATCAACCATGCCAAGCATGCAAATAACCCAACAGTGAGAATATTCCAGGTGACAATTCGTCTTTTGTAGTTAGACGGTTGCGCAAAAAGAGGTGGTCTTGGAGTAGGTTTTTGTCTTTTGGTTTCGGGTTCTCTTATTGCTGATTCATCTGCAGTTAGTAAGCCTATGGACTCGCTTGTGCTATTGGTGAGGAGGGGTGTGCTAGAACGTGTAAAAAAGAATTCTTCTGCAGGCCCTTCTTGGATTTTGATTATGTTTTCAACCAAGTATGATTTGAGCTCTAAGGTGATGACAATTATGAGTAAAAAGTAGACGTAGACGGCGAATTCTTCTGCGACACCTTCATACCCAAAATATAACAGAATCGGAATTGAGGATAAAAATATCAACGAAAGAATTGATAAATATTTGGAATTCCAATTGAATACAGTAAAGAGTATAATCACACTTAGACCGATAGCGAAGGCGAAGGGGAGTGAGATTAATAGGGCTGTCGAAGCGATTACCACTAAGGCTAGCTTAACAATAAAAGACTTGGTTAGTTCGTGGTAAGTTGAAGCAATCTTAGTAAAGAAATTCTGCATAAGCCTGTATTCAAAAGACGGGTTGATTTGATCTAAAAATATGTGAGCTAGATGGTTTTGTCAATTGATGATCGACATAATAAATTATCTCTACTTTACTTGCTTTACGGACAATAGGAGAAAAGATAAATGGTAGAGAAAATTCTTTTTTACGGCCCTGATATTTTGCCAGAAACATCGGTAGATAAGTTTGCAGATCCGCAAATCATTGATTTTAGTACGAAGTTTGTTTGTACAGAAGTCGATCTTGGATTGTACGATATAATTAATCGAGAAATATATTTATTATTTTATAAGTGGGTACTAGAAAATCCAGATACCAAATTCTACGTATACTTTAGGCAGCTTCAGGAGTATTATGCAGAGCAAGATTCTTCTGACGAAGCTCAAGCATTATTATTACAAAGATTGGTTCAAAAAAGAGAGCTGATTTCAGAATTGGACATAGACTTCAAGAATGAACTTGAATCGCACACACAAATCATTCGAAATATTGGTGAAGTGGTGAGTGTTATTATATGGAATAGGCCAAAAGCAGCCAAAGCTCTGCTAAACGGTTTAGGTATTCCACTAAAAAAGTATTACCAAACTTCTTGATAGGCTACAAAGAGATGACGCGAACCAAATAATTTCTGCGGTCCGTTATAGATTGTTGAAGAATATATTTGGAGACAGCTATTGTTTTGTAGATAGGATAGAGTGTATCAAGCAAGCCATGCCGTATTTTGGAAGCAATAATCCTTATTACGCTGGAGAGTATCGAGACTAGTCAATTCAACCAAAAAAAACGCCCTCGCAAATAAGGTTGCGGGCGCTGGTATATGTTTAAGCTAACATTTAGAGTTATTGCTCGGCATACCCCTTAGCCCAATTAAGTGCTTCGGGATAGATTAACTCTCTGTTGTCAGAATCGATCGTGTTGTAGACCCCTCCTAGCTTGTTGCTTGTCAGGACTCGACCTCCATTTTTTTGCTCATGTTTGAACTGGTAGTATTGCTCAAGAGCGCGAGCTTGGTTGAGGGTTAAGTCCTTTTCAGCAACTCCGAACTTTAAGAACGACTTGTAAGGATCGTTTTCAAAGTCCTTGAATAGTTTGCTTGGGTTTTTAGAAATACCAACATATCGAACTTTATGTCGGTTGTCATATCCGAAGTAAACCGAGTAATCTGGGACACCTTTTCGAAGCCAAGAAGCAGTTTCTCTACTAAGTTTAACATCCCTCAGAGTAGGGCTGATGACTTTTGCCGTTTCAACAACTTTTGGTTCAGGATCGACGTTTTCGACAGCTTGTTCTGTTGGAGTAATTTTTACTACTCGTTCAGGTTGGGGTGTTAGGGGAGGTTTTTTGACTGTAAGGTTTCTGGTAGTCTTTTTCTCCTCCTCAATTTTTTCAGAGAGTTCGTCAATTGTACCTAAGAACTTAAACCTATGCAAAGTGTTCGGTAAGACTTCAGTGACTTTGTAGGCTGAATCTTGTAAGAAAAACACCTGATTGACTCTGAAATCAACATTCTTACACAACACCGCAAGTTCATCACCAGCGAACTCATGCTCAGGGAATAGGGATTTTTGTACCAGGACAGCGCAGCGATGCATTTCGCTTGTTTCGGCGTCCTCAAATTCCTTGTTGACTGTTGCAATTTTGATAGGCTTGTTTTCTTGCTCTCTGGCAGCTTGATTCACCAGCTCAGGTTGAGTTTTTGGTCTCTTTGTACCGTAATAGGTAAATACGGCACTATTTGAGATGCCATCTGCTCGCCCTGGGGTTTTGACAATGGCACCAAAACTTAGTTTTCCTTCGACAATATCTTGTGCCTTGAACTGTCTTGTTTTTAGCTTGTTGATTGCGTTACTTGCAAACCTTAGCTGCTTGCGGTTACTTGCGACAACAAGCTCAATTTCTCTGATTTGATGATCTTCTGGAGCAAGAACCATATAGCTGACGACATCATCAGCATATATTTTGCTATCAGGGTATTGAGTCCCAATTATCAAGATTGGCTCTTTTTGCTCCTTTCCAACTAATTCTCGCATGGTAAACCTGATTGGTTGTACATATGAGATCTCAGACCCTTCCTCTACATATGGTAAAGCACTTAAGCCGTCGTTATGTAGAAACAAGACACGGTTAGCTTTGTCACCGATTCGCACGTAGAAACGACGAAAGGTTTGGTGGTGCTTGAATGTGTCGCACTTAGAGCCTGGACTTGCAAAAGTGTAAGCTCCGGTTTCTGGTGCAGTTTGTCGTGTGGAAATTGTGTTTCCATTTTGATCGATTAGGCATACTAATTTGCCGTAATCTTCTGCCACGTTACTTCTTTGCAGCTCTACTATTTTTGATAAAGTAGACCCGGCTTGTATTTCTCTGGCATTGGTTTCCATAGCTAAACCAAAAGAACAAAGTACCGATAAGAACAGGCTGTTAATTAATAATTTTTTCACGATTGAGTGTCCTCTCTAAAATACATAAATTATATACGCTATTTATTTATAGCTTAATAATTAGCTAATGTCAAGCTTATTTTAGTCTATTATATCTGATATTTCTAAGAATCTTGTCTCCCATAATTCGAGTTGTTTTTTGTCGCGACCGAGGCTGAACATAAAGTTGTCGAGATTCTCCCTTTTGAAGAACTCTGGGTCGGCAAACTTGGCTTCTTTGTCTTGGATTTGGGATTCTAGTTTGGCTATTTGCCCGGTGAGGCGATTGAGTTCTTTTTTGAGTTTTCTTCGTTCTTGGTCGGTAAGTTTGTTTTCGGATTCGTTTATTTTTTCTGGCCTAGGTTTGGCTTCTTTGGGGGCGGGCTCATCAGTTGATTCTTCTTGAAGAGGATTTGCTTCGGATTTGTATTTTTGAATGAAGTCGTCATAATTTCCGGTACTGAGAATATACGAGCCATCCCCCTCTAAGCTAAGAATATGGGTGCAGATATTATTGAGAAAATATCGATCATGACTAACGACAATCATGCACCCTGGAAAATCTCTAAGCGAGGATTCCAAGACGTTCAAAGTTTCGATATCTAAGTCGTTAGTTGGTTCGTCGAGAATCAGGAAATTGGAAGAGATACGGAATAATTTTGCCAGTAATACCCTGGCCCGCTCGCCACCTGAGAGATTAAAAGCAGATTCTCTAATTTGTTGGGATGAGAATAAGAAGCGCTTGAGGTAGGCGTAGGAATTGACACTTCCGTAACCGAATTCGATTCGGTCAGCCCCTCCGCAAACTTCTTGCATGATGGACTTGGTAAAATCGATATCACTTCGACTTTGGTCTTGGTAATTGATAATTGTGCTTTCGCCGATGACGACCTTGCCTCGAGTAGGGGGGAGCTCACCGGTAATAGTTCTTAAGAAGGTTGTTTTGCCGCTACCGTTGGGTCCGATAAGTCCGACTTTGTATCCTTCTTCGAATTTAAAGTTAAAATCTTTTAGAATATGCTGACCTGCGATGTCGATATGTAGATTAATACCCTTCAAGACTTTGCTTCCGAGCACAGGTGGCTCTGGAATAAGAAGGTTAGGATCAATTCTCCTACGAAACGTTTCTTGTTTTTTGACTTCTTGGTAGCGCTTCATTCGACCTTTGTTTTTGGTGCCTCTGGCTTTGACTCCTGAGACGACCCATTCTCGTTCTCGTTTGAGAAATTCCTGGCGTTTTTCCTCGGCTTTTTCTAAGTTGCTGAGTCTGGTTTCTCTTGAGTATAGGTAATCAGAGAACCCTCCGCGATGAGTGTGGATTTGTTGGTTGTCGATTTCTAGAATCTTGTTGGCAGTCTGGTCGACAAAATATCGATCATGGGAGATTAAAACACAGGCTTTTGGGTAATTGTGGATAATCTTTTCTAACGCTTTGATCATTTCGAGATCTAAATGGTTGGTTGGCTCATCAAGAAGTAGTAGATCAGGTTCTAGGAGTAAAGCTTTGAGCAGGGCTACGCGTCGATGCTGACCTCCGGATAAGTGCTTGATAAGTGTTGATTCAGGAGGGAGCTTAAACACCTTCTCTAATTCTTGAATTTCGTGATTTTCTGACCAGACGCCCAAGTGATATTTTTTGTATTCGTTTTGCAGAACTTCGTGGATGCTTTGATCTAGTGGAAGGCTGAATTCTTGAGGTAAATAGCCAATTTTGAGACCTGTTGCGTAGATAAGATCCCCCTCATCGATTTCGTTCTCTTGAGCTAGGATCGTCATTAAGGTTGTTTTGCCGGTACCGTTGCGCCCAACAATAACAACTTTGTCTTGGTCTTGGATTGCAAAAGAGACTTTGCTAAGGAGGGTTTTTTTGCCTTGTTTGATCGTTATTTCGCTGGCATTCACTATATGGCGCATTGCTTGAACCTAACCCCAAATTATATTTTTAGTCAAAGAGTGTGTGGATACTAGGAAAATCTTTACAATATGCTGTATATGGGATATAATTATAGTATAAAACCTTAACAAAAATGTATAAAAAAACAAAACTAAGCAAAAACAGACTCGAGACACTCACTGACGGTGTGTTTGCTATCATTATGACACTCCTTGTCATTGAGGTACAAGTGCCGCGTTTGATAGGGGAGTTTGCTAACAACGATTTATGGATTGCGCTTGATGGTATCTGGCCACTTATTTCTAGTTTTTTTATTAGTTTTGCTGTGCTGGCTACTTACTGGATGGCGCATCAGTTTATTTTTGATAATTACGTAAAGCAGATGGATCGAGTGCTGGCTTATTTGAATATGCTTTTCTTGAGTTTTGCTAGTCTGGTTCCGTTTTCTGCAAATTTGTTGGGGTTATATTTTGAGTATAACGTGGCGACTATTGTGTATTCGATTAATATTATTTTGATCGGGCTTAGCCTGTATGTTATGAGAGCGTATATTTTATCTCAAAAGGATCTGCAGACTAAGTATATTCTCAAACAAGATGTTATTCACGGTACTATTCGCATATTCTTACCTCCTGTCTTTAGTGTGGTTTCAATCTTTGTTTCGTTCTATAATATTAATCTTAGTTTGTTGTTTTTTGCTTTCCCGATAATTTTCAATATGATTCCTGGAGGATTGAATTGGATAGAGGATAGATTATTCAAAAAATCATAGCAATAAATAACTTTCAAACTATGTCTCAAGGTAAGCACGAATTCAAGAAGAGGATAAGGAAGCTAAAAATAGCACTTGGTGGATTATTCAGCTTTTATTTTGTACTTCCTGTGTCGTTGTCTTTACTCGCAGTGGTTAGTACTTATATCGAGAGTGGGTATGATGCCAAAACTTTAATGGAGATCACACTTGCTGTGGCTTTAGTGATATGGTTGCCTTTAGCCATAATATGGGGATGGATCAAAACTGTAACAAATTATGGTAATATGGCTAAATCGATTAATGATAAGGCTGACAAAGCTAAGGTAGATACTATCATACGAAAGTTGTCAGAAAAATACTCTGTCGTGCAAATCGCCAACCCGAAAAATATCGTGCAAAATAGTGTATATTTATCCCATAGATATAGTAAAGACCCCCATCTGAGCGTAAATATTGATAAGTTTAATTCCTCAACTAACGAATTTGCCCAGGAGAGCTTGAGGTATGGGAAATTTTCTGATGACGTTAGTGTGGGAGATTTTTATACATTTACTTACGAGAACCAGATGTATACGTTGTTTGAGCTCAAAAATAATATATCAGCCACAGCGGTCCTTATAAGTCCGGTAGATCATCATTTTGATGGAGTGACAATTGCTTCACAGTATCATTTTGCGGCAGAAAGATTCCTTCCAAAAGATTTTGAGAAAGTTCGCTTTGAAAACGACGCTTTTATGAATAAATTTAGAGTCTATACGACCTCTCAAACAGATGCCCGAGTATGCTTCAAGACGAATGTGATTTCTGCCTGGAAAAAATACACTGCAGAATTGGATCAAGGCTCATTTATAGAGTTTGGTAATCAGCAAGTGTTGATAGGAATACCTATTAAGCCAGAGTTGTTTTTTGCAGATCGAGAAGGAAATATTTCTGTGCAGAATCTTAATCATTCTTTGGAACTTATTGAGCATATGATTGACTTAACTCAATTATTGAATATCAACCATGAATACCTCTACAAATCAAAGTTAAGCAAATAGCGTATGAAACAAAAATTAGAACTTTATGTTGATGAATATAACCAGGAACTATTAGACTTTAGAAGAGAGCGGGTGGAGTATTGGAATATAATAATACCAAAAGTGCTCGCCGCTATAGTCATTATATTTATTGTCGTAGTTTGGATGGCTATCGTGTATAATATACTCCTTTTTACACAGTTCTTCGTGGTCACTATTTTTGGTTTGGCTGGGTTAGGATTTTTTGAGCATAAGAAATTTTCTCATAGGGATCAGAAACTTCACCAGCTTCTTCATGCTTCAATTATACCAACTTATCTACAAGGATTTGTGTCTAGTGCAAAACATTCTGAGCCACATGAATTAACATTGAGTAGTCGCGTATTGAGTAAGCCTGATTATAAGTTGTTTGATTCGTTTTATAGTTACTTTTATTCTGCCCAAGATTATACTATTGAATTATGGAATACTAAACCTCAGTATTTAGCTCAGGTCGAAGACCAATATGACATAGTTTATGAAGGTGCTGATTATAAGTTTGGTGAGTATTCTATTCAAATTTTAAGAGAAGCGAAAAACATTCACTATTATGCAGATTACGCAAGATTTTTGGTGGTTCGAGCTAAAGTGGATCATGATTTTGAAGGTGAGACTGTCTTATCTCGCAAGCTATATTGGTTTTCTCGAAGTGGGTTGGATAAAGTGAATCTAGAAAGTAGGGAGTTTGCTATGAAGTTTGTTGTATATTCGAATAACCAGCGTGAGGCTCGGGTGTGCTTGAAGACTAATGTAATGCAAGCTTTGAACGATCTTAATCCCCAAGGGAAATTCTTCATGGAGTTCAGTCGAGGGTATGTGACAATTGGTGTAGAACATAATGCAGGTGTTTTTGAGCATGAAACACGAAAAAAACTTCTTCTCTCACAGTTCGAAGATTCAAAGTATTTGGTTATAAAAATGATGGAGCTTACTGAAAAGCTTAATATCAACCATGAATATCTTTATAAGACTAAATCTAAGAAAAACTAAATTATGCCAGACAGTCTTGAACTAGAACTCAAAACTCTTAATCAGCTTCGTGAAGAGGATCGCAAGTCTCTGATTGCTCTAAAATTTTTGAATAGAAAGATTTTTGCAATTGCTTTAGGGCTATTTATATTTCCGATTGTTCTTTTTCAGCTGATTGGGATTTTTCCACTAAGTAGATTGTGGTTTGCCGTTTTAGCTTCCATTGCTATAGTTGTTATTCCTTTTGCTGGTGTGGGGTATTTGGTTTACTTCTTGGTGAACAATCGAGATCAGAATGCTAGATTATCTTCAACACCTCATAGATTTGCTGAGACATATTTGCATAATACTGTGTTGCCGATTTATTTCAATTCATATTTTGATTCTGCAAAAAGAAATGTTCCTGGTGGACTGGTTCACTGGAGCCGGGTAATGCAGTATCCTCATTCTCTAAAAGTTCAATCAAATTCTGAGTTGACTCTGAAGCCTTTTAAGAAGTCTAGTCTCAAATATTACGGAACTATCGAAGATGATTGGATTTTTGAGTCCGAAGGTAAACAGGTTGCCATCTGTGAGTTCTCTTTGCAAAAAGATGTGAGTCGTGGAACTCAAAGGACAAAATTAAGGAACTATGGTCGCTGGTTAGTGTTGCATGTGGAGGTTGATCATGATTTTGAAGGTGAGTCGATTGTTATCCATAAAGATCTCTACAAACCTTCGGTAAAAGATCTCGAGCCGTTAAAACTTGAAAGTAGGGTATTCAATGAGAAATATCATGCCTTTACCTCTAATCAGAGAGAAGCCAGGGTTTGCTGGAAGACAAATGTACTGTCTAAACTTATCGATTTTGAATCTTATGGGGATAAAAATTTTGTTGAGTTCAGAGATAAGCATGTCATTATTGGTTCAAGTTTTGCAGGAGGGTTTATGGATCTGGATTTGGAAAAAGAGTTTGAATATCGTAAGTTGGAAGAATATATGGAAGTAATACAAAAATTACTGGATTTGGCTAATGATCTCAATATCAATCACGAGCATTTGTATAAAAGCTAATTATTGGAAGCTGATAAGTAACAGATACTTTTCTTTTTTAAGAGGGCTTTTTGTTCGAAGTTGGTGATTATTCCGTGATGATCTTCTAGGTGTTTAGAATTGTGGAGATCTTTGGTTTGTTTGAGGATGGTGAAGAGCTTGGAGATTGTTTCCAAGCTGTAATCAAAGAAGTTCTGATCGTCTGTTTTTAGATTGAGTTGTCCGCCAGGTACTAGAAGGTTGTTATACTTGTGGAGGTATTTGGGGTGGGTTAAGCGCTGGCGTTCTCGTTTGGGTTGCGGGTCTGGGTGGATAATCCAGATGGTGTCGATTGAGTTGTTTTCAAAAAAATTCTCGAGCATGTCTATACTGCCTCTGATAAAAGCAGTATTGGATAGATTTAATTCATGTGATTGGGTGGCCGCTTGCCAGATACGTTCGCCTTTAATGTCGATACCAACAAAGTTTTGATTTGGGAATTGTTGAGCAAGACCATTGGTATACTCACCTCGGCCACACGCAAGCTCTAAAGTGATTGGATTATCGTTATTAAATATATCTTTGTACTTAAACTCTAAGCCTTCGTGTACATTGTCAAACTTAGCAAGATCTCTATACCGAATCATTTTCTTTCTAGGCATACTGTTTGTTTAGCTAATAATGAACTTTTAATCAATAAGAATTGTTGTATATTTTTATTGTATGGATAATGACACATACAACTTTAATTTCGCAATTTCGCTTGAGAGTTTGGAAGAAGTTAATAGCTTATTAAAATCAATCGAAAAAGAAGTTAAGGGATTTATTCGATAAGCTATTTTTTGACGATTTCGAAGGTGGTCATTGGGAAAAGTAGGGCGTAGATGACGGCTATTGCCTCGACAAATGCTGCAACGGGAACCAATAAGAATATCAGACAAAAGTAATAGACTTTTTTGATAGCTGAGAAATTAAGATCCATTAGATTGCGATACGCGCCGACTGTATAAAGAGAGATATAGCCACCTGTTAAAAATCCTGCTGTGTAAGAAAGCCACGCTGGATAGTAGCTGCCGCCAATTGCCATATTAATGAGGGTAATAAGTATTGAGAGCCAAGTTATTTCCCAAAGAATTAAATTTATGCGAAGAGGTAGCCTAGTTTTGAGGGAGATTATGGGATCTTCTGCAAGCATTTCTAATCCTGATATCCAGCGTTTACGTTGCTTGAGAATATCACTTAGAGTGAATGGAGACTGCTCGCGAATAAAGCCATCAACCCAGTCGAACTTTACTCCTCTCTCAGAGGCCAAGAGGGCGAAGTATGCGTCTTCTGTTATCGAGCCGCGCCCCCCAAGATCAAAACCAAAATCTTTTTCAACACCATCTGGAATAAGTAAGAATGATCCATGCAAACCAAAAAGTGGTTTGTGAATATATTTGAGTTGAAATCTAAATCGTCCTAAGTCATCTCCGGTGCGAATAGAGTCGATTGCAGTGATCAGAATATTTTTTCCATAGTTATGGGCATTGTATTTGATTTCTCCTTGGCCAACGGTTTCGTGACTTTTTGGGTCTTTGATAAACTTATGAATACCGGCGATTGCCTCTACAGTGATCTGCGATTCTTCGTCTAGGTGCAAATGATATACATCTCTTTGAGGATTGGTTAGGTTGCGCTTTTCAAGCGCATAATGAAGTGCTCTTGCTTTGTAAAGTGCGTTGTTCTGGGTGGTGTAATTATCCGGTACCAGAATAAATTGTACATGAGAATTATCAGAAATTTCGTTCTCGAAATAGTCTTCAACAGGGAGGTCAGTAACTATTTCAATATTATAAGTGACAAGATTTTTGTTTAGAATTGCAAGTGTTTGACGAACTGACCTTCGCACCGATTTGATATTAACTCCTTTGGATACGTATACAATGTTTAAGAGCTTGGTTCGATCCCACCCTTCTTTTTCAAGAATTTCTATATTTTTTTGGTTGGCGCTAAAAGGTGACCGATATTTGATAAACGCGAAGAATGATGTAGGTACTAAGATAATTCCTCCGAACCAAAATAGCTTAAAGAACATCATAATAACATCCACAAAAGAATCGAAGAGGTTGATTCGATTAACAAAATAATACGTGATAATTACATATACTACTACAGGTAAAATTATTGCAAAACTAAATAAAAATGCATCTTTTAAAATTGATTTTTTGTGGCTCATATTCTGTTTATATTTTACTGAATATTGGTTATTTCTGAGCCTTTGCTAAACATGTATACAAGCATTTTTGTATTCCATTCCCAGTCGGCATTGAAGTAAGTTTCGCTGTCGAACCAACTCACATCGTTTGTGCCGGGCACGTAAAGGTTTGAATTTTTATTTATGTTTTGACCGTTGAGGAGGAGTGCGAATTGTTGCCCATCTGAGTAATATAAGATACGAGAATTTTCTTGATCCAAAAAGCAATTGTCATTGTTGATTTCTGCAGGGTCTTTGAATATTTTTTCTACTGTATTGAATGGTAAACCGTTGTTTGAGCTATCCCAGGTTTCGTTGCAGTTGCCAGTTGAGATAGGGTACTCTCCTGTGGATCGATATCCGTCCTGCAATATTTGGATTATCTCAAAAGCAATAGTCAGTCTTTGTTCCTCGGTGTTGAGAGGTTCGTTATTGAGGGATAATTTATTCAACTGTTCTTCGATTTTTTGGGAAGTATTTTGCAGTTGTTTGGAGTACTCGTTTCGAATTTTGTTAAGATTCACTTGGGTCAATGTAACGACCTTACCAGCAAAAAATATATTACTGAGTGTGAAGACAATTAGAATAATAATTTCAATCAACCTTTGGCGATTTGTTCTCTTAAAGTCGTTACTATCTTCAGCTTTATTCCAAACTAGTATTTCGTAAGGGAATAAGGCTGCAATTATACCAAAGGTTAGACTAATAATCATCCATGTTATAACTTCATTCTTAGTTAGAGAAGACGAAAACAAGAACTTAGGTTGAGTAACCCACGTCCAATTATTCGGTAAAGCTTCTGAAAATAGCTTATAGTACAAAATGTCGTTCAAATTTGAGTTGAGAAAAAATGCGCTTAAAATAAGTATTCTAATACTATTGGATATGTGATTAGATCCAATATAATATAAAACACTAAAGGTAGTTAGAATAACAGGGATTAGGCCTCCAAACATAATTTTCCAATAGGCTGTTTCGCTAATATCTATAGCGTAAATCTTGAATAGCTCAACTAAATAATAATCGGTAATTGAGACCCAAGCGATGATTCCTAGCAGAACCAGAATTATTTTGAGGTTAAAGAAAAAAATTGATCTATAGCGAAGTTTTACATGCTCGCTGTCTTGGAACAATGCATGCCATATAAAAATAAATAACAAACTACTAAAAAAAATTAGTAAGTATTTCCCAGACAGGCCAAAACCACTCAAAGCCATTAAGGTAATTGCCGTAATGTATGCATAAATCGCAAATGTGTTCCGTAATAATTCTCCAATTTTTTCCATACCTATGGGGTTAATGTAGAGTAGTGTATAAAATGATTCTTAAAATGTAAAGAACCCAATTAATGAGAATAGGTTAATTATTGAATTTTAAAAAACTTGTATTTTCACGATAAACTTGACAAATATTTTTTTTCTTTCACATATTAAAAGTAGATATTAAGAGAGTTAAGTGTATATATAGTATTATGAAAGATAGTCAAATTGTTGTTCGAAAATCATTAGAATTAGGTAAGTCCAAGTTACCTCAAATTTTTAACGATGTGACGGGCAGGCGATGGCGCTTCGCAAAAATTTTACTTAGCTTTGGATTGATTTTTATAATTGTTTTTGGTTTCTTTGGCATAGAGTCAACGTTTCGTTCAATGAAATCGTATCTCTCATTGGAGGCAGGTACTGAAACTTCTATGAACGACAAGTACCCTGTTGTTGTGAAACTTGGTGCAGGTGATTATGCTCATTTTAAAGAATATGTTAATAATTTTTCGGAAGTTCTACTCGAAGGTAGGGTCACTACTTCAGAAGATAATTTACTTGAATTTAAGCAGAAATACATTGTAGATGTCCCGCAGCTTTATGTGGAAAATGTTAACCCTGAAATTGTAGCATTGCTTGGTGATGAAGAAGGCTTAAAGGCATATATGTCTACATTGCAAAAGTACTTAGAGAGGTTTAATTATTCTGGCATTGCACTTAAGCTTACCGAAGATTTTGATGTGAATACTCTTCTAAGTTTGAAGAGTGCTTATGAAGGTGGTCTTTCTAAAAATCTATCTTTTAGGTGGATGTTGCAAAATAACTCTGAGATTGATTTAAAAGTGGTTACAGATTCAAAACCTTACCAACTGGTAACGATTGACGATCTTCTGGATAACCCAGATCATAACTTTGAAGGGGTAATCCCAATTTTTAATTTTGAGTATCGATTAGGATCGACTCTGATACCTGTGGTCAATTATCAAGAAAAATTAGAGGAGAATGCCCAATGTTCTTATGATGTTATTGGAGACTGTGGAGATTACCAAGTGTTGGACAGTCTTGCTATTCAGAGAGCTTTGGATAGAGGCGGTTATAATGGAGATTTTGGTTATGCTGGTCTAAGCGAGGTTGACTCTCGAGCATGGAATTTGAAAAATTATTCTTTTAATGAAGGTCCTGAAGAGATATTTTTGACTACTTCAATTATACGGCAAGGTGAGGGAGAGATGTACCATCTTTTACAAAAACCTAAGCCTCTGAAAGTTGAACTAGTTGAGAACGAATCGCTGTATAATACTACAGTTGTAGAGTTGCCTCAACAAGCTAGGGTTGTGAGATTTGGGAAGAAGATTGGACATATAAATTTGTCTTTTGATGATGGCCCGCACCCAGAATATACTCCAGCAATCTTGGACATTCTCAAGGAAAAAAATGTAACAGCAACTTTTCATGTTGTAGGGGATAACGTTCGCAAGCATCCGGATATAGTTAAGCGAATAGTTGATGAAGGTCATGAAACAGGCAACCATACGTACCTGCATCCTCGAACGTATTATTTGCGATCCGATGCGTTTCGCAAGGAAGTTGAACTAACGCAAGATGCAATTAGAGAGGTTTCTGGGGTTGAGCCAGTCTATTTTAGAACACCTTTCAATGATACTGATGGGTATGCAACGAATTATGATCTGAAGAATTTGGAGGTATTGCAGGATCTTGGTTTGCAGGTTGCTGAGTTTGAGGTTGACTCTCGGGATTGGACTAAGCCAGGAGTGGAACAAATCCGAGCTAACGTCCTTGATAAGATTGATAGCGGAGATTATAGCCAGGTACTCTTCCATGATGGCGGGGGAGATAAGTCTCAAACAATTCAAGCACTGCCGTCAATCATTGATGATATTCAGGATAGGGGAATAGCTTTTGCCCCTCTTACTGAGCTCAATCACCATCATGAGTTTGAAACTCAATCTCAAGGGAGGTTGTGGAATATACGTAATAGAATTAAAGCTTGGAATTCTAAATATTTATCCAAAGCTTTTTGGGGCTATGCAACAGTCTTTGCTTGGATTATGTTTGTGAAGCTTTTCTTAACTCTGTTTTTATTTGGTTTGGCCTTGCTAAAAAAACGTAAGATAACCGATCACCAACCAGGGGTTTCAGTAATTGTGCCAGCTTATAATGAAGAAAAAACTATCTTGGATACGGTGAAGTCAGTCTTGGCGTCTGATTATCCGCTGCTTGAGGTGATTGTTGTTGACGATGGGTCGAAAGATAACACCCTCAAAAAACTGAGCAGCAAGTACTCCAATAATCCTAAAGTTCAGATTCTGGCCAAAGAAAATGGTGGGAAGTCAAGTGCAAGTAATTATGGTTTATTGCAGGCAAAATATGATTTTGTGGTATGTATCGATGCAGATACAATCATGCTCGAAAATACTATATCAAAATTGATGCGTAATTTTATCGATGAAAAAGTTGGTGGCGTTTCTGGAAATATTCATGTAGGTAACTACGACTCGTTTTTGACTCAGACTCAGAGAGCCGAGTATATATATGGTCAATCGTTTGATAAAGAAATTTTTAGCCTTACTAATGCCATACCTGTGGTTCCGGGGGCCCTTGGTGCTTGGCGCAAAGAAGATATGATAGCTGTTGGTGGTTATTCCAACCAAACTTTGGCTGAAGATACAGACCTTACCTTGCGCATTAGAAAGCTGGGGCGCAAGATTGTTTATGAAAAAGATGCAATTGCAATTACGGAAGCACCTTCAAATATTCGTGATTTTGTAAAACAGCGTATTCGGTGGCAATACGGAACTTTGCAGTGTTTATGGAAGCACAAGAGTATGGTTTTTAATCCTCGGTATGGATATCTTGGTATAGTAGTCTTACCCGAAACATTGTTGAGTTATGTTTTTTTGGGGATGATGGTTGCTTATCTATATATGCTTGTTATCCTTTTGTTTAATTTTACGATAAGTTTGTTTTCAAGTAGGGCAGATATCCAGATGTTGATTGGTGGTGATTTTACGAGGTCGCTTATGTTTGTAATGGGATCATTGGCACTTTACTATATAAGTAATGTTATGGCAGTCTTGGTCGATAATAATAAAAATAAATGGCAAGTATTGTGGTACCTACCTTATCAAATGATTGTATATAGAGCTATTCTTTGGTTTACGCAATGTCTGGTTGTACTCAAAGCCATCAGAGGAGGGCATCAGTCTTGGAATCATTTACAACGCAAAGGATTGAGTTCAAAAGCACATCTTTAAGCTGCGAGCTTTTCTTTGGTTGTTTTGCTATATCTTGCGCTTAGATATTGAGTATAGATAACATAACAAAGTAGGCCAATGATATTTATTAACACTATGGCAATACCGGTGTATTCTTTGGTCTCAAAACGTAATCCAGGATTGATGTAGATCGCTACGAAATACATGATCATACTCATCAAAACCCCTAAGAACCAGCCACTCACATGAGCCAACTTCCAAGCATAACGATCTTTTTTGAAATGTTGCTTAGGTTTTCTGAACATAGTTAGTATGAACCCGATCAGTATTAGAACGGCAGTAATGATTTGGGAATTGGCATTCATTCTAGCAAACTCATCTAGATTCATTTCAAATGCTAGGATAGGTATACTGCCAAAATCTCTCCGAATAGACCATTGGTAGCCATAGATATTAGTAATGATAAAAACCGTCAAAATACGATACAGCATGAAATAAATTGAAACACTAAAAAGAGTCTCCGATAGATAGTCTATGAATTCTTTTTTTGTAGTTCTTGATATTTTTTTGGTCATTGCTAATTTTTGATGTTGTGTTGGTTGTAAGTGTGGTCTTTATGATTGGTGTTGTCAATTATTTAGAAGTTTCTATGTTCCGCTAATTGTTAGGGTGTAAGGGCGATTAATAACGACGCCATTAGAGCCTTCAACGTAGATATGACTTTCAATCTCGAAGACGCTTGCAGAGCCGGTAGCCCTTGCTTGGTCAAGATATAAGGCATTATCTGTTGAGCTATTGAATTCAGCTGAATTACCAGAGTAGACAGCAGGTGGTGTTACTGGGAATCCTGGAGATGGATAGTCGAACTGATTTATCGCTGTATTTGTGTCTGTTTCTACAAGGTCAAGATCAAAGTTGGTAAAGTCAGCGGTATTGGTTCCGGATTCATAGCTTAATTCATGATCTAGGTTGCTTAGATTGGTATTAGGTGTGACGAATTTTAAGATTCTTTTGTTTATACTTGTTGCTGAAATGTTTCCATCGATGTTGATGTTGTTTGTTGTTGTAATGTCTCCGATTTCCATTGGGTCTGTATAGGTGAATGTAATATCTTCAATTAATGGGGCATATGCTTCGTCGCCCGTTCTGAGTGTTATCTCAACTTGAAGACAGCTGTTGTCTGAAGCGGTAATAGGAATTGTATCTGAGCTGCCAGTTAGAATGCCCGCAGAAGTATACGTTGCTGTAGCGCAGTTGGTATCTGTCGCGTAGAAAACCTCAACTTCTACTGCTTCTACATTATTGGTTTCGCTTTGAGTTGGGATAATAGAAGTCCAATCAAAATCGTTCCAAGAAATATGAGTTGGGTTGTTCAAGGTGTTTCCGTCAATGGTGAAAGTTATTGAGGCTTCTAAGTCTAAGGCTGTGGTGTTAGAATCATATCCGGATTCGTAGTACAGACCTTCTTCAAGCACTTGAGTATCGTCTATGTCGGTTATAATTGGTTCTATAATTGTTTTCTTTCGAGCTTGAGGGAACGAAATCATTGTTGTTTCATCGGTGATGGATGTGTTAGTATCATCTCCATTTTTTTCGTAATAGGCGTACACCGGATTGGTGCATTGCATGTAATAACCAGCTAGGAATGCTGATAAGTCACCGGTTGTGGTATTACCGAGGGTGGTGTGATTGATTGCGTTTGAAGTGAGTGTTTTTGTTTCCGCCAAGACTCCTAGGTCATCGTAGACCGTACAAACTGTGCCGGGATCGTCGCTTACAATAGCAATATATTGTGTACCTGTGATTACGAGGTATTCTTTAGCAAATTCTTTCTTTGGTAGGAAAGTTACAGATTCGGTTCCGTCGCTATCGGCTTGAGATTGAGCGCTGATTGGGCCATCAGCTACGATTTTGATACCTCTTCCAGTCCCTTGGGCACTTCCAGTCTCGCTATAGATGTGTTGTTGTGCATCAGTAACGTTAAACGATCCGCTAGATGTGCCATCGGCATAAAAGAATTCGACAGTAGTTGTTGGGTTTTCTGTGGTCAATAGCATAGCGTTGGAGGATATACCGTAGAGCTCATATGTATCAGTACTTTCTTCGTAACTGTCTTCTACTGGGTACACCAAGACTGTATCGTTGGTTAAGGCCGCTCCGTTATTACCGTGAGTGTGTACAATGATTGGAGTTGTAGAGGTGATTCTAATACCATTGGCAGGAGTGGTGCCTGTTCCATTTTGAGTGTTACGCACAACATTCTGACTAACTCCTTGGGTAAGCGAAACCGCTGCCCCTAGTGGAGCCCAGCCGGTACCGGTGCTTTCTTCAAAAGTTACTGTGCTATTTGCGTATGGAGCGAGAATACTAAACTCTTGCTCATAACGAGTATCGGCGGTTAAGAATTTTGTACCAGACCAGCTCAAAGGGTGGATAGCATCAGTGGCATCGTTGGTAAAACCAGCGTTAACTGGCCCTGTAGCTTGGAAGATTTCGTTTTGGTTTACAATTCCTTGTGCGTTGGTAGTCACTCCTGGGTCTGTATAGTTTTCACCGGTATCAAACCCTGAATACGACACTCCTAAGAAAAATAAGTCGTTGTTGTCAATCAAAGAATATACATTGAACGTTCCACCTGTATTAGTGCTTACTGGGTAGTAAAGTGGTTGAGCGCTTGTGTATGTGAAGACAGATTCCTGATTTGCATTCGAAGTTTGGGCTGTAGTTGAGTTGTAATAGATATAAAGAGTTTGAGTGGAGTTTCCCGCTACTGTTGTTTGTGTCCAAAGGTCTCCATCGCCGGCAAATGAGTTGTTGAATTCTTCTAAATAGTAGTCTTGATTGTCGGTCCCGTCACCTTGTGCACCTGCTATACGAACATCCCCTCCATCTGCTTGAGCATTGGTAAGTAGGTCGGTTTGACCAGTAAGAGGCACTCTAATAGGGTATTCTGCAATGGCCGCTCCGACGTTGTTGGTGATTGTGACGGGCAGTCTTGAGTTCCAGGTATCTCCGGTTCCGAGATTCCAAGCTCCGGCTTCAACAGTTCCAATACTTGTAGTTGGGTCAACTTGAACTCTTTGCCTACCTTGTTTCCAGCTCCAGAGGCTGGTTTCATCATCGCCACTTTCTTTTTCATAGTAAGGAGCGATAGGGTGGTTGGATACTACACACGCCCCAGCAGGGATAGCGGTAAATCTTACGAAACCAGGGTAGTCATTAGTTGAGTTTGCAGACGCAGTTTGGTCTGGAGCACCCCCTCCAAATGCACAGCCACTGGCGTTATTGTATATCTCTACGGTTGTATTGGCACCGGCGATTGTAGAAATTGCTAGGTATTCTGCAGCTTCTGGAATGATATACTTGGTATCCATTTCAGAACGAGGCAAGAATGTAGCTGACTCTCCACCGTCGCTATCAGCGAGAGATTTGGCTCCAATTCCTCCTCCCGAAGTTACTACAATTCTTTGTGAGGGTTGAGTACCTTGAGATCCAGCTCCGGTATCTGTGGTGTGATAATCATTTGCGGCATTCAAAGTTACGTTTGTAGGTGAGCTCGCGCCAGAATCAAAGATTGAAAGGGTGGTTGTTGTGTTTGAAGAGAGTTCAAGGGTGTTTGAACCAACTCCATACCAATCTTCGCTTGATGAAGGAAACATTGGGAAAGTGTCTGCATTAGCGGTTGAGCGGTGGTTAACCAAAATAGGGCATCCATTGGTAGAAGTAATATATACAGCATCATCGTTAGCAAAGGCATTTGCATCCTCAACAGCTTCATTCCAAGTGTAAGAGCCTGCTGTCGGTATGGTAAAGGAACCTCCAGCTACAACTGCGCCAAGATTGGTGGTGTTGTATATTTCTACATTTGCACTGCAGCGTGGAGCTACAAAGTCTAGAATATGGGCACCTCTATCCATACGATAGGTAAACTCTAATCCAGCATTAGAAATTGGAACTACAGAATCTATATTACTGCCTTGGATAGTTGCTTGTATTGGTCCATTAGCTCTGATATCGCTATTTCCAGCGACTGATCCAGTTCCTGATACAGAGTTGATTTCGTACTGATCATAGCTTTGATTGTAAGAGTCAACAATTATATCGTTATTATCTACATAGCTACCAAAATTGATTGTATCACCGTCTGCGTTTTCGGCTAATACGGCGTAGAGGTCTTCTTTATTCGAATAGGTAAAGACAGCCTCTCTGTTTGAGGTGCTTGTTACGGAGGGGTTACCATAGTACATACAGTAAGTTTTTGTTGTGCCTGCAGTTATCAAGTCCGGTTGAATCCAAATTCTTGTCGTATTGGTGTTAATTTCATCTGCAATATAGTGATCAATTAAGTTACCTGAAGTATCGACAAAGCGAATGTCTTGACCTTCAGATTGCATTCTTCCTCCTGATATTTCTGTGACGGTATCAAAGTCGAGATAAAGCTGGTATTCGACTAAGTTTGTTGTTCCTGCTGTATGGTCGATATCAAAGCATTGTCTATATTTCCAGTTGTATTTGGTACTATCGTCAGTATCGTCGTCCCACCAATCTCCGTTTTGATCTGTATTAGGTTCATTCGCACCGTAATGGTTAAGGGTAAAATAATCATCTGTGTCATCAAAGGCTATAATATCGTCAAAACCTGTCTCGAACTGGTTTGTCGTGCTTGATCCGGTTTCGAATTCTGCTTTGTCGGTGAGGGTGGTGGTGGTTTCGGTTTCGTATTTATAAATAGTAATACCTGGTTCTACAATAGCCTCTGCTTTGGCAAAGTTTTGCACATGAAATAGTGCCTCAACAATATTGATTAAGGCAGAGTTACTTGAAATGCCAAGTAACGCAACTAGAGCCACTACAGTAGCCATTACTTTGTTACGCCAGATTACTCTCGGAATTTTGAGCTTGGGTGCTAGACCATTTAATGCTTGCAAATAGGGAAAGTAGGCAGTAAATATCCACAGAAATAAAATCTGATTTTTGAACCTCTCGAACATTTTTTTGTGTTTTTGTGTTTGTGTCTTTGTTTTGAGATGTTATAAGTATACACATCTTTTTGGTTGATGTCTAGAAACTTTAAAATATAACTTTAATTAACCAACTCTACTCAAAAAATTAACGACCCATCATGGGTCGTTAATTCCGTTAATCGTTGAATAGTCCTAGTTAGGAGTAGCTTCTACAGTAACGTTGAACGTTAGGGTGTCGCCATTAGCCATGTTAGGATCACAGTCTGCTACAAGAGCAAGTTGACTTTGTTCTCCTGCTGCTAAGGTGAATTTACCAGTTTGAGCAGTAAGAACTGAAGCAGTGCCGTTCACAATTTCTAAGTGAAGTGGTTTAACTGTGTCAGAGCTGTCATACCAATCTGCCAAAACACCACCGTTAGGGTTTGGCCGACTTGTAACTGCTGTTGTAGAGTCTGCAGAAGATGCAAACATCCAAATGTCAGCGTTTTCATCAGCATCAGCAAGACCTGTTGTAGATGTCTGTGTGCTGCCAGCTGCTAGAGTAGGCTCAATCACAAGATTAACATCCCAAGATTCTCCGGCAGTTGTGTTCTGTAACTGAATAACATCAGTATAGTAAACACGGTCACCAGTGAAACAAGTGAAAGTAATCTGCTCGTTAGAGAGGAGGGTATCTGTACCTGCCGCTCCAACAGTAGAGTCTTCGTTGGAAATAGTCTCTCCAAGATCTACTTGCAAGAATCCTGTAGCGTCATCAGCATCGCCGTCATAGTCAGCATCAGCACCTTGAAGCTTAAGAATAGGTGGATTTTCCACAACCATTTCAAAAGTCATAAAGTTTTGAACTAATACTGCAGCAAGAGCTGGCACAGCTACAAAGCTAGCTAAGCTTGTAACGAATAATACGTATCGTTTAAAGTTTATTTTTTTATTTGTCATATTTTTATTTATTGGTGTGCATTTTAATTCCAATTATGAATGGGCAAAATTTTTGGAAAAACTTCCGTTACTCCAGGATATTCCGTGAAGTGCCGATTCATTATTAAAATACTACTTATTTGTTTTTTTATAAGTAACATTATAAGTATACACAATAATTTAGTTTTGTGCAATAAAAGTAGTTTTGTTTTGATTTATATCGTAAAAATACAATATAAACACTTCTGTATTTTTAGTTGTGGTAAGGTAGGTGAGGGTTAGTCGAGCCATTGCCAAAATAATGACGATAAACTACAGTCTAATAATTAGTTATGGCTTCTACACAATCTTCTTGGACATCAAAATTAGCAATATCTCTTGCTAAAAAACTGCTACAAAAATACCGGCAAGTTTATACTAATAAATATTCAAAAGATCTTAAGATTATTTTGGTAGCTGGTACAGCAGGGAAGAGCACTCTTACGATGATGATTAAGTCATTGTTTGAGAAGGCAGGAATGCAGGTCTTTACAGGTGCAAAGAAAGAGGCGTGTCTTAATTCGATTACAGGGGTTACCATGATGCTTGCAGATTTTGAATTAAATTTTGATGGTAGGCTTGGAAAGTTACTAAAAGTATGGTTTTTGATCAGAGGGTATATATTTTTGTTTTTTGGAGCTCTAAAGTTAGAGGAGGAATCAGTTATAGTTTACGAAATTGGTGTTGATCGGCAAGGAGAAATGGAGCAATTCTTAGAGATTTTTTCTCCTGGCGTAGACATTGTTTTGTTGGCTAATTTTACCTACGAGCACACATTAGGTTTTGATATAGAATTTGATCAGTCTGCTTTTGGAAATTTTCAAGAATTTTTACCGGAGCTGTGGACTTCTAAGCTTCAAAACAAGGCTTTTGACAGTGTTTTGCGTAATATTACTTTAGAGCAGCTTAAATTACTATCATTAACGAAGAGTTATATTATCCCAACAAATATAGGGGATATTGATAACAAATTGTTATATTCTGAAAAAGGGTGTAGCCCCATTAAGAAAGAGGTTACTCCTCGACGGGGTGCAAACTTTACTCTAGCTGTTGATGGTTTTGAAGTGAATAGTAGATACTTGTTGCCTTTAACTTTCGGAAAAAATGTTACTATGCTAAATATAATAGCTGCTTATTATAATATCCCTGAGAATATACTTCAGAATACTCTGCATGAAATAGAGCTGCCTAATGGCCGATATGGTAAGTTTAATGGTATTTATGGTTCAACAGTCATTGATAGTAGCTATAACTCTGATCCGGCTAGTTTACTTAGCTTTCTTGGGATTTTTGAAGAGGTCTGTAGTACATATATTGCCCAAAGTAGAGAAGGGGTGCTTCCTGAGCCTTATGCTATGGCTCCAAAACACACCTTTGTGCTTGGGGAGATGCGTGAATTAGGTCCATCTTCTCAAGTTGAACATAAAAAAATTTTAGAGGATTTAACTAGGATATCAGCGGAGTATGGAGAGTATATTGAAGATATATATTTGCTTGGAGAAGAGTGGTTAAAACTTGATGATCATGTGAAAAAAACAGAAGGGGAGGCAAGTTTTCTTCGATTTGGTTCTGATTTGTTCAAAGTCTACAGGCGGGCAGGGAGTATAAGTCAGCATTTTTTTGAGGATACAGTTAGAGCAGGGGGCTGGTTTTGGGTCAAAGGATCGCAGAACACTATCTTTAGTGAAATCGTTGTCGAAAACTTACTTGCAAATCCGGCGGATAAGGCATATTTATGCAGGCAAGGGGAGGTCTGGAATAGGTTAAAGCTCCCCTACCGTTAGTGTAGGGAATTAACATATATTGCAATATATGCTATACTATTACTAGGCTATTTATTTTCACGAGTTTCGGTATTCTTGTTGTCTTTGCTGCTTATCCAGTTGAGGATCTCTAATACAAACATAACAATTACAACTCCATCGTCGAGAATACCGACCCCCAACACTGGTGTAAGAAATTCTGGGATAATATCAATTGGTGATACTATATATAAAATTGTTGCTATGATAACTATGAGCTTAGTTTTAGGATTGCGGAAATACTTTTGATATAATGGATATGGGTTTAAATTAGGCATATTGTATGAACATAAAGCCAATTACTCACCTTGTAAAGTTTTGTAGTTAATTTTAACTTCGTAATTTAGACTTCGCTTTTTGTATGCTTACTTTCCCTATCCTATTTATAAGCCACACTTGTAAGACTGTGTCATTGACTGTGCTAGTTTTATTGTGGATTTGATATAGGGTATGGTTTGACTATTCTCTCAAGATAGCCATTACTTGATGCATGAAGTCATTAAATATTGTTTTTTATGGTTCGGCTTACTTTGTATTGCCGCTTCTGGAAGCTGTGTATTCAGAAGAGGGTAAGAGTCTAGGTGGGTTGGCTTTGAAGCAATTTAATGAATTGCCGGTTGATTCCGAATATCGTAAAGTTCTAAGTGTGTCTGAATTTGATAGTCCTGAGCTTGATATCCCAATTCGCTTGTCTTTGGTTGTCACGCAGCCTGATAGACTCAATCGCAAAAAGATTGTACGTAATAGCATAGCACAATATGCTCTAAACAACAAAATTCAGCTATTTCAACCTGCTTCGATTAAGTCTGTTGTTGAGGAGTATAATAATCTTGGGTCGTATCACCTAGGGATCGTAGCTGCTTACGGTCAGATACTGCCGATGGATCTTATAGAATCGCATAAATACGGGTTGATTAACTGGCACCCATCTAGATTGCCTGAATATCGAGGGCCTACGCCAGTTCAAGCTGCACTTTTAAACGATGATTCTAGCACTGCATTGAGCTGGATCGATGTTGCACAAAAAATGGATTCTGGGGATATATACTTGCAAAGTCCGGTACAGATTGCTAAGCAAGATACCTTTATATCAATGATGAATAAGTTTATTGATCTTGGTGTTCGGCAGTGGGCACTGGCAGTTGCACTAAAAATTCTAGATCGAGAATCTCTTGTAGAAAAATACTCTCCAAAGCGCCAGCAGTTTTCCGAGGCTACATTTTGTAAAATGATTGCCAAAGATGCTCGCTCGGTTGACACTTCTGCTGATTCAGAGACAATCTACAATCACTATAGAGCTTATAAGGACTTTCCAAAGACCGAAGTGTTATCTTTGTATTTTGATTCAAAAATGACTTTAAACGAGGTTTATGGAGCTCATACTGATTTAGAATTCAGAAATATCTTAAGTAGAGCTTCTTCAGTCGAAACATATAAAGATTTTTACGTTCTTACGCAAAATGACTCTAAAGATCGGCGTGTATTCTGGAAAGCCGCCAGTGGTGTTCTTGAGGTTTCTCAGGTAACTCTGCCGAATGGCAAACGGATTAATTTTGCCGGTTTTAATTTTTAAAATATGTCTTTTATTTCGCAAGCGTTGTTATTGGTAACGCATACATATGTTGACGAAGTTCTTTTGCAAAAAATTGTCGCGCACGACTTCTTTGCAGGTAAATTACAAAAAGGTTTTTCAACTAGCTTTGATAATCAATCTTTGGAGCAAGAATGGGATTCATTATTACATAATCGACAAGTTATGGTCAATAATTATGAGAAGAAGCAAGAGTTTAGATTGCGAGTGCTTGAGCTGTATGAGAATTACGAACAGCCTACGTTGATATTTTTAGGGAATTTGAGTTCCTACTCAGAGCAGCTCCAAGAAGGTATGTTGCGCTTACTTGAGGAGCCGCCACACAATGCTCATTTGGTATTGTTTGTACACGATGTTTCAACAATAATTACGACTATCAAATCAAGGTCACAAGTACTACCTTTACCTAGTGAGTTAGTTTTTAAGCTTCTTCCACCGATTTTGTCGCAGAAAGTAAAAACAAAACTACCTAACCCTGCAGAAACCGTGAAAAATCTCATCGCCAAACAATCCATAAGTATAGAAAATATCAATAAACTTGAGCGTAATGAGCTCGAGTTGTGGCTCTGGCAGCTGCAGATCTATCTCGAGAAGTTCTACGAACAGAATCCTCAACCTCGCATTGCCCAGGCTATTAAGCGAGTTCTTAATGCAAAAAAATATAACCAGGAGAATATGCTAAAGCGATTGGTGATAGAGGGCTTAAATCTGATATCTTAGTATGGTTTTAATTATGATTATAAAATTTATATCGATTTCCACATAGTCTAACCAGTGGTTTATAATCCTTAATGCAATTGAATTTTCTTGATAGGCTTATTTTTTTTGTTAAAAAAATGCGGGTCAGTACATTGTACGACCCTGTTTGTTTTATTCATGTATTACTTTTACTTCTACTTCTTCGACTTCGTTCTCAAGAGAGAAGGAGTCAAAATTATTATTTAAGTTTAGAACAACGATATCTTCATCCTTGGTAGAGCTATGCTCTAAGGATACTTCAATTTTTAATTTCTGGTTTGTGTTTTTAATTGATACTAGCTTTTTCTCGCCGTTGTTGCTACACTCTAACGTGAGTGAAGCACCTTCGAGGTCAGTGGTGTCTTTGCATCCTAAGACCTTGGAAGAAGCAATGGCAGTTGGTATTTTTACAATTTCGGAATGCGATATGAAAAATATAGAAACGAATAAGAACGTTAACCATATCTCTTTTTTTATTTCATTCAAAACCTTTACAGCTCAATTATATAACCTTCTAAGGTTGCCGGAATATTTTAGTAATGTCAAGTCTAATTATCATTTCTAATAATTTCCCCAATCTCGAGACTCCATTGTGAGATTATCTGAAAACAAATATTTTTAAGAAAATCGATTTTGTATTAGCGCTAAAGTGGTCGGACATTTCTGGTATGCCATATGTAACTTCACCGTTTAGCTTTCTTAAAAAAAACGCTATGGTTGAAGCTATATTGCAGTTCATTCGTAAAAATAGCTTGTTTTTTGAACCATTATATCGCGCCTTGAGTAATTTTATAAAAATAGTAATACGCATTCTACTCTTCGGAAAAATTTTGTATGTTTTGCATAAAATTAATTAAATTGATATATTTTCGTAGATTTCTTTGATATCTGTGATACCGTTCAAAGCCTTAAGAATACCGTCTTGGAACATGGTGATCATACCTTCTTCGGCTGCAACTTTGCGTACGTCCTGTACGGATACGTGGGGTTGAGAGAGCAAGTGCTTCAATCCTTCTGTGACATTGAGCACTTCGTAAGCTCCGATTCTACCTTTGTACCCAACACCGTTACATTTCTCACATCCTGGAGAGGTATAAAATATTAGTTCATTAGGAATGTTCACTTTAGCACCTTCAGGTATTTTGTTTAATTCCTCTTCGACCTCAGCTAGTCTCTCCGGTTTTAGGGTGTGCTCTTGCTTACAGTGGGTGCAAATTCTTCTTAATAAGCGTTGTCCGATTACTGCAGAAAGGGCGTCAGATATCATATAACCATGGATTCCAAGCTCCATAAGCCTTGTGATGGCTCCAGCTGCGTCATTGGTGTGGAGGGTGGAGAGCAATAAGTGACCAGTCAAAGCCGCTTGAACTGCGATTTCGGAAGTCTCGTTGTCGCGGATTTCTCCAACCATGACTACGTCCGGATCTTGTCTTAAAATTGAGCGTAAACCAGAGGAGAAAGTGTACCCAGCAGACTTCTCGATTTGGGTTTGTGAGATTCCTGGAAGTCTGTATTCGATAGGGTCTTCTAAAGTAATTATCTTGGTTTCGCTGTTGTTGAGTTGGTTCAAGAACGCATAGAGGGTTGTAGTTTTACCGCTTCCAGTTGGTCCTGTGTTAAGGATCATACCCTGAGGTTTGCTGATAGCTTTTTCTACTCTCTCTTTAGCTAGGCCAGTGAATCCAAGATCTTCTAATACCAAGCTTACATTTCCTGTTCCGAGTAAACGCATTACAATAGAGTATCCGTAATTAGTTGGAAGCATTGAGACACGGACATCAATTTCTTTATCATCAAAAAAGAATGAGAATCTACCATCTTGAGGTACGTTACTGACGTTGATTTTGAGTTTGGTAACTATCTTGAGGCGACTCTCAATTGTGTGTTGCATTTCTTTTGGTAGCTTAGCGAAAGTATGAAGCACACCGTCTAAACGCAATCTCAAATTGTAGATATCTTTTTCAGGTTCAAGGTGGATGTCAGAGGCGTTATTCTTGAGTGCGGCTGTTAGCATGATTTCAATTATCTCTGAGGTTGAAGCGTTTTCAATGAGCCCTTGAATATACTTAAGGTCGTAGTCTACACCTTCTTGGTTGTCGCTTTGTTCGATATCTATGTCGTCACTTGCGCTCTCTTCTTGTAGGACATTCAGGTAGGTCTTGTATAACTTTTTGAGACTTTGAGGAGAGCAGTGGAAGAGCTTGATAGTATTACCTTTGTCTCTTATTTCATCAAGAACGGGATTGGTATAATTGAGATCTAGGCTTCTGGTGGCAACAAAATACATATCGTGCCTCACTCCAAATACACCCATCGAATATGCCTCAACATCATTGGCATCCATGTGTTTGAGATCGGTGGTGTTAATGGCAAACCCTATAAGGTTTACATAAGGCATGTGAGCACTATTTGCTGCTTCCTGAGTGGTTTTTTCTTCGAATTGGTGATCTAGGTCTTCCCTTACACGATTCATTCTTTGAAGTCTTTCCTGGTTAATTGTGCTCAGGTTGATTTTCTTAGGATCGTCTAAAAAATTATTTTTTGGTTTGAGTTCAGTGGCCATAGGTGGGTTGTATTCTAGTAATTATAGCTTGCAAGCCGTAAAAGGTCAAAATATTATCCAAAAGTATTATTTTTTTGGTGTTACCCAATAACCTAGATATTTACTGCGTATTCCTTTGATTTGTGCATCAAGCGCCGGTATCCCAATTAATCCAAAAATAATTGGCGAGATTAAAAATTGAGAAATGGCGGCGAGTGATTGCCAGAATGTTAATCGCTTGCCTTTGGTTGCTTTGCGGGCAAAATAGAAGAGTGTTATATACGCGAATGTGAAGATAAAAATAAATGAAGCCCAAGAGAAATAAGTCGAAAACAAGCTAAGGTTTTGTGAGGCTGGATTCTGTCTAAACGCTCGACCACCCAGCAGTGATGGCAGAATCATACCAACTGAGAATAATAGTGGTGCTGACGACCAAAAGAGGTGGTTGGAGAATTTGAGGTAGACCCAGCGAAGGCGTTTGCGAAGGTCTATTTTTTGACCTCTCTCGGTCCAGAAGAAATTTTTGTATATGTAGGGAAAATCTTCGACTCCACCCCAGGCCCAACGCTGTAACTGTTTGTATTGTCCGACGAGCGATTGAATAAATGTCTCTCCTTCGAGGGCGTCTCCTTCGAATATTCCGTAGAAAGAGTAGACTGTAAAATTAGCATCAAAATGTATCAAGCATTTGTTGAAAAGCATAGCATCTTCGGCGATAACATCGCGAATCCAAAAATCTACTTCTTGAAGCGTAGTAAGGGGTAAGGCGTAGATGGCAAAGAAAGGATTTTCACCTTCTAGAGTGAGGTTGGTTAGATTCGATATTCCAGTTTGGGTTGCGATAAGTCTTGGAATGACATGAACCTGGAAGAAATTGTTGGAATAAACATGCACAGGTTGGTATCCGGATCGCAACTTATCTTTGGTGGTAATGTATCGGAAGACGAGATTGTGGAAGAAGTATTTACCAATGTGTGAATCTGCATCGAGGCTTGTTGCCATGGTCATCTCAGGGTCTATGTCACGTGCTTTGCTCCAGAGGCTTGCTTGTCTAGTACCCCAGTCCTCATTACTCGCTTTCCCTTTGATTTCTCCGACGAGTCCGTCAGGGTGTTGTGTAAAAAATATATTGAGTTTGGTTTTGCTTAGTTTGGTTTTCTTGGCTTCTGAATTAGAATATTGTAAGGATTTATGTTTAGCATAGACAATCTCCAGGTCTTCTTCTAAGAAATCATGAGTTGTTGTCCAATCGAGTTTCTCAACATAATCTTTGGTTGTGTTGTTGATTACTTCTCCTGCTCGTTGCTCTTGGGAAACAAAAACACATATTTTATCAAGAGGGTAGCCCGAGTTAAAGATGTACTCCAGCGATTTTGCCAGGACTTCAGGCGGTTCGTTGTAGATGGAAAAGGTTGCGAATTGGTATATATCTAATGGTTTTGAGTATTTAGTGTCTTGAGCTTCTATTAGTCCTTGTTTATACCCTTCAATCTCTGATACCCAGTTTAATTTGGATTTGTGTTGATGTTGGAACTTATCAAGTGTCTGGAATGCTTTTTTGGGTTGATGCTGGACATCGTTGATGAATTCAACCCAGTCAAGTTTTTCCCACCTTCTCAGACGTTGATAGCTATAGATCGTGTACATTACATTCAATGTGTATTTAAGTAGCCATAATAAACTGCAGATAATTAACAATACTGATGTAGCGCTTGGGTTGATGATAGTAATGACAAAGACGAATATTAATATACTTATAGATGCGTATCCAATGCTTCCTTCTAGGAATCTATAACGTGGGTTTTTGCGATCTTCAGTTATCGATTGCATATATTGTATATTAATTTTGATCTACGCAGCGGCTGATTTTATGAATTCTCAAAAATTCCTGGTAATTCTAAGAGTACTCCTTGTTTTGTAGGGAAGTTGGCAATAATATTCTCTCTAATACGGTTATACTCTTCTTGATCAGAAGGAGGTGTGTCTTCGCGCAATTGGTTGACCTGGATAGTTCGGATGCCATCGGTTGGTTTGATACCAGTAGTATCGACTTCTTGGAGCTTATCCACGTATTCTAGAATAGCTCCCAATTCGGTGCTGTATTTTTCTAAAAATTCATCTGAAGGGTTTTGGCTTAACCTGGCAAGATGGGCGATTTTACGAACGGTATCTTTGTCTAATTTCTTGGTCATATATTGAGTTTATATTACTCTCAAGGTCGAAAAATGTCAAAATATATAAAAAAAGCAGTGCGAAAACACAGCTTATTAATAGGTGTCATGGATGTGACATTAATTTAGTAATTGTTACGGTATATGTTTAATTCAAAGAAATATTTATTTAAAACTTCAATTACATAATTACAGTCTTCATAAATTCCTTTATCCAAAGAGAATTGTTTAATTGACTCTTTGAATTTTTCATTTTCTTCAAGGATTCCATCGCTAAGCTCGTTATCCTGGTTGTCTATATTTTTGTAAAATCCATATAGACCTTGTTCGGAGCTTAAATATTCGGCTATAACGAGTAATGAATCTTTTACTCCTTGTAGAGTTTTGGTTTCATAGAGCTCTGTTTGTTCTTCAAAAAAACTGCCTGCATTCTTTCGTAATTCCGTGAGTGCGCTTTTATCCGTACAGTGTTTTTTAAGAAGATTCCACGGTGGAAGACTTTGAAGAATTATATTGTAACCAAAAGCATATACTAGTGGTTTGAGTTCTCTCTTCCCCAATCCTGTGGTAATTATTGGATCCATGTTTTATACCTCTATATCAATATGAGTGATGTTATTACATTATATACACTTTGTCAACATTATCTATTAGATATCGTGTTAGCAATCCTGTATAAAGTATTTTCTTCTCCTTCTGCACCGACTAGTTGAATTCCAACAGGTAGTTTTTTTTCACGCTCTATAACAGTGCCTCCAGGTATCACTAAGGCTGGGACTCTGGTAATTGGGTGTGTTACTGTCATGATGTCTGCTAGGTACATACTCATGGGGTTGCTCGCATTTTCGCCGATCTTGAATGCTGGGAAGGGAGAAGCTGGCATTATTAAGGCGTCTACTTGCTCCAGAACTTCTTGGAGGTCTAAGCGGATCTTTTCCCTTACTTGGCAAGCCTTGTTGTAGTATGCGTCGTAATAACCAGCACTTGAGGTATAGGTTCCAAGCATGATTCGACGTTTCGCTTCCTCTCCGAATAGAGACCTTCCGTCAAAGAATAACTCTTGATTTGGATGATCCGATGTGTTGCCATAACGCACTGTGTCAAATCTCTCTAGATTAGCGGCGGCTTCTACAGTCTGCAAAATATAATACACTGCAAGAGAGTATTTTGACATTGATAAATTAACTTCAACGAATTCAAAATTCTCTTTGTTATTTGCGATCACAGTGTCAAAAATTTCTTTTACTTGTGGGTCCAAACCGTCTCCAAAAAACTCTTGAGGAATGCCGATTTTAATCTTTTTTTTATCTTCCGCTATTGGTTTGTTAATTGATGTTTGATCTTTGTCACTAGTTTGTTGCAGTATGTTTAATACTAGTTGGTTGTCAGCAAGAGAGTTGGCAATTGGTCCGGCTTGATCGAATGAAGAAGTGGAGGCGACTATGCCATATCTAGAGATTGTTCCATAAGTAGGCCTTATACCAATAGTTCCCGTGAAGCTGGCTGGTTGGCGAATGGAGCCTCCCGTGTCAGTGCCGATAGCAAATGGTAACATCCCGGCGGCAATCATTGCTGCTGAACCTCCGGAAGTTCCTCCTGGCACTCGTTCCAAATCGTGCGGGTTTTTGGTGATTTGGCCAAAGCCTGAGAATTCTGTAGAAGAGCCAAAAGCGAACTCATCCATATTGGTTTGAGCAACCAGAACCGCACCGGCTTCCTCGAGAAGTTTGTACACATCTGAGCTGTAACTTGCGGTGTAACCATCTAGAATTTTCGACTGGGCGGTGAGTGGTTGACCTTCAACTAAGATGTTGTCTTTGAGCGCAAAAGGTACTCCGAACAATGGTTGCTTCTGTATAAGTTGGTCGATAGTTGAATTAGATAATTTTTTATCGAGCTCTTCGGCAATCTGTAAGGCGAGTTCAGTATTTAATCTGACGGCTCCTTGGATTTTTGTATCGTCTTTGTCTATTTTATTCAAAAAAAACTCGATAATTTCCTTCACAGTATGAGTTTTGTAGAGATTTTGAATTTCTTTGATGTCCGGTTGGTTTGAGATTTCTATGCTCATATTGATGATAATAATTGTCTCTAAATTCATACTTTGTCAACTATGTCATAAGGACAAAATTCCCAGAATTATAATTATATCTAGGAATAAAAAAAATTTGTTGTTGTGTTTAAAAATTCAATAAGTTTTTTTATGTATGAAGATGCACTCCTACTACCCAGGTGGCTAGTGTAAGTGCAAATAAAAGTGTAACTGAACTGTACTGAAACCGAGGAGAACTTAACATACTGTTTTGCTCTGAAATTTGCTTTTGGTTTGTGTTAGAATAGTTAAATCTATTTGAATGATTGTCAACCAATTTTTTGTAATTTATACATGATGGTTGCGGTTATACACGATTAATGATATGGTGTGCTGGAATGAAATCATTAATCACTTTTTTGATAGTTGATATTGAGGCTCCAGCTTATCGGTCCGCAACTCTTCAGCAATTACAGACACTTTCTCCAGTTGAGGAGCTTGTTTTGGGGGTGGATTATATGGCTGTAGCTGATATTGAGAGCTGTATAAAGCAAAAATCAAAAGCTTACGATAGTGTGATGGTGGTTAGACTTGGAGATCAATTAAGTCAGGATTTGATTGGTGCTATACCAGAATTTTTAAACTCTAAGGTGCCTGTTTTGGCGGTAAATTACGTCAACAGATATGGATTCAATTCCGAGCCGCGGATTTGGTCTAAGCGAGTGTGGATTGTGGATACTGAGCACTTACTTTTTGATGGCTACCAGCTTCTGCAACCTAAAGACAATTCCATTGTAGAGTATTCTGAACTTGAGGTGTATAACAACATTGGGGTTAATTTGCGAAGCGAGCAATTAAAGTCTTACGATCTTGATTCTTTGCATATCTACTCTCAGGTTTGTATTTTGAACGACTGGATTACCGTGCGGCAATTGAATAAAGCGAGTGAAATAGGTCATCATATCTTGAAAATCAACCTAAACACTGAGGTTAGGTATTATGTTCTTAACCAACTCAGTGCGGTGGCGATGGTGGATCAAAACAAAGAAACCATGAGCCAGCTGGTAGAGGCTTATCAGAGTGATGTTCAGGTTAATCCATTGGTGCTTGCAGACTACTTCTTTGTGAACGATAAGTACGAAGAGGTTCTAGAAGTGCTTGAAGGATATGATGAGCCAGATTTTGCAAAGACAGGCTTGCCGTATGATCGTGAGCGGTATCGAGCGTATGTGTACTTTTTGCAGGCCAAATCTCTACTGCTTTTAGGGAGGGTGGAGGAGGCGATTAAGATTAGTGAACTATTTTACCTGCAAAGTATAGTATTGCGACATCAAATAAAATGGGTACGACTACTTCGGCAGGAGCTTGGAGCTGGGATTGTGAAAAATAGAGAGGTGTCGACTGCTCCAAATTTTTTGGTGGTCTCGCAGCCGCGTACTGGGTCAACTTGGTTACAAAGCCTGCTTAATTCTCACTCAAAACTTACCTGTTATGGGGAGCTGTTAGCAATAAATAAGCCTCGTTATGGCGCGATTGGAACTGATATTGCATCTGTTGGTAGTGATCTTAAGCTCCGAGAATCTGATCCTATTGGTTTTGTTAGCCGGCTTATGCAGCAGCCAAGGTCTGGTTTCAAATTACATCTTTTTCAACTGGATGATTACGAGAAGTATAGTCTATGGCCTTGGCTCCTAGATAACGGAAATACCAAGGTATTGTATCTTAAACGGCGAGATGTAGTAGCAACATATATTTCGTTTGTACTGGCTTCGAATAATAACTATTGGCAAACGCAGCGGAATGAATCGCGAGTTTTTGATACGGTGGAGATCAATTTGGTGCATTTCAAAACATACATGGAGAAGATGAATGAATGGGAGGAGAAGTATATTTCGCAGGTATTGCCTGGATCTTTGATGAAGGTATATTATGAAGATTTGTTGCAGAATGGAATGGAAGATGTTCAGATTTTTTTGGGTGCTGACTATCAAGAGTTGTCGAGCGGTACCGTTAAGCAAAATATGATTCCGCTTGAGTATATTGTGCGGAATTTGGATAAAGTACTCGAATTTTATCAAGAAAGCCAAATTTACGTTTAACCCTCGACAACAAACCACAATCCCCTTACGATATTTCATGTTATACACAAGGCAAAAAACAGTACAAGCATTACTTGATAAATAATACTTTATTTGCTATAATTATTATCACAACTATATAAATATTTTACATATGAA
>CALITC010000014.1 GCA_938041505.1 uncultured Patescibacteria group bacterium | reverse complement strand
AAGGACAGATGGTTATTATATTCCCAGAGATTAAATATTTAGATAAAATATATACAGGTATTATTAATAGTGAAGAAACCCAAAATGAAATTAAGTCCCTACTCTCTTTATTCGATATACTGGCTATAAATATAGATATGTATAGTGGAAAACCTACCAAAAAATCTAAAGATGTGATCCGCTCTCTTATGAATCTTACTTCGCAAAATACACTACAAAAAGCGAAGTTAAAAAAAGAGAAAAACTCACTTCAAATTATATTTGGCACTCGTTCTAGCTTATTCTTACCCTACTCCAACTTACAGGCCTTGGTAATCATGGATGAGGCTAATTCAATGTATATTCAAGAACAGAATAGTTTTTATTACGATGCTCGAGATCTGGCCTTTGTGGCGGCAAAGACTTACGAATGCCCTCTATTTTATGTAAGTACCCTACCCTCGGTTCGCTTATATTCTCACTATGAGCAAGATACACTTAAGCAGTTGTTGGAAGATAACGAATCTAGAAATACAGCCAAGATTAAGCTTACCCGCAAACAAAACCGTTACGATGAATACTCCCTTCTTAGCGACAACCTTCTCAAGCACTTGGGTAAAAAAGAACAAGATATTATGGTAGAAGGCGGTGAAGATGAGATAATTATAAGCTAATTTAGCGAAAAACACCTTTTATCTATTAAACGTTATCTTTGAGTCACTAGTCACTTGGTCAAAAAGATTGCAAAAAGCTCTTAGAGAGCAATTATGGAGTCTATAATTTATCGAATTTTAAAATTTTTCATATCTATAAAAGAATGTTGCTATTTTTGCTTTGATTATATTTTTTCACTTTTATACCACCCTTAAACCCGATCCAGATATATGGTCTGTATAAATTCTCTCAAACAGAGCCTTTAGAGAGTTCTACATTAACTGAGAACTGTATATGAGCTGTAAATAATCTAAGAATTATTATAATATATTTTATCAATTTAGTTTTTAGATTGTTTGCTATCTATACTATATTGAGCGCTGTTCACAAAATTTGGAAATATTATATACTTGACAATATGTATTTTATAAGCTATAGTATATTCAATATTACTTAATTTATTACTTATGTTAAAGAATTCATTACTTTGGTTCTCACTTCTTGTAGTGCTAATCATTACTCCAATTTTTGTATTTGTTGCTCGTGTATACTCTACAACTCCTGCAAATTTAAGAAGACCTGACTATGCCAACCATTATTTCCGTCTACAACTTATAGTGGAAGGAGATCAAGTTGATTTTTCGGAATCTAAGTTTCAAGATAACTCTCTACAAAGTCAATGTAGTGATACACTTGCTGAACGGCCTCTATATATAGCTGGTGGTCTCGATCAGGTTGTGCATGTACGCTGGGCTGGTATCCGCGGTGGAGATGTGCTTAAATACTACGGTATCAACAACTTAGGAACTCAAGACGGCTTCTTAGGGTATCGATTGGATCAAACTCTTTGGCCACAAAAAACCATAACCAAAGGTGATTTTTTGCCACTTCCAGACGAAAACTCAGAGTATTGGGTCTATACTTCCGACCAAACTGGAGCTGTTTTCTACAGAAGGAGAACCATTGATGAGTTTAACCTACTAGATCTAGAAACTTTGTTTGATAAGCAGTCTACTCTTACACAACAGCGCGAGGAAGAAGCTGAGCAAGAGAAGCTCTGGGATCCGTTTATTGAAGCCTTTGCACAGGAGGAAGAAGCTGAGCAAGAGAGCGAAGATGAGGAGATGGAAGAAGAACTACCTCAAGACTTTCTTGGAGATGTGGTGATCTTCGTGCAGGAAGAAGAACCAAGTATCGAGGATGTATTTGAGCGATTCGAAGATAAAGTCAAGCTCCCTACTGTCCGTTGTAGCAGCTAAAATACTTTATATAAAACACCACACTTTGCTTATAGTTAGTGTGGTGTTTCTTTTATGGGGGTTATAGTTTAAATAAGTTGTGTTATTTGCTTTCTTGGTGTATCCTGGAGCTTATGCAACCAAAGATTCTTTTTATTCATCCGCGGCGTGGTCTGTATCAGATTACTCAATGCAAAGAATGTAATTATGTATTTGACTGTGAGAATTGTGATGCTCATCTAGTCACGTACCGAACGTGGGATAAGAATATGGAGCTGGTGTGTCATCAGTGTCAGGCATATTATAACTTTCCTAAGAAGTGCGGTGAGTGTCACTCACATAATCTTATATCGGCTGCTCCTGGGATTGATGAGCTTGAAGTCCAGCTGCAGACTCTGTATCCTGATGAGGTGATTATGAGACTGGATAAACGACACAAAAACATTGAGCATTCTATTGCGGCCACGACACGAATCTGGGATCCGGGTTTAGACTATTCTTTCTACGATAAAATTGTTTTGATAAATGCGCATAATATGCTAGCTAGCCCTGATTATTTGGTCTACGAGGACATTAGTAAATCTCTGGCTGAGCTGGTCAAAGCAACGAATTCTGATCAGGAACTAATCCTGGATACCAAAAATGATTCGGATATGTTTGAGGAGCTGGTGAAGCTTAATCAAGATGGTTATACGTTGCATAATTGGTATGAAGGTTTTTTGAGTAAAGAGTCTAAGAATCGTGAGCTGTTCCAATTCCCTCCGTATAGCAATATTATTCTCATGACAATTCAAATGAGAAACAAGGACAAATCTTGGGATAACGCCAAAATACTCCACACCGAGCTCAAGAAGCAGCTAGCCCATGGACATGATGGTGTGTCTGTTACCTATCCCTATCCAGCAAGGTTCTTGAAGCGCAAAGGCATGTTTAGCTACCATGTTCTCCTCAAATACCCTAAAGGCTACGGTAAATTCTTTGAGCTGCGAGATATTATCCAAAGTCTAGCTGATCCCTACTCAACTCAGATTCGATTGAATCCAAAACATTTATTTTAATAATTATTGACATAATTAGTATTCTATGTTAGTATATTAATACTCAACTATTATAGTATACTAGCAAAACAGATGAAAAGAGTAGAAATTACAGAATATAGCAAAAATTATTGGTTATTCTTAACTGGTGCGCAGCATAATTACATACCGATTAAGAATTTACCAGTCTCCGACCAATCACATGGTATTGGCGTTAAACAATTCATAGATAAGTTGTTTAATACTAATCAAAACCCATCTATAGAACAAGCTGTAGATTGTGTGAAATTGTATGCTGATGATGAATAGCTCAGATACTTATGTGGTGGATTAAATTCCTTACCAATTATTAAATCTTTAGCCTTCTTTTCTGGAGGCTAATTTGTTTGATAGGCTCCATAAGCTATGAAGCTGAGGTTGCGGCCTGCTACTATGCTGGAGTCTAATTGCCTTAATGTGCCGCTGGCTGCGTTGCGTGGGTTGGCGAATGTATGCTCTTCACCTGTTTTGCCGAGTTTACCTGGTTTCTCGCCCGCTGTGATTGCTTGGTTGAGATCATCAAAATCTTTCTTGGTTAAGAAGACTTCCCCCCTAACCTCTAATTTTCCTTTGTAACTAATTGTGTTAGGTATGGCACGAATTTGTTTTATATTCTCAGTCACGAGCTCGCCATTCCAGCCGTCGCCTCGGGTTGCAGCTGATTCTAGCTCTCCGTTATTGTATGTGATCGACATGGCTAAGCCATCAATCTTGGGTTCGCAGATATACGTTGTCTTATTCTGATCTAGCACAACCCCTTCTTTGTCAGCATAATCCTGATACCGCTGCTGCCAATCTTGTAGCTCTTCTAGATCAAAAATGTCGTTGAGAGATAGCATTCGCCTGGCATGCTTGAATTTCTCAAACTTCTCCAACACACCGCCAGCAATAGTATAATTAGGGCTATCTTTGGATATTTTTTGGGGATTGGCTTCTTCGTACTGAGTGATCTTATGCTTGAGATCATCGAGAGCGGCTTCTGAGATACTCTCATTATCAAACATATGGATCTCATTACGGAGCCGGTTAACTTCTTGAACTAGTAGGAGGTATTCTTGGTGGGTCATGATATTTGAGTATATATGGAAATTGAAGCTTTGCCAAGCAAAAAAATCAACCATATTAAGGTTGATTGCGTATACAAGTAATGCCTCTTGTCCTTTTTTGCACTTAAGCTAATTCCAATTTTCATTCTTTGATATTCTATTAATAATTGTTCTAATTGTAGGCGGTTCGCCATCATATATGCTTAATACAAAATAATCATGTTTGGTGAGCTCAGATAACCACCCTAGAATAGGACCAATGGTATTTGCCTCAACTTGAATGTAGGGCTGTTGATCAAGCACAATATCGAAGTAATTATCATTCCCATAATTCATAGAGAGCTTGTAAGAAAATATCTAAATCACGAATTTCTTATAAAGTCAATCACTTACGAAATATCAATTTTCCTAACCCAACTCACTAATGATCTGACGGCATGCCCTGTAGAACCATTTACGCCAAGGTCGTTATTCTTCTTGTTGTAGCTACTGCCTGCTATATCTAAGTGAACCCAACTGTATTCGTGTGGATCATTGATGCCGAGTTCTGGATTGCGGAAGTTGTGTTGGTTGATGAAGTTGCTGAGAAATAAGCCCGCCGTAACGTGTCCGCCATAGCGAAAGTCTGGGATATTTTTAAAATCACTTAGGTCTCCAGCTAGTGATTCTCGAAGAATCTCAGGCATGGCTACGAGTTGCGACCGCTCTTGTTCTTGCTCAAAATGGTTTTGCAGATCTTGGTTGAGATCTTGGTCGTTACCCATAAGGGCTGTATAGTGTTCGGTAAGTGCATAAACACAGGCTCCTGTTAAGGTTGCAGCGTCTATTATATAGTCTGGGTTCTCTAAGGTGGCTAAGGTCAAGGCGTCGGTAAGAGTCAGCCTACCTTCGGCGTCGGTATTGACCACTTCTACTGTCTGCCCGCTCAGGGTTGTGAGAATATCGTCTGGTTTATAGCTTGTGCCGTCGATCATGTTTTCTACAAATGCCGAGATCCAACATACCTCAGTATTATCTAAGTTGAGCATGCTTAGCGTCTGAATAACACCAAGCATAGTTGCTGCTCCACCCATATCACATTTCATAGTTTTCATATGACCACCGGTTTTGATGTCTAACCCTCCAGAATCATAGGTCACCCCCTTCCCGACCAAGGCTATTTTTCTTTTTACTGGTCCGTTTGGCTTGAGAATTACTTTAGTAACGACGGGTTTGTGCTGGCTTGACCTCCCTACAAAGGTGATTCCTTCTGCCTTCATCTGATTGAGGGTTTCGTAATTTATCACCTCTACTTGAGTATTGCGTCTTTTGGAAAAAATTTGTTGAATTACTTGCACAACCGAATCCGGATTAATTTCTTCCGGGGTGGCCTCTATAAGCTGGCGGCTACTGGTAATACCTTGGTTCAAGGCTTCTAAGAGTTGCATATCTTCTGCTGATAATAGTCTCTTGAGGGCTGTTGATATACCTATTGTTTGTTGAGCTGGTCCGTCCTCTTTGGGTTTTTTGTATGTGACAAAATCTATTGAAGCTTGCAGGAATCCTAAAATAAGATTTCTAAAATCATGACTGTTTTGGAGATTTTGTGGTAAGGAGTTGATTTGGATGGCAGGAATTTTACTAAGGTTGAGTTTTTGGAATAGGTTTGCTCCTAATTCATATGGGTTGAGTTGGTGATATGGGTCTGCTGATTTTGGCTTATTAGCAAACTCTGTGCCTGCTAAGACGGTGCCTGATTCTGGTAATAATAATACTTGCTTGTATTTGGCCTCGAATCCTAACTTCTCCAGGGCTTTAAAATTTTGCTTTGTTTGGAATTCTTTTTTCCCGAGAAAATCTACCTGTAATGCTAGATCGCTCACTGCCCCTGTAATTATAAATTGTCTGGTTTTCATAAAGATTAAATTAAGTATTGATTTCTATTATGTCAAAAATATAATTTGTACTTGTAATCGTGTTATAAAGAAGCTTGTAATTGCTGATACTTACTTTTGAGTTCTTCATCGAGAATAAACTTGGAAATGTTCTGGTCTAAAAATAACATAATTGACCCAATAATAATCTTAGTGTCTGTAAGCTTGTACTCGCCGCTTTCTCTGATAAGATCCAACTCTGGCTTGATATGGGTAATATACTCTTCTAGAGGCTTGTGTTGAAAGTCGCTAATAAATAATTGTAGCAAGGCATACAGGTTGAGAAGCGTTTTTTCTGGGGCTGCAGAGACTATTAGCTTATGGAATGCTACCAGGAGATGAGCGTAAGGTTTTTGATTAGGTCGCGAGGTTTCTTCCCCGGTGCTTTTTGTTGATTTGATAGAACTTGGTTGATACTGTTGTTGATAGATTCTCCAGAGAGTGTCTTTGTTGATGTCGGTTTGTTTACTAAGGGAGTTGATGTATAATTCGGCGGTGATTTCGTCTACACTCGATATAAGGGTCAAAATATGCTCAACAGTCTTTTTTTTGCTGTGAGAATCGCCACCTGTAAGTTCTAACTTATATGTGTCCAGAATATACTCGAGGTATGGTACAGTTTCTATGGATGAAAATTGGTCCGAGAAAACGTATTCGTCTAAGTCTTTGAATTGATCAGGGATTTTGACTTTGTCTATAGTGAGCCCGTACTGGGTTGCATTTTTGAAAAACTTCTCCCCTGCTATTTTTCCAGCTGTATCATTATCAAATGCTAGAAGTACGTTGGAGGTAATTTTGGCTAAATTTTCCAACTGGTCCGTAGTCACAGCCGTACCTTGGGAAGCGATTGTATAATCTAGGTTGTGAGCAAAAGCAGCTACTACATCCATATTTCCCTCGACGATTATAACCTTTTTGTTTTTGTAGATACTTCTTTTAGCCAAATTGAGACCGAACCACAGAGCACTTTTGTTAAACCACAGACTTGCTGATGAATTGAGATATTTTGGTCTTTCTCCAGAATCTCCGGGTAGGATTCTGGCGGTAAAGCCGACAATTTTATTGGAAGTGTCTTGAATTGGTATTATAAGCCGATCTATAAACTTATCTTTGAATTGTTTAGGATTTGGTTTCTTGAGAACACCTACGGATTCTAGAAGATTGAGATTCATCGAATGTTTGTTAGCTAGATCTGTCATGAGGTGGCCTTTGGGCGCATAGCCGATTGTGAATTTTTCAATGATTTCTTGGCTCATTCCTCGTTCCAAGCAGTATTTTGTTACAGGATGTTCGCGGTCTTGAATGAGTTTTAATAAGATTTTGTGGTATACTTGAGCACTCCAATTGAGTACTTGATAGCCTTTTTCTAATTCGGAGAGCTTGGCTTGTTGCTCTGCGGTTACTGGTTTGTTGTCTTTTTTGAGCTCGACATTAGCTTTTTTGGCTAGTTTCTCAAGTGATTCTTTGGGTGTGAGGTTCTCGAAGTCTTGAACAAATTGGAATATATCACCCCCTGCCCCGCAACCAAAGCAATGCCAAATATCCCGATCTGGGCTGATCATTAAGGAAGGTGTTTTCTCGTTATGAAATGGGCAGACGCACTTATAATAAGCGCCGGCGGGAAATATTTCGGTGTATTCACTAATGACATCCTCTACTCGTAATCTATTTTTGATATCATTCCAGATCGACATAGGAAAATCCTCATACTTTTTTAATTTTTGGTCAATTTTTTTTAAAAATCTAATGACTTCGTATAATCTATAACGTTAATTTTTGAATCTTTCTCTTGACATATTATATTTAATGTACTATATTTATAGATAATTATATAGTTAGGATTTATATTATGGTAGTTTTTCTAATACTTTCTGTGTTGATATTATTAATACTTAATCCCAAGGTTCCGACTGTAAACATTAATTATGAGGATCTAAAAAAAGATAGCGTATTCTTACCAGACTACAGCCTTCACCTGCACTATTCGAATGGAGATCTTAACATCGATAACCTTAGTTATCACTGCGAAATCCCTATTAGGATATTATCAAAATCAAAGAAAGAATCTATATCCTTGCAAGCAGGTCAGAATTGGCAGAGAGCAGTCTCTTGGTACCAATATCGGCAAGATCCGACGATGACGATTAGTACCAGGCGTATTATTATCTTTATAGCCAATATAAAACCCTTGAAAGCTTTAACTTAGTCATTATAGATCGCAACATTACCCTACCTTATTAAGGCTGGGTATTTTTTTATGATAAATTTCTAATTAATACTTGACATTATGTATTTTATGTACTATAATTAATAGTATAGAATACTAGACACACTTGATTATATAAGATAATGATTAAAATTACTAATAGAGTAAAGAATTATTGTGTATTTGCTTTTGCTATCGTAGCAACATCGCCTGTTGCTTTTGCAGCAGCAACTAAAAACTTGGTGCAGGTTTGCAACCCTGGTGACACCAAGAAATTCACCCAAGAGGTAAAACAAAATGGGTATGAGGTGCAACAAATTAACAAAACTTTTTTTGTTAAAAGCACCTCCCCAAAGACTACTATTGAGATTAATAATACTCAATACTCTTTGAGTAAAGGGCAGATTATAAATCTCGATTTAGAGGCAAAAACTTGCCTCACGATTAAGAGCCTATGAAAATAAGACCTTATCACAAAGACCATATCCACAAACTTTTACGTTATGTGGATATTTATTTTTTAAAATCTATTGACTTCGTATAAATATTATTTGTACTCCCTATCTTCTAAGGTACAAAGAAAAACCCTATTCGGGAATTAGTTTTATTATTGGGGATCTGTTAATTATCTGAGGGTTTGGATGTCTTTGAATGCTATGAGGACTCCAGCGGCTAATAAGAAGAGCATTGTAGCGGTGATAACGCTTGCCTCAAGCTTCTTGTTGCGCTTACCTAAGATTGCGTTAATGAAAACAATCACGATTCTTCCCCCGTCCAATGCTGGGAGCGGTAATAGATTGAAAGCTGCCAGTGATACTGAGATGAAAGCCATGGCGTTAAGGATACCTTTGGCTCCCTGTAACTCGAAGATTTCGTTACCAATGCTTCCGACCAAGACTGGCCCACCTACCTGCTCTAGCGCTTCATTATCTTGAGTGAATGGGACCATTACAATTCGTCCCAATGCCTTGAAGTTTTCTTTGAGCACAAACCAAGTTTGCGAGAAGGATTCACCTACCGCTGATACTAGACTCTTACTCTTGAGCGTGGCTGGATAACCAATATCAGTGTTGCGGACACCGAACACACTAGTGTCTCCTTCTTCTGACAAATTTAGATCAGCAGTAACCTCTTCACCACTTTCTTTGTCTACATAGACTATTGGGACTGATTCTCCTCGGCTACTGTCGATAAGGTCTTTAAATTCATCAAACGACTCTAGCTCGTTTATATTCTGCCCTGAGATACTGAGAAGATAATCTTGGGGTCTAAGCCCTGCTGCATAAGCCGCTCCAGTAGTATTGATAGTTGCCACCTGTACTTCGTCAGACTGGTACGATACGTCGTAGGCTTTTTCAGTTTCAGCCCTGGATTCAAAAGATACGAAACTTAGTGGAGAACCCACAAATCCAAAGAAAATAATGAATATTGTAATTGCCGTTGCGAGGTTGAAAAGAATTCCACCTAACAAAATAAGGGTTTTTTGCACAATATTCTTGTTGAAAAATGCATCTCCAGATTCTAACTTATTCTCATACTCCCAAGCTGCCAAAGTCTCCAAAGTTTTTTGCTTTTTGGCATATTCACCTTGAATCTTCTTATCAAAATCTTGAGCATCACTTGAGAGGTACTTGGAGTCGTCGAATTCGCGCCATTCTTTGTCGTAAGCCAGTTGATTATCCTCCAGGAAAAACTGCAGCTCTTTGTTGTACACAAGCTCTTGGAGACGGTCTTCGATATACTTCTCTTTGGCGAGTTTGGGGTTGATTTTGGACTGCTCTTTGGCTTCGTCTAGCGCATCGTGGTCACCATATATTTTGGCAAATCCGCCAAGGAGGACCCAGTTGAGCGACCAAATTATACCTTTCCATTTTTTGTAGGCAACGCGCGGAGGTATACCAACACCAAACTCAATCACTTTAACCCCATTTAGCCTGGCCATAATTAAATGCCCAAATTCATGAATCACTACGAGTGGAATAAGAATCACCACAAACCAAAACAAAATATTTATTATCTCAAAGATTACGCTCATATTCAGGAAATTATTTACTCCATAGTACCCACTTCTAGGCATTTTTGTCAACTGAATTTACTTCTCCTAAGTTGAAGATTTTACTTCATGTTTGCCCGTTTGAGCTTGGTATACACACAATAAATTTTTGACAGACTGGTACAATTAAAGCATACTCCTTATTATATGACTGGATTTTTTGACTGGTTGCTATCTGCCAATACAATCATTGGTGTACTCGGTATGGGGGTGGGTCTTCTGATTATTTTGCAAGCCTATAATCTCCAACACAGAGTAATACCCTTCACTATCGCAGAGAAATATCTCGGGCGTGGTCAAGGGACTTCGGGCTACAAACTGGTCGGTTTGGCATTTATGGTTTTTTCATTTTTTGTGGTAATTGGCACCATTAACCTCTTCAATAACTCAACAACTTCTCCAACAGCAAGCTCGTCACAATCAACAACAACGCAGTCAACCCCTGAACCATCCCCACTTCCCTCTTCTAGCCGAGGCCCATCGATAGCCCCTTAGTTGGATGCGTATTTAAAAGTAAAAGCTTATAATTTGAAATCTCTCTCCAATTAGACTTAAGTTTGACATAAAGATAAATATGTAATAAATTTGCTAAAATATTGTTATTAGTGGATTAGACTTAATGGAAAACAAAGAATATATTCAATACTTAAAAAATACTCATGATATTAAAGTTGACGACCCAAACACCCTGGATTCTTTAGAGTCTATGAGACTTCTATTACAGCGAATTCAAACTGACCTACAAACCGCTTCAATCAGCGAGCTTTACAATAAGCATCTTCATATTACTATTCCATCTAACAATCCTTCATCTGTAGGTGTCTGGGAGATTAATTTTGAATGCCAGACCTATCAAAAATCTATTGGTGTAGTAAAAGAGATCGACTGGTGTCTTCTTGATGATCAACGTTTTGAATTCAAATTAACTTTGGACAACCCGATTAAAATCAACCGAGCCAAGCTCATTATATCTAAAGGAAAAAACGAACAAGAAGAATATCTAAATTTGGCCTGCTCTACTTTAATTTTAGAAATAGATATCCATAATGATATTGATGATCAATGGGTAATGAACGATGAACATTTTTTATTCCGTTGGCTTTTGATGTTAGATTCGACAGAATTTAGCACTATTTATGACGGCTACTGCACTCCTCCATGTCTTCCAGTCATGCTATCAGTCTAATGCTATCGACTAAATATTATACAACAAGCAGCAAAATTAAAAGTTGCTTTTTTTTGGATTATTCTTATTTTGTCCGCTTCACGTACGTATCCAAGAACGGGCGGAAGATTCTGGAGATGGGGTTGGCTTTGATTTGACCGAAGGTTATGCGGGAGTCGGCGCTGGTTAAGTAGAGGTGCTTCTTAGCCCTAGTGACACCCACGTACGCTAGTCTCACTTCTTCTTCTACGCCGCCTGGTTCTATCAGTGAGTTAATGTGCGGCAAGAGGCCGTCTTCTATCCCAACCAAGAAGACAGTTTCGAATTCTAGGCCTTTGGATTGGTGGAGACTCATGATGGAGATCTTCGGGGTCTTGTCGTCACCTTCGTTGAGTTCTTGGGAGGTCATCAAGGCTACTTGGGCTAAGAATTGGTTGAGGCGCTCAGCTAGTGGGATTTGGTCATCTTGATCGAACGGGAACATGAGTGAGAAGATTTCACCGATGTTTTCCATTCTGGCTTCGTACTCGTCTTTGTTGGGGTATTCGCCTTTGAGATATCTAGCGTAGCCGCTAGCTACTAATAAGTCTTTGGTGAGGTCAATAAGTCTGGTGTGCTCAGTCCACACGGTTTGGAGCTTGTTAATCAAGTGGAGGAGTTGCTCTTGGTGCTTGGGAGGAAGCGGATACTCGTAGTCATCGAGGTAGGCCATGATTTTATCGAGGGTCTTGGGCCCTACTCCAGTCAAGACAAGCGGTAAGAATCTCCGGAGTGCTACCTTATCGTTCCCGTTGGCAAGGAATTTGAGCATACTCATGACATCTTTGATTTCTTTGCGATCGAGGAACCGAGTACCCGAGACCAGCTTATATGGAACTCTATTTTGCAAAAAGGCCTCTTCAATGGCTCGTGATTGAGAGTGAGTCCGATAGAGAACGGCTGTAGAATCGAGCTCTTTAACCTTGCCCCAATCTATGTTGGCTGGTATAGACCAACTGGTTGGTTGGTAGTTCTGAAGACTGGCTGAGGGCGAGAATGATTCATCATCCAAGTACAGATCGAACATCGAAGAGACTGGATCGTTGCTTACGGACCTTTGCGGAGTGGGAGCTGCTTGAGCATCGCTGCTATCGAGATGAATATCGTCTTCGGACCCAGAGCTTTCTTCTGCTTCTTCTGGCATACAGTAGAGCTGTGCCATGGTGCGAATTACAAACTCAGCTTCATCCTTATCATTGCGAGCCGTATAGTAATGAACATCCACCGCAGTTTCATTCTCGGTAAAGAGGGCTTTTTTCTTTTGTTTGGGATTGTGGGTAAGTACTTGCTCGGCCAGGTCTAGAATCTTCTGAGTAGAACGGTAATTCTGATTAAGAATGATTTCTTCTGTTCCTGGGTACTGTTCTTCGAAGTTGAGAATGATTTCGATCTTACTTCCCCGGAACCCATAAATACTTTGTGCGTCATCCCCTACTACAAACAAACTTCTTTGAGGATCTTTGCGGAGTAAGTCATAAGGTTGAAGGAGTTTTATAAGCTCGATCTGGGCTTCGTTGGTATCCTGGAACTCGTCGATCATGATATGCGGCCAGCGATTACGAAGAATTTCTAGAACACCTGGATTAGCTTTAAGGAGTAGATAAGGCTTAAGCAATAAGTCATCGAAGTCTACAATACTGCTCTCTTGAAGTATAGCTTCGTACTTTTGGTAAATCTGATGGAATATTGGCAGGAAGTCTTTACTTACCCTCCGACTATCTTTAGACTCTAAGAGCTCTTGCTTACACTGCGAAATAAAATAAGAGACAAGATTCGGTTGGATTTTCTTCTTATCGACATTAAGTTCTTTGAATATTCGGCGGATGATTTTCTTCTGATCGTCGAGATCGAGAATAGAGAACTCAGGACGGAGATTGATCTTCTCGCCAAACTCTCTTAAGATACGGACCCCAAGCGAGTGAAAGGTAGCCAGGAGCGGATTAGTAAGGTAGTCTTCCTTCCACGGCGGTACATATGGTAATTGGATTTTGATAGATTGCAGCAGATCGCGGACACGCTCGTTCATTTCCCTTGCTGCCTTGTTGGTAAAAGTAAGACAGAGAATCTCTCCTGGAGTCTGACCTTTGGATATCAAATAAGCTACCCTACGAGTCAGGACGGCTGTTTTGCCACTCCCGGCACCTGCTATTACCAATGTAGATCCTGTAAGGGCTTCTACGGCTTCTAACTGGCGATCATTGAGACCTTTGAGGAGGGCTTGCTTATACTGCTTCAAGATTTCTAAGTTGTTCGAAGTATCGGTCATTATACCCCACAGGCTGGCTGCAAAAATCTAAATGGTCAACAGACTGGATTATCAGGGATATTTGACGAATGGTTTTTTTGGAGATAAAGTGGCGAAGTTCGAAACTGTGAATAAAAAAGTATATAGAGAGGTGAAATAATGTCACAGATTAGCGTCAGAATGCTCCCAATACAAAGCCAACCAGCTTCAATTAGCATTAACGTCTATAGGCTCGATGGATTCTGCAATAGTTGGCATTTGCGTATGCCGAGGCAAGTTACGTTTGGAAGCTATGAGCAAAACACTTTGCCCGCCGGATTTTACGAACAGACTCTATGCCTGAATGTAAAAGGTGAGTTTATAATCAACCTTGATCAGTTGTATAAGTCTGAAGAAGAGTGGACTCAGTTTGCAGAGAAATTAATTATTGGCTTGTGCGCCGAGTGGACTTTGTTGACTGATATATTCCTAGAAAATTCCAAAGTAGATTTGCACAATAACTTCTTAACCTTAGGAATTCCCAGCTGGTATCAAGCCCAATATATGAAATTTTTATGGTCGGGTGAGGTTGATTTTAAACATAGACTAGAACCGTTTTCTTGGATCCTATCACCTCAATTGGAGGAATTAATTCCTGGTGAATATTTTAGCAAAAAGAAAGGTAGGTATGTTTTGGAGCACCATATGCTCGCTGGTTACGCAATTGAATATTTAAGGCAGTATATCCCGATAATCCATACGTTTCTCCATACACCCGGACCAGTTCTGATTACTGCAAAACAGATCAAATATGAGATGGATAAATCATACCCTGGTTTGTTTGATCATATTGCTGAACTTGAATTAGAAGATTTCTCTAGTTTTTTTAAATATATAAGAAAATTGAAGACTTCATAAACGAAGTTTAATGAAATAGAATCTTTATACACAGCTACTTAGTATGATTATTAAGTAGCATTTTTATGTACATATGATAGCGATATAACATGACTGCCGCTCAAGATGATAATCCCTCTCTTCTACTCTTATCACTCAAGCTCATATCTAATTTATTGACATAATTTATAAATTAAGCTATATTACGATTATATTTTATTTGAAATTTTTATTTGAGGAGCTGAAAATGTTAGAGTGTAGACCACTATTACCGACTATTCACAATCAACCAATTGGAATTAATATTGATATACAAAGACTGCAAAATTTTTGTAATGTTTGGAATTTACCCATACCATCGGAGATTCACTTTGAAACCCAACGAAATATTCTAGATCGCAACGAATCTCTTAAGCAGATAATTGGACATAATCATGATCAAGTATTCACACTCTTGGTTGATTATATAGTCTCCAGCAATAATGGATTTACTTTGGAAGCAGAGTGTTCGGTAATCTTACTTTCAGCAGACTCTCTCTTAAAAGATAGAATGTTTGTGGGAAACTCCCTATCAGATGTTCGTAATGATTTTTTGAGATCTGCTATCCCTCTTTGGTACCGAGCCCAGTACATGGAGTCGTTTTGGATCGAGCAAGGCAATTACGAGCAGCGATTAAAAAGTGCTACCTGTAATTTAGGCAAATCCCGTCAATTCACTATTCCTGGCAAGCATCTTGATTTAATTGATGGCGGCAAAAGGGCTATCGCCACCGACTTACTAAGTGCCTACGGATTGGAGATTTTAAGAACTAAGATACCAATTATTGACGACTTCTTAAGTCATCCCGGACCAGAGCCTATCAAAGCTACTGATATTAAGCGAGAAACGGATAAGATGTTTCCAGGCTTGTTCGATCATATTGCCACCTTAAAAATAAAAGACTACTTCGAGTTTTTTGACTACCTACCGCAGTTACAAACCTTATAACTATCTTTTTATTTTGCCTAAAAAATACAGCTACCCAGTTAATTCTGAGTAGCTTTTTTATTCTACTGGCTATCGGCTATACTACTGTAATTCCGTTACCAATAAAATCTTTATGTTCAAGAGAGTTGGATAGTAACTTCTCAAGTAAATAATCTGAGACTTTGCTATTATGGGTACGAAACATTATCTCGAAGGATTCCCAAAAATTAAGCCTACTTCTTAGCGCAACTCTGGTCTCACTGAGATTTGTAGAAAACATATTCATTGCTTCATTCTGTATTTTGTACCCAATAATACTTAAGTCCCATTTGATTACTAGTACGGAATGTACTTCTTTGTCCTCATTGACTACACGCAATTTGAACAGATCATCCTTTCCGCCTAATTCCTTTAGGCATTTAATGAGTTTTTGAATCGTCAATTTTTCTGGTTCAATTTTCACTATTTGTAGATTATGTATATTCCTAAATTCAATTATCACTACTTTTAACCTCTACCCCTTAACTTCTAGAACACTAAAGCATATTTTTTTACTGCTGTAAACCATTACTTGAGGACACCTCTTTTTCTGAGCTGATACCGGATCTGGTGGGCGGCACTGCGGGTTTTGACGAATTTGAGCCAATCTAGCTTGGGTTGCTGGTTTTTATCAGTGATTATTTCGACCAGATCACCGTTGCTGAGAGTACCTGAGAGCTTCATCGGCTGATCGTTGACTTTCGCTAACACCGCGGTATTCCCTACATGAGTATGAACCCTGTATGCAAAATCCAAGGGTGAGGAGCCTACAGGAAGATTAAGAACATCGTTATTTGGGGTGAGGACAAAAATTCTATCTTGATACAGATCTAATTTTACGTGTTCGATATACTCCTCATGGGTCAAATCCTCTTTGGAAAGATCAATCAGTTCTGAGATCCACTTAAGGTTTTCTGAATTCAGAAACTCGTCTGGGGTTCCCTTTTGTTTATAAGCCCAGTGAGCAGCAGCACCATACTCGGCATAATTGTTCATCTCGGTGGTGCGGACCTGGAATTCCATAACATCTTTACTCGACGGGTCTTGGACCGTGATATGGAGTGATTTATACCCGTTTGGTTTTGGGAGCTGGATATAATCTTTGGTTGTGCCAGGTACGGAAGTGAAGTTTTTATTAAGAAGTGAGAATATACGATAACACTCCGCCTCACTGGTAGTGATTATTCTTATGGCAACCAGGTCTTTGATTTCTTCTAGATTTTTCTGGCGATCTTTGATTTTGCGGTAAATTGAATAGTATTTTTTGGCCCTTCCTTTGAGTTTGTAGCTCGTGATACCTTCTGCCCTCAAGAGTTTCTCTACTTGGAGTTGCATTCTTTGGACCACTAATTGGCGGCGATTAATCTCCAAATCAGACCGGGAGACGAACTCTTTATATTCTTCTGGATACACATATTTAAAGGCCTCGTCTTCTATCTGGCCACGAAAATAGTTGATACCGAGTTTTTGTGCGATCGGTACATAAATTTCTAGACTTTCTAAGGCAATACGCTTGGCTTTGTGCGGCGGGAGTGCGCCCAGGGTTTTGAGATTATGGAGGCGATCGGCCAGCTTAATGAATATAACCCTCAAGTCACGGCTCATGGCAACAAACATCTTGCGAAGATTTTCGGCGTAGCGGTCCTCACCTTGGTATTTGATTTTGGAAAGTTTGGTGATGCCCGAGACCAAAAAAATAATTTCAGGATTGAAGCTTTTACTTAATTCTCTTAGCGAGACTTCTGTGTCTTCTGGCACATCATGCATTAGGCAGGCGGCTAAGGTGTCTCTATCGAGACCAATCTTAGTCAAGAATATACAGGCCTCAACTGGATGATTGGTGTAGAATTCGCCGCTTTTGCGCCGCTGATCTTGGTGAGCCTCTACCATCTGCAAAAAGGCTAATTGAACCACTTCTTTGTCCTCTTTGGAGAGGTACTCTAAGTGTGGCAAGAGATGTTTCCATAATTGCTTACCTGCAAGTTTGTAATCAGTGGTAGAGATTGATACCATACGCTAGTTATATCAAATTCTAACATTTTATTCAAGGGTATGTAAAAAAAAGGCCTTTGTATTCTTACAAAAGCTTACTAAATAAGAAAATTGATACATATCTACCATACAGCAACTTGTGATGGCATTATCCAAATCCCTTCATCTTGAAGGTCACGGGAGACCTTAATATATTCGTTACCCGGAATGTCGACAACATCGCGTACAACATAAAAATTAGTACCACCTTTCAATATGACTAGACTATTATCAAGAGCAAGGTCTTTGAGCTGAGTCCATTTTTTAAATTTAGATGACTTTTTTTTCTTTGTTCCAGACACAATAAGATTGCTCCAGTTTGAGAATGGTTTTCTTTTTCATAGAAAGGAAACTTTCTTTTTTTGTCTAGTGAGAATAAGGGGTTATTCATTAACTCGGCTTCGAGTTCGTGCACCATGGAGGTTGTCGAAGGTGGCTAAGCGAGGGACCCAGGCTAATTCTATAGAACCGGTTTGGCCGTTACGGTGTTTGGAGATAAGGATGTCAGCAATTCCTTTTTTCTTGGTTTCTTTGTGATACATTTCTTCGCGGTGCACAAAGAGTACGACATCGGCATCTTGCTCAATGGACCCGGATTCACGAAGATCAGAAAGCATTGGGCGCTTGTCGTCGCGGCTATCTACCGAGCGAGAGAGCTGAGATAGCGCCAGTACTGGAATATTCAACTCTTTGGCTAAGATCTTAAGACCACGAGAAATATCCGAGACCTCTTGGACACGATTCCCTCGATAATTGGTGCCGCCGCCGTGCATAAGCTGCAGGTAGTCAATAACGAGTAGGCCAATGTTGCGTCTGGCTTTGAGTCGTCTGGCTTTGGTGCGGAGCTCTAGGATATTTAATGCACCAGAATCATCGATATAAATTGGAGCTTGATCAAGCTGACCCATGGCCATCGCTAAGCGTTGGAATTCGTTATTATGCGGATCATCCGACAATTGCCCGGACCTAATCTTGGAGAGTGGTATTCCGGAGACAGACGCTAGTAACTTATCGCATAGCTGATCCCTACTCATCTCAAGACTGAATATCGCCACCCCTTCTTTGGCTTGCAAGGCAACACGTTTGCAGATTTCTAAGGTTAGAGAGGTTTTACCCATAGACGGGCGGGCAGCGAGGATAATGAGGTCAGACGGATGCAGACCACCAAGCACACCATCTAAGTCGATAAGACTCGTTGGCACCCCCCGAAACTCCTCTTTGGAGTTGTGAAGCTCGCTAATTCGCTCAAACGTATCTGAGAGTACGTCAGTAATTGAAACAAAGGATTTTTCGACGTTATCCATACTGAGGTCGAATAGTTTTTTCTGAGCCTGCTCTAAGACATCAAGTGGTTGGTTTTGAGGATCACCTGCTAAGTTTTTTATTTCATCTCCGGTACTAATAAGCGTGCGGAGCATGTATTTCTCTTTGACGATTTCTACTGTGTTACTTGGTGAAGAAGAGAGTGAGACTTTGGCAGTTAGCTCCAACAAAAAATCTTGATCAATATTCTTAGCGTCACGGTCCTCGTGAGATTTTAGACCATCACCAACACTCAAGATGTCAACCGGAGTGGATGCGGACCAGAGTTTGAGCATCACTTGGTAAACAAGTCCGTGGCGCGGGTCATAGAAGTGATCAGGCTTCAATTGGTCGGCGATGTCATCGAGAATTTTGGAGTTGAGTAGAATGGAACCTAAGATAGCTTTCTCAGCATCTAAGTCAACGGGAGGCATGGCCGCTTGCAAGGCAGATTTAGAATCACTCATATAATGGTATATTTATATATTAGAACCTGTCTTGTAAACTAAATTTTGTAAAGCAAAGTGCGGTCAATCACCTACTCTTGCATATTGAAGATGAGCTTAGTCAGCTGCCACAGCTCGAGAACAGGAAACAGAATTGAAATTGTCTGAAACGTTAAGAGGTTCTCGATACCAGCTTGCGCAAAACCGTTGAAGAAGAGAAGTGCAAAAATTCCAGCATAATAGATGATCGAAATAAAGTTACTTCTGCGCACACTCATAAAACCGTTGGCGGCCACTTGCAGGAAGAAAATGATTGATGCGATAAGGATGGTCTGGAATGTTTCTTGTGGGTAAAAACTCTCTCTGAGATACCCTAGCCCAGTTTGCATAAGCCACAGCTGACTTATGACGAATCCAAGGTTGAAAATAAGCCCAATAGTATTCTTGGACTCAATTTCTTTGACCAGGGCATAGTAGGCTGCAAAAAATACTTTTATACTGAAGATAAGCGCACCGACTGCTAAAAAATATGGGTAATACTCATATCCATTTTTGAAGACAAGTTGAGATACTTGATAAGTCGATAACACAGTGTAGAATAGCAATGCTAATGTCAGCGACCGATTACTGAGGAGCTGCCGGGATTCAGTCATATTATAAAATATATAATAAAGTATTTTTTTTGAAAAAGCAAGGCTTTAGCTTCAACTAATTTATCTAAGACCTGAGATCAGGCAAACTTGTTTTTCTTTCATATTTTCTGGAGAAAGCACAGATGGTTTTCCTGGGTTAGCTTCCCACAAGACACGCTCAGTCTTCAAAGTGGAGATGTAGTCAATTAGATAGTCTGCGTTGAACGACTGATCCCAATCTTCTTCGACCCCTTCGTAATTCTCGAGAGTTAATGTTGCTTGAGAGCTATTCCCATCTTCGGTTTTGGATTCGAAAACAATCTCCTGCTTAGATGGAGAGATCTTAATCGTCACGGTTTTATTAATGGTGTTTGTTCGGGCAGCGAAGTACACCTGCTTCAACGAATCAAGTAGCTCTTGCGTGTGTACCTGAAACGAGCAGCCAAAAGATTGGGGGATGATTTTCTCATATTCTGGGAAATTACCAGATCCGTAACGCATGGTTAGGGTTGCATTTTCTAGATCCACCCAGAGGTAATTTTGGCCGAATTTCATTGTTACCACTTCATCCTCATCGGTCATACATGACGCCAATAGGTTGAGATTATTGGGGTGGAGCAAGTAATTTTTAGGGAATTCCACATCTGGTTTACTTTCGTCATAGTTTCCAACCAGCTTAAGTTTAGCTAGTCTATACTTATCGGTTGAGACCATAATCACTTCTTTTGTTTGAGGAGCAAGAGTATAGCAAATATTCAAGAATTGCGGCTCGTAGATGACTTTAGGATTACCTACGCTGGTGGAAGTTATTTTGTTGGCTTCTGTGAGATCGTTCGGGTCAAGGCGCACAACAGTCTCCAATTCTTCACTAGAGGCTTCTGGCAAATTAAAATCTTTTATAAGCTGAGTGTTGATACGCAGGTTGTGTTTTGCTTTGGCACCTTGCACACTCAACGTATGCTTTTCAATCGATAGCTCTAGGCCTACAAGCTCGTCGTGGATGAGTGAGATAGCATTGGTCACTAGATCGGTTTTGATCAAAAATACTAGTTCAGGATTCTCCCCTAGATCTAACGTTTTTGGTTTGATTTTCGTGCGATAAAATATACTTGCATTGATTGCTGAAATTTCTACCACATCTTCTTTGATTTCGAATTTGGTATACGTAAACAAATCTACTTCACTTTTTTTTGGACTGATAAGGTTGCAGATTCCCAAGATTCTCGAGAGTTCTTTTTGATTAAAACTAAGGAAGGACATTGCGGATATTCTCGCTTAACCACGCAAAAATGTCAACAACTTCTTTAACCTTATCGATAGTACCATTTTAAGCTTTGAGCTAATTTGGAAACTGCAGCTCCCGCCTCTTTTTCGCTAATTTTACTTAAGACAATATCTGTTATTAAATGAGCGATAGTTTTAAAATCGTTCGTGTCTGCGCCGCGACTCGTGAGGGCTGCTGATCCCAGTCTTAAGCCTGATGGTCGCCACGGTGTTTTGGTGTCTTTGGGGAGCATGTTGCGATTAGTGATGATGCCGCATTTTTCTAGCTTTTGTTGGATTTCTAGGCTATCTATATCTGCTGGTAATTTAACCAGGCACATATGTGTTTGAGTTGGAGATATGATCTCTAATCCGCCAGCGCGTAACTCGTTTTCTAACATCTTGCAGTTGGCGAGTATATCCTTAGAATACTGCTCAAAACTTCGGCCATCAGGATATTCTTGATTCCCGATAATTTCTTGGAGGGCTTGAGCAAGAGCAGCAATTTGTTGCATGTGCGGACCGCCGAAGGAACCTGGGAAGATGGTTCTATTAACCGATTTCATGTGCCGATCTTTGGCAAATATAATTCCTGATCTTGGACCACGCAGGGTCTTATGAGTGGTCATGGTCACAAAGTCTGCCCCAGTGTCGTTATCCGCAAAAGGTGTCGGGTGGAGCCCGGCGGCAATTAGGCCATTGATGTGCGCCACGTCAGCCAAAACTAACACTCCATGATCATGGCAAAGTTTAATTAGCACTGGGAAATCGATCTGTTTAGGATACGATGAGAATCCAAAAATTACCAGCTTTGGCTTGGATTGTATGAGTTTGTTTTGCAAGTCCTCAAGATCAATCTCAAAGGAGTTTGGCTCCACTTCAACTAGCTTATAGTGAGCAAAGTCAAAATACTTATTGAAGACACTGGTGGAGTGCATGTGCGATAAGTGCCCTCCCTCATCGAGACTAAGACTAAGCACCAAGTCACCAGGCTCAAGTGCCGAATGAAATACCGTGGCGTTGGCAGGAGATCCTGAAAGAATCTGGACATTACACCCGTACCCGCTCGCGTTGAACACTTCAAGGGCTAATTCCATGGTTTTGATTTCTAGTAGATCTACATTCCCACTTCCGGCATAATAACGCTTACCTGGCTGACCCTCGGCGTATTTATTCATCCAGACAGTTCCCATAAGCTCCAGGACTTGTGGAGATGGGTAGTTTTCGGAGGCAATAAGATTGAGTGTATTCTTCTGCCGTAGGTTTTCTTGAGCAGTGAGCTCGGTGAGGTTTAACATGATTTTTACCGTATTAAAAAGGATACTTTTGGTCAAATAATACTTGACATTATATATTATATATGTTATTATAATTGAGTAGTCCTACAACAATTAAAGGAGAAACAAATGGGAACTATTTATGGAAACGTGATTTTAACTGATAATGAGGTTGTTCTTCCTCTAAACCAAAAACTTCAAGATTATATTGAAGAATTTGGAATAACACCACAAAAGCTTGGGGTTTCCCTCAAAGGAGATGATCCAATGAGCTACTTCCAGAAAGAAGGTAATAATTGGGTAATCAAGATTTCCCGCAATCTGGAGGCTGAATCAGAGTTCGAAAATGATCCTGATTATACATTTCCTTCATGGATGTACTATGGATCAGGGTTGACGTACGTGTCAAACGAGCTCCAAGAGCTCATCAAAAAAGCTGAGCTATATGGTTTAGGTTTTCGTCCTGAGGATTTTTCTTCTCGGATGAGAATGAGACAAGAGCCAAACAAAAAGCACTACAAGCTTGAGTTTGGATTTGCTTATAAATCAGAGGATCCGTACCTTAAGAAAGTTCATATGACCGTCCTCGATGGACAACGCTGTGTAGTTAACATTATGAAGCTTTCTTTTGTTAACCACTACGCGTTTCAGCGTATGCATATGCCAAATTCTTTTTTTGGAACTGAAGAGTTTGTAAAACGGTATATGGAAGCTTATAATGCCTGCAAAACACATATCCAAGAAAATGTTCCTGAGTTGGTTTCAGCAAAAGCCAACTTCTTAGGAGGTACCCAGGACACCTACCATGCGAGCAGCGAGCACTTTCCCCTCCAAAACAAGTCAAATACACGAATTTGGAAGGATTATAAGAAACTGTGTTTGCCAGATATTGAAATATAGCTAATATCGTATAACACAAAGTTGTAGAATATAGTGATTATCTACTTTTAGATAGTCATTTTTTTATAAAAAAGAGACTAAGGTTTTAATCTTAGTCGTTGCTGATCATGCCTCTACTAATAGTATAGATTAGACTTATTTTTTGAGGTTGGTTTGGTTGATGACTTTGCTGCCTCTGCTTTTATGTGGCTGAGGACTATATCTTCGGAGATGAAAGCAGGGTAATTAATCAACCTACACCCTTTGGCTAGAATACTGAGAATTTTGCCTGATTCCGTAACTTCAAACTGAACTACTTGGAAACCAGTTTTTCCTGTTACCAAAGTACACTCAACACCATCTCCAGTTTTTGAGTCAACGACTGTGTACAGATGCCTAATCATTTTTCTATTAACTTCTTGGAGATGAAGATAGTATAAATGTGGCAAAATTCTGCAATCATTTTTTTTCTCCAACTTTTCGGTACAAAAGGGTTCCCAACTCTTGAGATCCTTTGCAGAAATCTTCCCAAAATCTATAGGTTCTTCACTAAAATCCGGTAACTTAACCTTGCTTTTTCCTAGATTGGAGGCTGCAGGCTTGGTTATTGCTGGAGTTTGTGGATCTTTATCTTTACCACTTAAATAAACAATACCTACTAAGATTGTTGTAAATATCAAACCCGACCCTAAAATTAGTGCTAGACAACCCTTGAGTAAACACCCAAGTACGCCATTGTTTTGTTGTGCCATTAATCCCTCTCTTATTAACCATACTTTACCTGTAATGATACAATCATAACATATATTCTGAATTAAGTCTAGTATGATCTTCAGAGGGTACGTGTAATACTATAAACTATACACCGAGCTATACTTTTCACCAAAAAAAGACTGGTTTTTACTCCAGTCTTGTATTCTTTGATCGTGTGTACAAGATCTCAGTTAGTTTGTGGTAGAGTCTGTGAATTTGGAAACAGGTATATATCTGTCGACTGGATTGCTACTACAACCCACCCTGTAGATATTTACTTTGCCACCAGATTGCAGCTCTTTTGGTAGAATACCAACAAATTTCTTTCCTTCTTTGGTATTCAGCGTAAAACAAGTCATTGAGCTGCCGGTGTTGTCCACTAGAGTATAATTTGCAACTTGCTTGTAATTGCCCAATTTTCCTCTGTTGAAGAAATTAGAATTTGTCGTGATATTGCACATGCTTGTCTTTTTGCAATCGGCTTGCCAAGTTTTTAGCTGGGTTAATGAAGGATTAGCAAAATCAATATTCGGATCTTGCAGGTTTAGAGAAACCGGCTTCTCGCGCAACAAGCCTTCTAAGTCATTGACGGCTTTGATTCTCTGCGTTTGTGAGCAGGCAACCAAAACACCTGCTAGGGCACACAAACTACCAATGAATATTTGTTTTCTCATCTTTTTTACTTTATTATTTCCTTTAGACTATAGTGTCACTTATATGCCCTATTTGAACGATTTTGTCAAGCTTAGAGCACAATCACTACCATCTCAACTAAGATGACTACCAGCCAACTCAACGCTGAGAAAAGCACCGCACCCGCTGCAATATCTTTGATAGATTTTACTTTTTCAGAATATTTTGGTTGCACAAGGTCGCAGAGATATTCGAAGGAGGTGTTCATAATTTCGGTGGAAACAACCAGTCCAACAAATACGATATGAAGTGGTATAAACACATACTCTTCTGCAATAATTGATATTCCTACCGCAACTAACCCAATTAATAACTGCCAGAGAATATTTGGCTCACTTTTCAACGCTTCTTTGAGCCCATTGACAGCGTAGCCTACGCTAGAGAGAGCATTGTACTTATTGACTTTTTTGGGGAGCATATGAGAATTAATCATTTGGTTGTTTATAGAGGCTGATTACTGAGCAGTAAGTTGTTTGATCAGAGTGTCTTCAAGCCAAAAATTTCCTTTTACGCGGCGTAATTGCCCCCCAGACTCAACCTCAATTATTACTGGGCTATGGCCAGGCAACTCGGTTTTTTTTAGCATAGTTTTAATTTCTTTTATCTTAGAAACTCCCAGCTTCTTCGTCAACTTAATTACCGGTTTGACAATCTCTAACTCTGGGCCAGCTGGCCTTTCTACTGAAGCGGAAGAGAGATTTTCAGATTCGAATAACAAGTGCGGGTCGGTTTTGAGTTTATTCCAATCGAGACCGTCGGTGTTACGCTGGAACGTAAGTGAAGACAGGGTTGCTTCCTCTTTGGCTAGGAGCTTAACAATCCCGAATTCGAATGGTACGAGGCTGTCGATCAGAATCTTGGGCAACTCATCGAACTCCTGCAACTCTCCCTCTTCATTCACTTTGGTGGCGACCTGCTCTTCTTTTTGATCAAGCTTACCTTTGACTAAAAAAATGTCTTTTTCTTTGAGATTAACTGAGAGCTCCATAGCTGACTTAGGAAAAATAATTCCTTCATAGCTCCCATCAGGGCTCGAAAGTTCTAGGGCAAACATCATGTGCCCTTTTTTGGTGAAGATCTTGCGAATCTTGTTGATTACGACAACATAGACATCGTCGCGATAACTAATCTTGCGCACCCACTCAGCAAGCTCGGCATAGTCTTCAAGAGGGTTACCCGATACATAGAGTCCAAGAGACTCTTTTTCCTTGAGGAGGATGTCGAGCTTGGAAAATTTTGGAAAGTTAGTATTGAGCGCAATTTCTTTTTTACCACCTGATCCAAAGAGGTCGTCAGAGTCAATTTTTTTATCGTTACGTCTTTGCCCTAAGTTGTCTAACAGGGTGTCTACATTTGCCGCTAGGAATGATCTGATGAGTACAAAGTTTCTTTTAGCCACGAGCTATACTATATTTTGGTTGATGGTAATGATTGATCGGAATAATTTTGCAATAGTTATCCGAGATACTCCCAATATCCTTTTTCAACCAGACTTGGACCTTCTGGATCCCCGGAGAGACATACTTCACACACTGGGAAAACAGACCCTTCTTGTAATTCTTCGATATAGCCACAGTCCACACATAGATACTCGCCAGTTTTTGGAACTATCTGCCCGACTCTCCAGAGTCCATCAGCGTCCGGATCAACGTCTTTGTAATTGGCAACGAACTGAACTAGGTACTCAATCCAGTTGACTTCGTTTTCAGGTTTTCTTCTGGATAAGACGTGCGTGAGATTATCCCCATCTTTGCGCAAAATAAATAAAAAATCAGAAACATCTTCATGTTTTGCTAGCTCTGGGTCAAGATTGAGTATCTCTCTATTAATATCACATAGCTTGTGATCTTCCTCAGTAGTTTCGTTTTGATCTGAGACAAAAAGTACCTGTATTGAGGCTTGTTCAAGGTCTGCAACTTGATCCAAATAATTGGCATATTGAATACTAAACATCTCAGAATCAATTTTACCTGCGAACACGGCAATCAAGCCATCCTTAAAGTCTGAGATTTGACAAGGCTGGTTGGTATTCATGTACGTCACACTCTGTAATTTCATGTGAGGATAGTGAAAGTGATTTCGCAAAATGTCAACATCCTATCGCACTACTCCAGTCCATAACTTTATGCTTTTGCATAAGCTCCATTCCCTTTTTTGGCCCTGCACCATGCTTTTTAATCTGCAGTCGTAGATGTCAATTGATGCCGTTCGTCTTCCTCATAAATCACAAAGATTTGCTTGGCCCCAGGATAACAATCACATGGATATCACTTCATTTTTGGAGGAATTATTTGACATTTAGTGTTTTTAATGTTATACTAAAATAGTTAATCCACTTAGAAAGAAATGCTTACTAAAACGACCGCTTTGCCTCGTGTACTAATTGTAAATTTTAGCACTCTTTTCAAATTAATTAACGGATTTGGGTTTGATGAATTCCTCAAACTGCACACGCTTCTGGAAATTGATACGTTCTGGTGTGACCACGTATCAGGTTATGTGTGGGACAGTAAAACAGTGGGATTTTCCATTGTTGCACCTGCATCTTGGTTCTGTGAAGACAATCATCTTAGCGATATAGGTAAAAAACGCTTTAGTCAATTGGCTAAAAAGGTAATGGGTCTACTTTAAATTGGCTCAATTAAGTTAGATTGATACTGTGTACTCGGTTATTATAATGACTGGGTACTTTTTTATGATTATTGACTCTCTTGTAGAACGTATTTATACTCTAGCCATGTCTAAAGGAATTGATATTCAATCTACCATTATTCGCTCTGGGGTTTTATTTTGGGTGATTAGTACTGTTATTTTGTTTGTTATTGGGGTGTTTGATTGGTATAGGAATCCTAACCTTACGTGGGTGTTTTGGTTAGTGCTCCCTGCACAAATCTTGATTATCTGGCAGCTTATGAAGAAACTTCGACCTCTCAGTCTTCCCTATTGGAAAAATGTGGCATTTGGGACTATGGTTTCTCTGATCACTGGGGTTGGGATGTTGTTTAGCTCCCTGTTCTTCACTGAGGTTGTCTTTCCTGATTATTTTGATAC
>CALITC010000013.1 GCA_938041505.1 uncultured Patescibacteria group bacterium | reverse complement strand
AGCGTAAGCTCGGGGATGTAGTGTTGGTTGAATCTTCCTGTTGTGGTATATCTTTGATATGCCGCAACATCAGTACTATCGATTAAGCCACTGTGTATATCATTGTGATTACCATATAGTTTTGTCTTCACACTATCGAAGAAAGATATATACAAAAGTAAGGGGAAGAAGATTCAGCCCAAACAGTGGAACTGTTTGAAAAAGGCTAATGCCCCGAGCGTAAGCTTGGGGAAGTTTACTCGTTATATCAACATTATTTATGCTTATGTTATCAAACGTTGTAATGAGCTCTTTTTTGGAAGTTGTTTTTTCTATGTTATCAAATGTTTCGTGGTATCTTTGTATTTTGGTTACATGTGCAGTCAAGTTACTTGCTTCTTGAACAAGGGTACCCAAGATAGAACTTGCTTGTGTGCTAAATAATACTGCCGTGAGCATCGTACCTGTATTGATACCTCCTTCTCTTACTAGCCAGATGCAATATGCAAAAATACTAAAGGTGGTTATATTGTGTAAGAAATTATTAATAAACCATTTCCACATTGTTACCCTTAGGCTTTTGGTATTTGCATCAAAGGCTCTTTGGTTTCCTTCTGCAATTATTTGTTCTTCTCTGCTAAATAGATTGAGATAGAAGATTGTGTTGTAATTATTGAGATATTGGAATTTTACTTTGCTTAGATTCTCATATTCTTTTTGCTCTTCTAATCCAAAGACTTTTTCTTTTTTGGTTTGGTAAACAAGGTTCCAAATGTAGATGGCAATATTAACTGTATACACCACAAGAATTAAAGGGGAGATGAAGCTGCTGGCCAAGATGATACCAAGTATTGCGCCGACGTGCCGAAGATAGGTGTGGGGGATTCTAGCGACAAGTGTTCCTACCGACTCTCCGTAACTTTCCATTATCTGATGGGTTTGCCCTTTGGAGTGTTTTTGCCAGAAGCTAACTCCGGCGTGTTTGAGCTTAGTAGTGGTTGCGTTGGAGATCTGACGCATTACTTTGGATCCGGTGTACCAATTCCAATAGGCTGTCCACACCTCTATCATTGGCCCGCAAACTATGATGGCCATATAAATCCCCACTAACATGATCAGTCTCTGAGTGTTATTGATATCTTTCTCTAGAGTATTTACAACTTCACCGATCAAAATTGTCGGGAATATATTAGCTATAACATATCCAGATCTGAGAATAAAAAGTGGCCAGAAGGTTTTGAATTGAGTAATGTATTTGAAAACATCTTGGAAAGTTACAAGATAGTAGTTTTTGCCGGGTTTCATGTCCCGTAACATAACCTATATTTTGCTTTGGGTCAATATGGATATAGCGCTTTGACATTCTTCACATGGCAACTTACTTTGCTCTTATGAATCAACAAATTATACTTATAGATTTTGACGGGGTTATCAGTCCTGGAGAGTATTTTAGCGAAATATATTCGAGAGAGCAGGGGGTCGATATTAAGAAACTCTTACCCTTTTTTGAGAATACTAAAGATGATATTAATTTAGGTGAGTATGACCTGAAAATTGAGTTGGAGAAGGTTATAGATGATTGGGAATGGAAGGGTAGTGTTGAAGAGTTGTTAGAGTACTGGTTTGCAGCCGATTCGTATATCGATCCTGAAATTGTAAGTATTTGTAAGGCACTTCGCAAAAATTCAAAAAAAATATATTTGGTAAGTGATCAAGAAAAGTATCGAGCAGAATATATATGGAACGAGAAGGGATTGAGAGATTTTTTGGATGGTAGTTTTTCTCCTGTGATGTTGGCTATCATAAGAAAGATCCAAAGTTCTTTGAAAATGTCTTGAACGAATTATCTGTTAGTCCAAGCGAGGTATTGTATATTGATGATTCAGATTCAAAATTGGCTTCTGCTAAAAGAGTCGGTATCTTAGGATGCAAATATACTACTGCTCGACACTTAAAAGGTTATCTGGAAAATATTTTTTAATCTCTATTATTGGTGAAGCTATAATATGAGGTGAATTTTTTACCTGCGTTTGTGCAGCTTTCTAGCTCACTTTGGTGAATATTTGTTTCTGATGGTCTGGTTATTCCGTTGATATTTTCGTTAATAGTAAATTCCCATCGGTTGCTATTTAATATTTGATTCGGTTTAATTAGACTTCCCTTTATATCAAAATTCTTATTTTTATAGGAATATGTACCTTTAATATTATCTAAGAATAGTGTTGCGTTTTCAGCGCAATCAAAAGATACGTCTCGAATATCCGCTGTCTGGCCATATACAATGTATCGAATAGGGGTAATGTTTTTCCCTGCATCTGTGTATGATGTGGTTTCTCCCTGAAATATGAATTCTAGAAAACTTTCGTTGCCGTCTTCCACACACTTTGCAACTTTTGCTGCCTCTTCTTTTGAGAAGGCGGAATCTGAAATATATAAATTTAGTGTTTTTGGCAAGGATTGCCCGATATTTTCTAATTCAATGCTATTGCCTGCATACCTATGATCGTATATAACTGCATTAGCAAACAGTGGTGATTCTTTGGTTGTGGTCTTGAGATATTTGTTTGCATTAAAGCTCATTTCTTTTTCTGAATGAGTTTTATTTACCGAAAGAGGTATAGTTTTATACGTAGTTATGTCAGTTGTGAATTTATCTCCAGACTCGCATAAATAAGTTTCCACACTAGAATTTCCAATTATGTATGGTTTTATAACTAAAGAAAAAAATGCTATTAGGGTTGCTCCAATTACAAAGAGAATAATGCTAATTATCCCTATCGGCAATTTCGATTTGTATGCCATATTAAATATTTTAATTATAATTATTTTACATCTTTTCAAAGACCCAGTCAACAAATTTTTGAGGGCATTCCATTACTGATAATCTACCTTGTTTTACTAAGGCAAAGTCCTGGAATCCACCTGAGGCTTTGATTTCCTGAAGGCTTATTCTCTTTTCCGGAGGATATTTTTCTATAAATTTTACATCGAATGTCCAACTAATTCCACGAGGATCTTCTGAGTCTGGTTTTGGTGTATTGGATACTTCCATGAGGCCAGCAATTGATCGCTCTTTACCTGTGTGGTAGAAAAATGCTTTGTCACCTTTGGTCATGGTTTTAATATAGCTTATAGCTGCGTAATTGTGCACTTGTTTCCATTTCATAGTACCGGCTTTTTCAAGATCGTCGATAGAAAAATTATGATCTGGTTCGGCTTTGGCTAAAAAATATTTCATGCATAAACATATACTGTACAAAGAGGTAGGTGTCAATTATCAGGTTTTTTTGGTGAGCAATAAATTATTCGGTTTGCTTAAAAAAGGTTTGGTTTGTAGTAAACTGGATTGAGACACTGCTCGATAATAATTTCAACTTTAGTACTAACGCAAAAGTCTAAGAAAGAGAAAATATTAATACCTTACTCTGGAGCCAAGGAAATCTTATGTTTATTTGATTTATTTTCTAGAAAAAACACATGTATTGCTTATTGTTCTTGATTCAATATTTGATGACATAACAATTTTATAGATTTTATGAGTTGAAAAAGGCTCTAAATTCATAGTTTTCTTTAAATATAACAAAATACACTTATAATAATAGAGGGCATAATATAAATTATATTTGTATATAAGAATATTTTATGATATAATTGAAATGATATGAAAAATAGTTTTGAAAAAAGTATATTTAATCATACTGAAAGCAATACACAGAATCTTGATTCAGGTAGGGAGAAATACATCATCAACTTAAATAGTTTGAGCAAAACAATAGCAATTCTAGAAGAGTCTAATGCTGGTCTAAATTTTAAAAATGTAATGGACGCTCTTGAAGGGTTAAAATCTACCAATGATTTTGAAGCAAACTCTTTGAGATTGCTTCAAAATATTGAAGAGCAACTTCCTGAAAATAAAGAAGGTAAAAAAATACTCGCCAAAGCAATTATAAGCACCCATCTTGTTGGTGACGGCTTTAAGAAAGATCTCTCTTTTATAGATAGATACTATACTGAAACTCAAGTTGATGATGAAACTATTTTTACCGCATCCACTTAAGCTCTTTATTAGTCTCTAGAAGATTAAAATTAATAACCCTGTATAGTATTATTGTCCTCCAGATGCTGCTTGAAGCATGCCCATCAAGTCTCCTAGTGAGTCAGTTTCTTGCATTTTCTTTACAACTTCACCTTGTACTTTGCTGATTGCGTCTTCCACAGCTTCAATAATTGACTTGGCAAGAAGTGTGTCTTCTTTATCTTGAGCTACAAAGTTTTCTTGAACGAAAGTGATTAATTCTGGCTCGATCTTGATTTCTTTAATTTTTTGCTCACCGGTGATGATTGCCGTGACCTTACCATTCTTACTAACCCCTGAAACACTGATTTCAGAAAGTAGCTTTTGTAACTTTGCCTGTTGCTGTCTAACCTTGTTCACATTAGAAATAGTGTTAGCAGCGTTTTTGATACCATTAAACATAATTAAATTTGAGGTTAAGTACTGACCTTGGTTTTGTCAAGTAATTTGGCTGGCTCTTGTGATTAGTAAATAAATACAGAATTTGTACGATCGAGAGAAGCAATACAAATTGATGATGAAACTCAAGAGTTGGTGTGGTTGGCTGGGTTTCTACCAGTTTTTCTTTGTCTAGAGATAAGTGTGTAGCAATACTTATTTCTTCAATAGGGGTAATAACAGTTTTGTTAAGGTCAGTAGCCAAGGGTGAGATTTTCACTGGTATTTTATTGATAGTTGTTGCAGGAGTTGTTGGTTGAGTTGCCCCCACAGGTTGCCGACTAGGGTTGGAGACTGGAACAGTAACGGTTTCATTCTGCGTTTGCAATTCTCTTGAAACTGTCAGTATTGGACTGCTAGTTGTTTCTGTGATGATGGCAGGGGCTTGATTTTTAAATGGTTCTAATGTTTCCGTAATGGCAATTTTTTCATCTGTAGTTGCAAGGACTGGAGATTTAATAGGTTCTGCTATTGGCTGTTCAACTGGTTCTGAGTTTTGAATTTCTGGCGATGGCTGAGTAGGGGTAGAGGTTGGTTTTGGAATCACTGCGATAGGTTCTGGCTTGGCTTTGGGCTGTTGAGGGGATAAGGGAATTGAGATTCCTCTAGGGGATATATTATAGCTTCTGAATTGGTTATTAGAGAGACTGCAGTTGTTTGGGTTGCACTCCAAGCTTGTTTTTGGATTGCTAAGAAAGTTGAGAGTCTGATTAGAGGTGTAAGATATAGATTGTGTAACTTTTTGTTCATGGAGAAGTTTGACAGTAATGTGCGGATTGTCGCTAACATTGCTTATCCAGTGAGCTCTACCTGAATAGTCATCGGCTTTTATGTTGTTAATGTCTAAGAGGTGTTTCTCGCTTCCCCAGCTGTCTTGGATTATATAATAGGAAAATGGTGGAATTGATGCTTTATTGTTATTTTTGGTGAGTGGGAAAATATATTCTGATTTACCTATGGAAAGACTGTATTTTTCTAGAGGGACTGTTGAGCTTGATGGATTGTAGAGCTCGATCCATTTGTCTCTACTAGATAAGTGAGACTTTTGAAAGTATAATTCTGAGATATAAATCTCTGGTTCTTGAGCGTATGTTGAGATAGGTAACCCAGAGAAAATACCTGTAATTGCAATGAGTATGGTAAAAAACTGGATCATTTTGTTTCGAATATTCCCCTAAAAACACTTTTTGTCAACCTCAATCGAAAAAGCAAGTTAATATATAACCAATGTAGTATTTATTAGTATCTATACTTGACTATATTAGAAGATTTCTAGTAAGTATTATTTTTTTCTGCTATACTATAACTACAAATACTGTTTTCGAATACCTTTGACATGAATATCAACTCTTTCAATAAGCTTAACTTCGTGGAATATATTTTCTATGCTAACACTAGCCTTATAGCGTGGGTTTTGTTTGTGCCATACATTGTATTTGTGGTTGATTTTCAAGCTTTCTATATTATACTACTAGCGGTTATTTTGCAAATTATCGGGCATAAAGAATATATAAAAGGTCTCGATTTTGAGAAGTCTCAACCAGAATTTACAAAAGAACATTGGTTGCGTAATCCCTTCCAGTATAATATTAGAAGGGTGGCTGCTAAATCATATTTGTTTGGAATTGCTACGTTACCTGCCATTGCTAGTCATATTGTCGTGTCTGCACTTAGTGATATACTTTATTCTGCAGAAATATCTTTACACGAAAAAGCAGCACAAGTGTTTTTGATGACTTTGGTTTTTTTGCTAAGTTTTATTTCCTACAAAGTGCTAAACATAGTCACTAAAATTATTTCTTTACCAATTGTATTGTATAGCGCAATTCTTATTGTGTTTGTCCTGGTGGGCTCTATATTATCAAATTTTCAAGTCCTTCCAGTAGAAACGTATGCGGTTGATATAATGAATTTGTCTTTTTGGAAATGGTTTGTATTTGCTTACTTTTTTATCAACTCCATGAATACCGTAATGGTGTTCGATAGAAGTGAGAAAATATTAAAAAATAATACGTCAAAATTTACACTTGCCCATTCAGTGAGTAGGGCGGCTCTTTGTGTTTTGGCTTTGATTGCGTTTTTATACTCATACACATGGATTAGTGGAGGGTCGACTAATCGTATCGCGTTCGAAGAAGTTAACGGTTTTGAGATTATTGGTTGGTCAGCAGAAAATGGTCAGATTGGCTTCTCATTCTTGTTTATGAGCTTGTTGATTATCATGGCTTCTGTATATTTGACCCTGCCTCAATACCTTGTGAATAGATCAAATGAAAACTTGTGTGAAAAGTTTTTTCATAAGGGGGTTTCTATTCCAAATAACTATTCCAAAATACTGGTGTTCATCATGACACTTGTGTACATATTTGTACCATTTAATATATTAGTAATAATAGGAGCCTCCTCCGTAATAACAACATATGCAGTTTTTTTCCTATATATGCTTTTTCGTCGTCAAGAATTGCTTTTAAGGATCTGGTATAGTGTTTTGTTTTTAATGCACCTATTACTAATAATGGTGATTTCATGGGGGAGGCATTTTTGGATTTTGCCAATTATGTTATCTTTGTATTATGTGTCGCGATATTCTGGTTTTTTGCTGAAGAACTCAAAACGTTTTTGGGATGCTCTTGCCCAAAATTACAATAAGACATCTGAGCAAATACGTTATAACAAGGATGTAACTCTTTCCCAACTGGTAACAACACAAACTATTGTAGTGTTTTTCATTATATTTATAATTGCTTTGGGTTCTTGGATTTTCCCACGCGGTTTTCAACAAGATCTGCAACCTATTTTTTGGGACTTGTCGCTCACAGTGATTCTTCTTATATATTACATCGCGATTATTATAATTGCTTTTCTTACAATACCAAAAATAGAAAATTATGAACGTGTTAAAGATAGTTTGGAGTTATCTAATAAGAACTTGATAAAAGATATTAAAAAAAGAAAATCCATTGAAAAAGACTTAATTTATACGAGTACTCATGATTCTTTAACTGCTGCATATAGTAGAGACTTTATTATTAAAAAAATAATTCACAATATCCAAAGTGGTGTTAATTTTGATATTGTCTTTGTTGACATTGATAAGTTCAAACAAATTAATGACCTTCATGGTCATTCTACAGGAGATGCATTGCTTAAGTTGATCTGTAAGGAAATTATTGATATATTTGGATCTAATGCGAAAATTTCTCGATACGGAGGTGATGAGTTTATGATCATAGTACGAGGTCTTTCACGTAGAACTGTTATGCAAAAGTCGCAAAAGCTTGTAAATAGTTTTCGTAAGTCAATTTCATACCGTAACAAGAAGATTGATGTCGGTGTTAGTCTAGGAATTTTCCACTATAGAGGTCAAGACATTAGCATTAACACCATCTTGAAAAATGTAGACTTTGCCCTGCGGTATGCAAAAACTAACGAATTAGAAAAGTGTGTTGAATATAATGAAGAAATAGATAAAATATACGAAGAACATCTAAGTATTGAAGAAGATATCAGGAACCGTCTTAGAACAGGAGACTTTGATCCATTTTATCAGCCGATTATTGATTATAAACAAAAAACCGTGGTTGGTTTTGAACAATTGCTTCGAATTAAACAAGGGGGTAAATATGTTCTGCCGAGGCATTATATTTCGATTGCTGAAGAAAGTGGTCAAATTGAAGCCCTTGGATGGGTAGTTATGGAAAAAGCCTGCAAGCAGCTTAACATGTTCAAACAAGAAGGGTTGCCTCAGGTGTATGTGTCAGTAAATATTTCATCAAATCAATTTATTAGGGCTAATTTTATTAAAAAGCTCAAAGCATTATGCGATAAATATAACGTTTCTCCAACCAATTTGAGGCTTGAAATAACGGAGAGTATTTTGCTTGAAGATAGTGAAGAGGTGAGGGGTATTATGAACGAATTGACTTGGAACAATTTCTCTTTATATTTGGATGATTTCGGTACAGGGTTTTCGAATATGAGCTATTTGAAAAAACTACCCATAGATACACTCAAGATTGATCAGTCTTTCATGGGGGATGCTGATGATGCCAATAGGGCTGTGGTTAGAGCTATTGCCTCACTTGCAAAGGAACTTTCTATCAATTTGATTGCCGAGGGGGTTGAAACTGTTGAGCAACAAAAATTCTTAGAGAATCTTAATATTGTTGTTATGCAGGGTTATTTGTACTCGAGGCCTATTCCTGGTGATACTATGGTGGACTACTATCGAAATTTTAAGTATACTTAAGAGGTGAAACAAAATAAAAATAGAAATAAACTCGCTATCTTGTTAATGGTTGTGGGATCCATCTTTGCTGGGAGTACCTTTTTTTTAATTAAAGAATTACTTGTTGAGGTTGACCCTGTGATGATTACTGCATATAGATTCTTGGGTTCTGGCCTTATTTTACTCGCTCTATGTCTGGTATATAAAAGGAAAGTTTTAAAGCATTTATTAAAAGGCTTTGTGCTTGGAATTTTTTTGAGTTTGTTTTTTTTGTTACAAAATATTGGATTAGAGACCACTTCTGCCTCACAGTCCAGTTTTTTGACTGGTTTGTTTGTAGTTTTTGTTCCTTTTATGGCTATTTTTATCGAAGGTGAGCGGTTGAAAATATTTCATATAGCGGTAGCTCTTATGAGTGGTTTTGGCTTGTGGTTAGTTAGTAGTGGTGTAGTTGGCTTTGGTTATGGTGACTTGTTATCTTTGATCGCTGGGGTTGTGTATGCATTTTTTATTGTGATTGGTGATAAATATATTCGTAAAGATGATTTTGATGTTTTGGTTTTGACTATGCAGCAGTTTTTGACAGTTGGGTTGCTGAGTATTGCTTGGGTGGCTTTCACAACTACAGAGTTTGGCTTCGGGTCAACAGCTAGCTTATACAAAATACTATATTTAGTAATTTTTCCTTCACTTATTTCTTTTGGGATTATTAACTGGGTTCAAGAGTATTTGTCAGCTTTTTTAGTCTCAGTCCTGATGACACTTACAACGGTTTTCGGGGTATTGATGGCGTGGACAATCGGGGGTGAGAGTTTTGGGGTGCGAGATGTGGTAGGTGGGATCGTATTGGTAGTTGCTATTGTATTGCCGGCACTTGGCAAAATACGTATTCGTTTGCAAGATTCGATTATGAGTCAAAAAATTGACAATAAGTTAAATTAAAGACAAAATATAATTATTAAACTCATGTCTGTACAAACTTTTACCAGTAGTATTTCCAGCACTTTAAGCCAGAGAATATTCGTTTTGTTTATTAGCTCTTTGGCCATTTTACTTTCGGCTGCGTCTTGTAGTCTGATTCCAGGTCTCAACAACAGTAATGATGTTACCCTTGGTCTTCTCAAGAAAGATCCTAGTATTCGAGATAGCTTTGGAAGAATTAATACGGTAGAAACCTTAAGCGGAGACAAAGATTCTAGCGGTTTGCTTAATTCTAATGTGGTGGAGATTGCCCGAGAAAGCAATGACAACTTGTTTGCTTTGACTGAAGATAGTGGTTTGTTCAAGACAGATAACGGTGGCCAGTATTGGTCAAGGAGGTATATTTTCGCTGTGGGATCGAATAACGGTGATTCTGAAGAAAGAAACGAAGAAATCAATGGTCAACTTGCGCGTAATAATAGCGTTGTTGGGGTTGACTTGGAGATTAGCCCAGCAAATCCGAATCTGTTGTTTGTGTCAGGTACGATCGATGACATAGGTAAAATTTGGCGTTCTGAAGATAACGGCAAGACTTTTAAAGAGGTATACTCTGAGATAGATAAGGGTAATAGCGTAGTGAGTGTTGCGGTAGATGGTCGCAATGGAAATATAGTCTATGCACTTCTTGAAGGTGGGGTGGTGTTGAGAAGTGATGATACCGGAGCTACTTGGCGTAAGATTCGAGAGTTTAACACAGATGCTGTTCAGTTGGATGTGGTGCCTGAGTTTAATAACTCGTTGTTTGTTTTGCTTAAGAAACAGGGATATTGGTTTTCGTTGAACAATGGAGATTCTTGGAACCAAATTGAATTAACGCACGAAGATAGTGAAATTGGCGAGCGGCAAACCGATGATTTTAGCGTGCGGAGTAGTATTTTTGATGAGGATGGTTTTGGAGTCTTTGAATCACTAATTCCTGTAACAAATAAAAAGAATAGCTGGATTTTACTCGCTGACCGGCAGATTTGGTATTCTGATGACCTTAACAAGCCATTCATTAAGCTTGTATTACCTCTTACAGATGAAAAGTATAAAGTCGCCTCTGTTGCGGTGGATCCAGAGAGAGGAATAGATCGAGTTCTTGTAAGTATCGATGATAATTTATTTGAGACTAACAATCGAGGTCAAAGCTGGACTACGAATAACGCTATTGGAATTAGCTCAGAAATTGGCAATATTAGCGATATTGTAATTGAAGACTCGAACACGAATGTGCTCTATCTTGGACTTACAAATTAAGACGATTGTAAAAAACTATCTAATTCCTGCGTCATCGGCGACTGTAGGAATCTCCTGATTTGGTGGTAGAGGTTGGTCAATAGTTACCTCTTCGGATGCTTCTGTAGTGTTTGTTTTTGGTTCCACCATCTCAACTATTTCTGTTTGGTTTGTTTCTGATTCTTGGTTGTCGGCTTGGTTATTATTAAAGTTGAATAAATAGGTTACCAATAGTACGTTAATCATAATTACGGCAATAAAGAATAAGATAACCAACCAAATTACATAGTGAAACTTAGAACGAACTGTCGTAGAAAGAGAATTATTTTTGGGCATAATACATCGATAATGCTTTTATTAGAATAGATAAATAATCAATTGTAAAGTAGTCAGTATCTTTTTACTTTTGAAGTAGGTCTCTCACGGCGGCTGCTAGTTCGAAGTCCATTGCGTCTACGGCTAATTGGAGTTTGTTTCTGAGTTTCGCTTCCGACAGATTCATTGCTTGTAGCTCCTCAATATACTTTTCTTTCTGTTCGTCAAACGTGTCGTAAACCTGTTTCTTTTTCGTAAACTGGGTTTGTTTTTTGGAATTGTGGATAGATTTACCTGATTTTCCTTGGCGTTTGAATCTGCTTTCGATTTCTAACTCTTCTTCAACGAAGCCTCCTGGGGTTAATCGAGCTCCAGCCTTGCCGTAATTAGCATCTTCTTCCACCTCTTGGCGTACGTCATCGGCGATTGACTTAAGTTCGCGTTCCGTAGATTTTGGAGTAATATTGTGTTTTTGATTGTATTCAATTTGGGTTTCACGGCGCCTTTCTGTCTCTTCGATTGCATATTTCATCGAGTCGGTTACTTTGTCAGCGTACATAATGACCGTACCTTCTTCATGTCTAGCAGCTCTACCTACAATTTGCACGAGTGAGGTCTTGGAGCGTAAGAAGCCTTCTTTGTCAGCGTCGAATATCGCTACCATGGAGACTTCCGGTAAATCGAGCCCTTCTCTGAGCAGATTGATTCCGATAAGTACGTCGTATTTTCCGCGACGAAGATCGCTTAGAATATCTAATCTATCCAAGGTTTCTATATCGCTGTGAATATATGCAGATTTAATATTGAGCTGCTTAAAGTACATATCTAATTCTTCGGAGAATTTCTTGGTTAACGTTGTGATTAGCACTCGCTGACCTTTTTCCACGCGTGTACGAACCTGTTCTAAGACATCATCTACCTGGTTATTAACGGGTTTGATTTGAATAACTGGATCAAGCAAGCCAGTAGGTCTTATAATGGCTTCAGCAACAACTTTGGATCTTTCCAACTCAAACGGGGCGGGGGTTGCTGATACGTATGTAACTTGGTTGATTTTTTCGTAGAACTCTTCTTTTTGGAGAGGTCGGTTGTTGAGGGCTGATGGAAGTCTAAAACCATAGTCAACTAGGGTTGTTTTGCGGCTGCGGTCACCTTTGTACATTGCGCCAATTTGGGGGAGTGTGATGTGACTTTCGTCAATAAAGGTAAGTGCATCATCCGGGAAATAGTCGAGTAGGGTAGTTGGCGGTTCTCCATTTTGCCGGCCATCAAAATATATTGAGTAATTTTCTATTCCAGAAGTAAATCCAAGATTTTTGAGCATTTCGATGTCGTTTTCGGTCCGCTCTTTTAGTCTTTCTGCGTACAATAACTTGTTTTCTTTTTGGAATTTTGTCAGTTGATTCGCTAGGTCTGACTCAATAGTGCTAATCGCGTTTTGAATCTTTTCTTGTGTTGTTACATATTGCCTGGCAGGGAATACGGTGTATTTTGTTATAGTATCTAGGGTGTGTTGTGTAACCGTATCAAACGATTCGATCTGTTCCAATTCGTCACCAAAAAAGTAGAACCGATAACCTTGCTCTTCACTTGCAGGAACTAGTTCTAAGATGTCACCTCGAATTCTGAATACACCACGTTTTAGATCGAGATTTGTTCGCGTGAATTGCATGTCAATAAGTCGGCGAATAAGCTTATCAAGCTTGTAAATCTGGCCTACTTCGAGATCGATTTGTAAGGCTTTGAAGTCTTCGGGATTACCCAATCCGTAGATACAAGATACAGAAGCGACAATAAGCACGTCTTTGCGGGTCAATAAAGCTTGGGTAGAAGCATTACGTAGTAGGTCAATCTCGTCATTAATTTGAGTCTGTTTTTCTATATAGGTGTCGGAACGGGGAACGTATGATTCTGGCTGATAATAATCGTAATAACTCACGAAGTAATGCACTGCATTGTTCGGAAAAAATCTTTTGAATTCTTCGGCTAATTGAGCCGCCAGAGTTTTGTTGTGGGCAATTACAAGTGTAGGTTTTTGTAGCTGATTAACAATATTTGCCATCATGAAGGTTTTTCCAGATCCGGTTACACCCAGAATAGTTTGGTCTCGGTTACCCTTTTTTATGGAGCCAGTGATTGAATCAATGACTTTGCCTTGATCGCCTGTTGGTTTGTATTTTGAATGCAGCTCAAATGGAAGGGAGGTTTGAGACGAGGATTTCATGTCTTAGATGCTAGCAAAAAACTACTAATAAGTCAATTCACATCTTTTAGCTATTCGTGGTGAATGGATTTGGATTCTTTGTCTAAGTACTTTTTGAGCCTTGGTAATTTATCCAGGTTATGAAGGTCTACTTGGTCTAGGACCTTTTTTATTTTGCTGTAGGCTTCTTCTCCAAGGGTTAGGATTTGTTCTATATCAGTGTCGAATCCACTTTGTATTCTGCCGAGCATATCTCCACCCCCACGTAATTCCAAATCTTTTTCAGCGAGTTCGAACCCTGAATTTATTTGCTTGAGGTATTGGAGGCGCTTGATATACTTGAACTTTTCATACGTTACCAGAACACAGTCATTGTCTTCGTAATTATTCCTCCCAACACGGCCGCGCATCTGGTGTAGGGCGGAGAGTCCGAAGCGTTCACTGTTAAGAATTATCATGAGGCTGGCTTCTGGAACGTCAACACCTACCTCTACCACCGTTGTCGCTACTAAAATATTTTTGTCAGTACTTTCTTTGAATTTTTTAAGAATACCTTTTTTTTCTTTATTTTTACCATGGACAGTGAGGATTGTATCCCCAAATATTTTCTTGAGTCGCCTAGAGGTCTTAGTGGTAGACCATAAGTCATCATCTTCATTTTCTTCTATACTTGGACAAATGACGAACACCTTTCGATTGTTGTTGAGATGTTTTTTGATTTTTGGGATTACCCCCAGTTCGAAGTTTTCGAAGGTTTCTTGAGTGGTTCTGACCGGGTTTCTTGATGCAAGAGTTTCCAAAAAATGAGGATGCAGAGACTCATATAAGGTGAGGGCTAGAGTTCTGGGAATTGGCGTTGCTGATAAAGATATTAGGTGAGGGTTTTTGGGGTTGGTGGCAATTAATTTATTGCGCTGCTTGACGCCAAAGCGATGCTGTTCGTCTATAAAAATTAAATTAGGTTGTATTAGATCGTTATGGAGTAGGGCGTGAGTTCCGATCCAGAATTTGTTTTCTTTAAGTGTGTTGCAGGTCAGTTCAAACTTTTTTTTAGTGTATTTTTCTCCGTTGATAAAATATTTGTTGGCAGCTTGATAGAGTGCAACTGGAAAGTGTTTTTGAGCGGATTGAGGTAGTGATTGTTTGAAAGATAAAAAATTTTCGTAATGTTGATAGGCTAAGACTTCGGTAGGTGCAAGGAGTGCTATTTCACAATTTTGCAAATTTTTTTGAAAGACAACGCCAACCAAGAAAGCGACTATGGTTTTGCCGCTTCCTACGTCACCGATTACTATTCGGTTAATGGTTGGTTTGTGATTGTTCATACTTATCGTTTGGTTAGATAGGTATTGATTGCGTTGTATTTTTTGCGGAGAAGGAATCCAAAATTACCAGCAATAAATATCAATAGAGCGATATTAAGTATCTGGAATGGTGGGAACGCTACTTTGAGAATGTGGAATAGTACAAGTCCAACATAGGTCGCAATTACTACATTTCGAATGGAGCTATTTTTGAAGACTGAGTTCTTAAGAAGGTTTCCAATGTATACTGGTAAGAACAGTGTAGACAAAAATGCCATAGCTATCAGAATAGCAATCACTGGGATCGTAATAGGGAAGAATAGTGCACTTGCTATAATTAGAATTATTGGTAGAATTACTACTGTGGCAACTCCAACCAATACATCAATGGCAAATCTTCCATTAAAATTAAGCGAAGGAATATGGAGTCTTTTCCTTCTACTTAAGAACACAATTAGTACAATTAATGCTACAATTGCGCTTAGTTCTCGGAAGAATACTGACATGATTTTACCAGCTAATCTATTCTCCTTTTGCTCTTCTTCGGATGGTTTGTCGATCATTGCCTCTTTAATTTCACCGGCTACTTGAGACTCTAAGTCTGATCCTGTATACTCGTCATAACCGGCGTATATGTCGCCTGTGACATTAGAGTTTTCTAGGCTAAGAGACCCTGCACCTACTACCAGATCTCCTTGGATGGTGGCGTTGGAAATTGTTACTGTGCCAGCGCCAATTATCACGTCATCATTGAATTCTCCTTCCAAAGTTACTTCACCTCCGGCTATGCGCGAAGCTCCGCCTACTTGCCCATTTATCTCTACCTGTCCTCCAGCCGCAAGTAGATTGCGATTAACACTAGAATTAATTGTTACCTGACCACCTGCCACAACTAGGTCTTTGGTGATGTCTGAGTTTACAGTTACTTCGCCAGCAGAGACATGTAAGTTTGTCCTGGGTTCAGAGATTGTTACAGCGTCTCCGGTTTCTGTTTCAAATGCTAAAGTAGGTATAGAAAGCAAACTTAAGAAAAGAATGCCAAACACTCCCACTGCTTTAAAAATTTTTGTAGTCATATTAAAATAAGAGATTTATCTCTTAGCTATAACTATAGATTTAAGCTGCTGGTATGTCAATCTAGCTTGAACAATATCTTAATTGCACTTTCTAGTTCCTCAGGTGAATAATTAGAGATACACTTAAGGATTCCGTTTTGAATAAGGTCTTTGGCGACTCGATTTGTAGCCCCTCTTGCGGCCATCAACAAGTATAGGGTTTCTTCACAAGCGTGATCTTCGAGTATATCTTTTTTTGCGGACTCCAGTTGACCAATTACTTTGTTTATGTTCTGGACGATTTTTTTGCGGTCTTCGTTTTGCAGCTCTAGGTTTTGCATATAGTGTATTTATGCAAATTTTTTACGTATTGTCAAAAATAAAACTTTAGAATTAGTTTATCAGTATATGCAGAAAATTATTGTTAGCTATGGTGATGAGGTACTTGCTTCAGGGGTGCTTGGTAAAAGTGTGGTTTTTGTTGAGGGTAATTATTACTTTGAAAAAGAGGTTGTAAACTTTGAATTTTTGCAGATTCACGGCGCTGGTCAAAATTATACTTGTCCGATTAAGCGAGGTACTTGCGATTATTATGATCTAGTTATGGACAGTAGAGTTATTATGACAGAAGTAGGGTGGGTGTATGAATCTGTTGCTAACAAAATGTTTGAAATACTAGAGCACAAAATATCTTTCTACAACCAAGGAAAAGGCCTAGATTTTAAAGTTCTAGAGAAGTAAATACAAGAAGTAGAACATATATCCAGTAAGCATGGCATAACCCTCTGTTCTGGAGATTTTTTTGTAAGAAAAAATAAATGCTGCAACGAATAACATAAGAGTGACCAAGAGTAGAACTAGCATGTCACCGATACTATCAAAAGTGACTGGGATGTTCCCTACAAGCAAGGTTGAACCAAGTACGAAGAAAATATTGAATATATTAGAGCCAATTATATTTCCGACTGCTAGGTCTGCTTCTTTTTTTGTTGCTGCGGCGATTGTTGCTGCTAGCTCTGGGACTGAAGTACCAAAAGCAATTATCGTGAGACCGATTAACGATTCGCTGATTTCGAAGAATTGGGCAATCTTAATAGCATTATCAATAAGTAGATTACTACCTAGGCCTAAACCTACAGCTCCTGCAATAACTAAAAAGCCGGCTTTCCACATGGGTAGGGATGCGATGTCGTCTTCTGCAACTTTTCCCTCGGTTCCTTTTTTGGCTAAGGAGAATGCGTAGTACATAAATATAGCGAAGAACAGTAGCAAGGTAATCCCATCTGCTCTATCTAATAAGCCGACCTGGGTCTCAGGATTTGTGCTTTGGAATAAGTCTTTTATCTCGGCCAACGAGCCTATTAAATAATCTCGAACACTGAATAAAAATAAGAGCACTGCAGCCAGTACTGCAAGAGGAATCTCTTTCCAGACAGTATTGTCTTTGAGGTTGAGAGGGTTGATGATGGCAGCAACTCCAAGGATTAGTAGGATATTAGTAATGTTGGACCCAATTATGTTCCCGAGAGCAATGTCGGATGAACCTTGAATCACTGCGGTGATAGATGTGAGTAATTCTGGGGCAGAAGTTCCAAAAGAGACGATGGTAAGCCCAATTAAAATACTAGGGACTTTGAATATTTTGGCGATACTCGAGGCTCCATCTACAAGCCAGTCTGCTCCTTTGACAAGTATAACTAAGCCTAAAATGAGGAGTCCAAATTCTAAAAAGATCATTGAGAAAGATTGTTATTACAAAATTCGATCTCGTCAAAAAAACTCCCTCCGCTATTGAAGGTTTGTGGGAATTAGAACTTCGTCGATTTTGTGGATAATTCCGTTGCGAGCTGTGATATCTGTCTCGACAAGGTTGGCTGTGCCGTTGATTTTGCCATCAATAAGCTGCAGGTGATTACCGGCAATATTGACTATACCAGCTTGATCCACTAACTCCTCAGCGCTAATTATAGGAGTTATATGATTGGCTACGATTTCGTTAAGGGTGTTTCTGTTCTCTTCTGCAAGAAGGTTGGTCACTAATTCTGGGTCTAATTTGGCGAAGGCTTCATCGGTTGAGGCGAATACAGTAAGCGATTCGTTGCGGAGATTTTGCTCGGCACCCAAGGTTTGGATAGCATCGCGGAGGGTTTCTAGGTCTTGATCGGTGGTGATTACGTTGAAGAGAGAATCTTGCTGCTGCCCGTCATTGTAGAGAAGAATGTCATTATAGGTTGCTGTCGTATTGGTGCTCTCAATTTCGAATTTTTGGGTTGGGTTGTCGTTGCAAGCAACATATTTCATCTCGACTCGGTCTTCTATTGCTTCTCCTTCGAGACAGTGCGCTTCGCGTGTTCCTGTAACGTTCACTGAGCCTACTAAGCGTCCGTATTCGTCGAAGTTCCACATGGTGTGGGTTTCGGTTTCGGCACAATCCTTGAGCATTATTTCGTACTGGCCGCCAACTCCTAGGCAATAGTTGTTCATCCCAAGAATTTGACCAGTAAGGTCGTTGTATTCCCAGCGCTGAGCGAGGCGTTTGGTATCGTCTTTTTCCTCAAGCTGGACTTTGGCTCCGTAGAAGGGGTCCGAGTTCTGTACGCTGAGTACATATTCGTTATCAACTCGCCACCGTAAAAAGCGAGTCTGATTGTTATATATGTCGCTGGCAATTCCGGGTAGTCCTTGTGCGGAGAGTAAAGCCACTCCTAGTAATCCTGTAGTAATATATCCTTTCATAAAATAAATATTCTTAATTTTCCTTATATACTAGCTAAACTACAAAACTTTTATGATTCCCGTCAAGAAAAAGATAGGTTTTTTGAGTAAATATACTTGACAATAGTTATTATTTATGGTATAATATTGGAGTCAATCAATATAGATTTAATGGAGAAAAAAATGGTAAAGCCTAGTACATTTGATGAAATCAAAAACTTTTATGCTACCATTTGTCAATTAAATGCCAGCCTTCACAAGGAAGGTAGGTATCAAGACAAGTCCAACGTTGAACAAGCGATAATCGATGAGTTTGGTGTAAAAGTGATTGACATATGTCTTTTCGGGCATATTGTAAATCGTAACGAGGGCCCAAATATGTATCTTGGGAATCTCGCTTCCCGAGGACAAGAAGGGTATGCTAATTTCCACCTACCACAACGCATTAGTAATCAGAATATCTTAAGATCGTATCTTAAAGAAGGAGAAGCCTTCTATCACGAAGGGCTTAGGTATAAGGTTATAAAAAACCAAACTTGCGTTGGAGATGCGAGATCAGAATCAAGCATCTATTTCTTTGCGGTAGAATGCTAAAATTGAAACAATGAAAGTTTACTTCAATTTTTCCAAACGCCGTATCCCCAAGGGTAATCTTCAATTTGGAATTTTTGAGCTTCGATTTTATCTCTAAGACTGTCAGCTGTTTGATAGTCTTTTTTTTGTTTAGCTTCGGTTCTTTGATTAGCAAGTCTTATGATTTCTTCTGGAATTATTGGGTTAAGGTTGAGTTTCAGGAATTCTTTTTCTAGGTGGAGTAGGGTGGCTAGGTTTTTTTCGTTTAGGATTTTATCTTGGAGGATTTTACCAAGAATATCGTCGGTGAAATCTTGGAATTTTTCTAAGAAGAGGGGAGTGTTGAGATTGTTGAGGAGTGGTTTTATTAGGATTTCGATTTGTTTTGGGTGGGGTTCAACTACTTCTACCTTATGGAACTTGGCGAAGGAGAGGATTTGGGCGAAGTCTTTGCGGAATCCATAGAGACGGTTTTGAGATTGAGTGAGCTTATCCCAAGTGAAGTTGAGTTGCTCAGTGTAGTGATGCTCCATCAGCATGAGCCGGTAGGCTAGAGGATCGAATCCGTGGCCGCTTATGGAATCTGCTTTTTCTCCAATAATTCTGTAGACGTTGCCTTTGGATTTACTCATTTTACCGCCGTCAGTGAGGACGAATTTGTTGTGGACCCAGTGCTTGGAGAGCTCGAACCCGCTGGCTTTGGATTGCAGGATTTCGTTCTTGTGGTGGATGTCGATGTGGTCTTCGCCACCAAGATGGAGATCGATAATTGGTTTGCCAAGAGTAACAGGAGGGAAGGATCCACTGAATAATTTGCAGATCATGGCTACACATTCAGAGTGCCAGCCTGGAGTGCCCCAGTGGTTGGGTAGGGCGATCATAGTTTCGTTGGAATCAGACTGTAAAAGCTTGAGCATGTATTCTGCAGTGCTGTCGAATTGATTGAACTTCCACTTCTGGAGAGCAGCTTCATCGACAAATTTCCAGAGAGCAAAGTCACCAGGGTTTTTGGTTGTATTCTTAATTTCTCGGCCGGTGTAGGTGTTATCTCCTTCTAATTTTAAGTTATCGTCACTCGAATCATAATAGATGCCATCTACGAGTAGGTAGGCTTTGCCGGTAGTTAATAGTTGTAAGGCCAAGATCATTTGCTCTTCTATATAGAGAGTGGCTTTGGGGAGGTTTTTGCCAATAGGTAACTCTATATTGATACTCTCAGCCTGCTTGTGGTAGTCGCCGGTGTAGTGCTTGACGATGTCTTCTACCTGCTTGTTCTCTGATTTGGCTGATTTTTCTAGCTTGTCTTCGCCGCTATCGCCATCACCAACTAGATGCCCGACATCGGTGATGTTATTGACCCAATGAGTTTGCCAGCCAGCGAGCTTGGCCATGTTGTTGATGGTGTCTCCAAACCAGGTTGCGCGAAGATTGCCGATATGCTGATAACCATAGACTGTCGGTCCACATGAATAAAATCTTAAGACACCAGGCTCTACGGTTGCGGCAGGGTTGAATGTGGTGAGTGATTTGGAATATGTATCGTATAAGCTAAATTCTAACGGACTGGTCATATGGGGTTACTTTTCCTTATATGGAGTGTTATGTCAAAAGATATGGACAACATTCTAAATTTTTTTTATGATTTGATTAGTATCACATTAACTTGAGGAGATTAATAGCATGGATGACTGTGCGGTTACAGGTGTAGTAATTATCATCATGCTTGGCTTTGTGTTTTATGGTATCCCGTGGATGTTCAAAACGTTCAAGTGGTAACAACTGTATTTTTGTGGTGTGATCAATATTATAACTCGCTGGATTGTATTTTTCGGCGGGTACTATTATTTGAGATTAGTAGTTAAGTGCCTTGAATACTATAATAGTTGACATTATTTGGTTTTGGTCTCTTACTGTATTAATAGTATTATCATTTGGAATACGTAAGTAATTATTTTTATTAAATCTATATGTTTAGAAGAATGTTGTTGGTGTTTACTGACCCGGAAATAAGGAGTAAAATTTTTAAAATCTTGGGTTTGCTGATTGCAGCTCGTTTGCTTGCGCACATTCCACTTCCAGTCCTTGGAACCAAAGACATCACACCTTTGATTGAGAATGACGCAGTTTTTGGACTTTTAAACACGATTTCTGGTGGAGCCTATGGCCGGCTTAGTTTTGTTATGCTTGGAGTTGGGCCTTACATTACTGCTTCGATTGTGATGCAGCTACTTGGAGTAATTGTTCCACGTATCAACGAGATCCAAAAAGAAGAAGGGCAGATCGGTCAACAGAAGATAAATAGATGGACTCGCATTCTTACCGTACCACTTGCGATGCTTAACGCTTGGGGAATTTTGCAGTTCTTAGCTAATGATGGGTTGACTGGAGGTAACTCTATCTCTTTGCCAGATCAGCTTACCCAGACTGGGGTTAGTCTTGAGTCTTTTGGTTACTGGTTCGCAGTAATTGCTTCTATGGCGGCAGGTTCTATAATTATTATGTGGCTTGGTGAGCTTATTACAGAATACAAAATGGGTAACGGTGTTTCGTTATTGATTCTTACTGGTATTGTTGTACGTATTCCATCACAATTATTCCAGTTCTCGCAAGGTGTTTGGACTAATGTTCAGAGATTGTTTGATCAAGCTTCGCCAGGGGATGAATTTGCATGGAGTAAGTTTTTCCAATTAGAGTGGGGTAAGTTATTCGACCTTGATGTATGGAAGGCTTTCTTATGGCAAAATCCTCAATGGGCTCCAACTCGAAGTGCTTTCTTGTTCGTTGCGGTCTTTGCTATTACGCTACTCCTTGTTGTGTTCGTGAACGATGCTGTACGTAAATTAATTATTATCTATAGCCGGCGCGGGCATGTGGAAGGTAACTCTAGGACTCTTGGAAATATCAAAGCCGATTTACCTGTGAAGGTTAATATTGCAGGTGTAATTCCAATTATTTTTGCAATCTCCTTCATCTTATTCCCAAGTATTATTTCTCGTTTCTTCCAAACTTCTAGTTTTGATGCGGTCAAAAATACTGCGACATCGGTAGAAACATACTTGAGTACCAATCCTAATGAAAATGCGTTTAGACCAGCCAATCTCCCAAATAGTTTTGGTGGTACATATTTCACTAAAGACACGCAAGAACTTGCGGCTGCACAGAGCTTTGATGTTACCGAAGGTCAAGAGATTCTTGGTTATACACTGTCTTCGCAAGAGGGAGTTGAGAATAAATTTTTCACCGGAACTTTTTTGGAGAGATGGACTACATTTGATAGTGAGAAATTAGAATTTTTACCAGAGTTTAGCTTGTATTTTGACGGCTTCTTGGCCTATAACTTCTTCTACTTCTTGCTAGTTGTCTTCTTTACGTATTTCTACACCAACACCATTGCTTTCAAGACTGATGAAATATCTGAACGAATGCAAAAAGATGGTGCGTATATCCCTGGATATAGACCTGGTAAAGAGACTGAAGAATATTTGAGCTATTTGTCGAATCGGTTGAACGTTGCAGGATCAATTTTCTTGGCTTTGATTGCTCTAATGCCTATAGTTTTCAGTCACAACTTGAACTTTGGTGGAGATGGTACTCTTAACGGTATAGTAGGAGGTACTACTCTTCTTATCTTGGTGTCAGTGACAATCGAGACGTTGAAGCAGATCGAAGCGCAGGCTACTGCTATTGACTACGATCGATTCACTCGGTAGAATTAATAGCAATCATAGGTAGGGTAGGATTGCCCGTACATAGAAATATAAGTAGTACACATTATATATGGGAGGAAAAAAGAAGCAAAGTAAAAACAAATCTTCAATCTCTAAGTATTCCTTAGGGCTGCTGAAGAAGCGTTCTCGAAAGAAGAACCAGATCTCCTTGTATCAAAAAAAGTGGAAGTATAATGTCTTTCTTATACCAAGTAGGCTTAAGAAGAGTTTTGTAAATATGGCTGGATCGCTTCAGGCTATATTGAAGAATGAAACAGTTACTAAAAAAAAGAGAAAGAAAGCTTCGAAATCATACCAAGGTAATCAAATATTTTCTAAAGTCTTTAGGTTATTCAGTAGCGCCTTGATGATTACCGGTGTTTTTGTGTTTTTATTAGGTGTTGGAGTCGTTGGCGTGCAAAGATATTCAGCGGGTCAGAATCCAGTAAAACAGGTTGCAGGAGTAAACTCATCTACAATTGTTGAACAAAGTGATTTTGATAAATGGACTTTAGAAAAAATAGGTTTTGTAACTGTCCGGAATGAGGATTCTGACGGTGATGGTTTGACTAATTATGAAGAATTTTTACTGGATTCTAATCCAAACTCCAAGTATTCATGTAATCCTCAGAAAACTGATGTCGATCTTGTGCTTGAATTTATTCACCCAGGTACGTGTCAACCAGTAGATATGGAAGATGAAGCTGAAGTGAAAGAATTTTCGCAAGTGGTTAATATTGAAGCTGTTAAGAATAATTTTTATGAATCGCTGACTCAGGAAGATGAGCAAATAGAGGAGGCTCAACTTGATACAGTCAAAGATGCTTTTGAAGTTGAAACACTCGAAGAGCTTAATGGTGTCAAGGCAAGTGAAGTAAGTTTAGAAGAGGAGGAGAAGCGAACTCAGCAAAAAAAAGAATATCTTGTAACTATCGAGCAGATTGATGCTTACATGCAGCAGAACAGATCTCTTGAGCCGTACGATCGTAATTACGATATTCCAGTCTCGGGTGCTGTATATCTGCAAGTGTCTGAGCAGTATGACATGCCCCTTAAGTATGTAATGGCGATTGCACAAAGAGAAAGTAGATTTGGTACAGATAGGTATAGCAATGAAGGTTTTTTGACGCGACCTGGTCAGTATGAGAATATCGTGGCTATGGGTTTGGACGATTCTGGTAACAATATGAGCTTCGGTAGCTGGGAGGGGAGCCTGGAGGCTCTTGGTAAGTGGTATAGAAGGTTTGATGATGCTGGTGTAGATGACTGCAGAAAGTGGCGAATATACAACCCTAATGGTGATTATTGTGAGCGTATTAATCAAGTTGTGAACGAGTTCGAGTATTTTATCGCGAATAACTAAATGAAAATTTTTTTTAAAAAATAAACAGGTTTGATATAACCTGCTTTTGATTAATAGAAGCTTTACTTTTTTGGTAGATAGCTTAGATACTTTCGAATATACCATATGCTGAATTTGATATTCATTATGGCGACCAACAAACTTACGCCAAAACAGATCGCTAAATAAACCCTGGCTACTGTATCTTGAATTTCACTCCATTCAATAACCAGCTTATGAAAACCAAATAAGACTGCTGCAATTATTACGAAACCCGTGATCGCAAGAAAGAGCGCAAATCTAAAATTGTGCTTTTTTTGCCTTCTCATATTTTCTGTTCTTCTTTATAGTCTTGGTAGCATTTTTTTGTCATCTGTATTTTTCACATTCATTCTTAGCTTGTAAATAAACTTATGTCAAGTATGGTTTGAACAAAAATAAAAAAGTGTGTATACTATTTTATAACATGCAAACACAAACAAAAAATACTACAAAACTAAACTTCGACTTTTCTGTTTTCAGAGGGTACTCGCAGCAGCTTTTTGATGTACTAAATGATACTGAATTTGCTCAACTAAATGAGAAATTGAAAGGATCTACAGTTAGGATTTTTGAAAAGAAGTTACAAGTTCTAATGCAGGACATTGAACATATCGTTGAGCTTGATTTGGATGAAGTCGAAGATGGTCAATTAGAAACTATTGTGGAGCGTATTGGATACATGCAAGACTTTGTCTATGAGGAAGCATTTGATAAAAGTATCGAATCTTTTGTAGATCTCTACATAATAAGTGATGTTGAAGATCAGGTCAAAGGGTTTAGAGTATTGCAAATGCATCTACAGCAATTGGTTAAGGTATTGAGAAGCGAGCTTGCTGCAATGAATTATTCTGAATTTATTGGTAGATTGAATTCTAAGCTCTAATTCTTTACAAGAGTTCTTGAGTTTGATTAGGTAGAAGGTAATGACCGATTTTAAGCGCGATGTACTCGAGTATGTAAAATTAATCCCAGAAGGAAAGCTTATTAATTTTGTGGCGATTTCGGATGTTGTAGGTGGTACAGCTCAGTCAGTAGGTTGGGTTTTGTCTGGTTTGAGTGCTGAAGAGTGTGAAGGTGTGCCCTGGCATCGAGTGGTGGCTAAAGATGGGTATATTTCGGCACTTAAGCTTGGAGAAAAAGGGCAGCTGCAAAAAATACTTCTTCTAGAAGAAGGGTTTGAGATTGTGGAGGATAGGGTAGACATAAAGCAATTTTTGTGGTCTAATGATAACCAAGATGACCAAAACCAAAGCTTATTTTGATTATGCGGCGGCAACGCCTGTTGATCCTGAGATTCGGGATTATTTTGTGTCACTTATGGAGCAGTCTTGGGCTAACCCCAGCTCCACTCACAGTTTTGGTCAAAAATCTCGCTCATTACTAGAGAATGCACGTCAAAGTACTGCAACCACACTTAATTGCAAGTCATCTGAGATATATTTTACGAATTCTGCTACAGAGGCTAACAACTTGGCTTTGATTAATTTTGCGAAGATAGGGCGGGTAATTACATCTAGTTTTGAGCATGATTCGGTGGCTAATATTCATACAGATTCTTGGGAGGTGGTAGAGCCTGATACTCAAGGTCTGGTGGATGTACAGAGTGTGATAGCTCGCATTAATGATAAGACTCGGTTGATCAGTGTCATGTGGGTGAATAATGAGCTGGGGACAATTCAAGATATTCAGGGAATATCGCATAAGCTCAAAGAGATTAATTTGGAACGACTTGAAAATGGTTTGCCAAGAGTTTTGTTCCATACTGATGCTGTGCAAGCCCCTAATTATATCAAAATAAATTTGCAGGAGTTGGGTGTGGATATGCTGACACTGAGCTCCCAAAAAGTCTATGCTCCACGAGGGGCGGCGCTGCTCTATGTACGAGATGGGTTAACTTTGGAACCTCTAATTTATGGGGGAGGGCAGGAATCTGGATTGTGGCCTGGTACGCAGAATGTACTATCTATAAGTGCTTTTGCAAAAGCTTTGGTGAAATCTCAGCGATTGTCTGATTATGAATCGATAGAAGCCATGCAGCAACAAATAATTGATTTTGCGCAGAGTAACGGTATTGGAGTTAACGGAAGTATGGAGAGTAGGGTGCCCGGTAATATCCACTTGAGTTTCAAAAATATTGACCAGGATGAGTTACTGACTTTTATGGATTTGCAGGGAATTGCAGTCAGTAGCGGTAGTAGTTGCGCAAGTGGTTCTAATAAAGAATCGCTAGCGGTACAGTGTCTGAAATTACCACTTGAATATACTACACACTTAAGAATAACTTTTGGGAGATTTACAACTAAAAAAGAGATCAAACTGTTACTCTCTACTTTACAAGAGGTAATGAATAATTTGACTTAATGTTACATATATGCTAATATATAACTGCCCACTGGGACTATCAGGAAAGGTTATCTATTGAACAAATGGGTCGGGTATGCGGTACGCAAACCTGAGGGTCTATATGTTCAGATTAAACCACTTGAAGCCAGTTCGGATGCTAAGTTTTATGTAGTTGATGGGCGAGATAACGATTATGGGATATTAAATTACAATGAACTTCTAGACCAAATGGTAAAAGGGGTTATGTATAATTGTTTTAGCTTCATATATCTAGGTCTTGGTGTTGAATAGCATTCTGGGACTATAATAAAAAGAATATTGCAATCTTCTGGTGTACAAAACTAGGAGATTTTTTTAGCACTACTTACATGTATATAAGAAGCACTGGCCTGGGCATTAATTAGTAGGCATTGTCGCTGATTTACAATGCTTCGGTAATCGGGTATAATTTAGTATAAAAATTATGAAACTCTTTAAAAATGATGTCCCCGAGAATGGCAATGAAAGCTTGAGGGGTAAAATTGGGCAGTGGTTGTTGCGACAAAGTTTTGATCTCCAGAATAATTTAGATAATGCTAAAGAACAGTTTGTTGTAGCTTTGGATTTTGAGAACCTGCCTCTTGTTAAAAGAGTTAAGACTAACGCTGAGGCTCATCAGAAAAAATTGCGCCGGATTTCTTATGAACAATATTCGCTTGAGAGGGATTTAGGTAGGCAGTGGCCCGATTATAGCTCAGGATCGGAGAGGGATGAGTATACTGACCGGCTTGCGCAGAAGTATCGAGAAACTGGGATGATAGATAAGTTTGTTGATTATGCCAACGGTTGCTATTTGTTGCGACAAGAGCTTACAAAAATTTTTGAATCAGAATTGAAGAATGAGCTACGTTATGAAGATATTGCGAACCTAACTGAAAAATATCGTCACATTATTCACAATGATCAGCATAATTACGATGGGTATATTTATGATACGGTAATGAAATTGATTAAGAAAGCTGGGAAGAATAAAGAGCTTGAAGGGTTGAGTGTTAAAGAGGTTCTACATAAAGTATTTCCAAATATTGGAGATATAACCGAGGAAGAAACGCTATCTGTTGAGTTTAGAATTACTCCACTGAGTGTGCATTTTGTAGTTGATAATCAAGAGTTGTATAATCGGGTATATGCCAATAGTTCAGATCCAGAGTAGACTATTAAGGCAAATGGTTCTACTGGTTTCTCCAAGCCAGGTGTTTATGATGTTACCGTTACTCTAGGGAAGGTTACCGATTCAGAAACTTTTGTACACGAGCAATATCATCAAGTTAATGATCTTAAACCAAGTAAGAAGAGAGATTATCAAGAATATGGCGTTTCTGAAGATGTGCTTACTCAAAATAAGCTATCAAAGATGAGAGATGCTATGGAAGATAAAATAATCAACGAGTTATTGGCTTTTGCTAGCGAGTTAGATAATAAGTTTACTGAACGGAATTTTGATTATTATATCAATCGTTACTCCCATGCTCGTGAATTATTTTCTGTGGTTGTAGACCTTCCTTATAATGACGAAGATAAGTACAAAATATTTGAGATGTATGATGAGCTAAAGCAGAGGGCTTTGGAAGGGCAGCGAGCTGTAGATTTGATGAAGGCAAAGGGATACTCGGGCGACTGGATATCAACAGCTCTTGGTAACAAGCATTCGCTATCGATGAAGCGCTGGTTACCACTAGCCAAGGCTTTGCCGCAGTATGATTTGTTCGGTGAGTATAGACTCAAAAGTCAACTAGAAGTCGGCTCGCAAAGATTCGAACGAGAATACCAGAATTTCGAAATGCCGCTGGATGTTGAAGAATTTATTGAGGAAAGGGTGGGGTCTTTTGAGTTTGAAGAAGTGACATTTCACAACACTCTTTCACAACTAACTATGCCAGAAGATGAACAATTATTATCAAATCCAGCTATTGATTGGGGTAATACTCTTAATGATGATAATAAAAAAATATTCCTGCATAAAATTCGTGAGGCTGAGATTAATTATAATTTGCAATTGGGCGGGTATAGGGATTATAAAGAAGTCTTTAAACATAATAAAGTTGGTACAAAAGTAGAACAGGCATTGATTGATCTTTCGGTTGAAAATAGAGTTAGGGCATGCAGGCTACGAGACGCTCTTAAGCCTAGGCTTTTGGGGAAAATCAAAGAAAAAATAGAGTTTAGATTTTTGATCGATATGGATGACTTTTTTAAAGGAGAACCGATGGAAATTATGTTTGATGCTGGGAAGGTCTCGCAGTATACCAAAGATATGTTGGAGAGTGATGATTATCTAGAGTATGTATACAAAAAAATTAATGAGTATGTTGATCTATATACGCTTTTTTAAAAATTGGTCTCGAGAAGATACCAGATATTTTGGAATTTCTTTTTGTCAGAGACTGCAAGATTAATCTCAGAACTTCGGTTTTGGAAACTGTCTTGGATTTGATTGTAATTTTGCAAGATAGACTCTTTTTGATCGATGCTGATGGTGGAAATATCTACCGACATAAGACTGTCAAAATCTTTTAGAAAATCAAACATCCATTGATTGGTAAAAATGAAGTTGTCTTCCAGTGCTTCGTCGCAGCGATCAACTAAATCTCCAATTTCCATTCTTCCTGTTGGATTACCACCTTCTAAGTAATTTTTTGAGTTACGAACAATTTTGGCACAGCTGTTGTTGATAGAGACAAAAGTGCGATCTTGGATTTCTTCGCAAGCATCAATCCACTCGTTTCTAAAATCTAAGAATGATAAGGCTTCTATAAGATCAGATTTTTGGGTTTCTAAGAATTGTATGGCTTCTATATATTCAGTGTAGTTTGTCCTGTTCTGTATATTTATGGCTTCGTCTGAGAATATGTATACGTTTGGTAGGGTGTCGAATTCTGGGCTGGGTTGAAGCTTATTCTCTAATTGAGCAAGGTTTACTTTGGTTTCTCCAAAGCCTTCGTAATATTGGTATGTGCTACAAATATCAGAAGATGCACTCAAAATTTCTTCAGGAATAGAATTGCTAGTTTCTGTAATATATTGATTGTATTTTTTTTCTATATCGAGCTGCATATCCACTGCATTAGTTTTGGCAATATCAGCGTAAGCTGTTAATATATTGGGTTGAACTATCTGGAAGTATACAAATATTACAGAGCAAATACAGAGTAGTGCTGCGAATAGCCATAAAAAATCTGAGAGTTTACGGGTGCGCTTTTTTTTGTCCTTCAAGTACTTCTTGGTTTCCGACATTAGAGAGTTGCTGTTAATGAAGTTGGCTTATGGTGGTTGTCATAAAAAATACTAAAACTTGCATTGATAGTCAATGTCTGAGAATAATTTTCTCTCTGAATGTTATATAGATCACCTTTTTTATTTTCTTAATGAATTACTTGTCAAAAACTAATTTTGGCTTTAATTCTATAGTATATGTTTCCGCAGACGCCTTACACAAAGTCAATAGATTTTCATGGATCACTCCTCACGTTACAAACTGGATTACTAGCAAGGCAGGCTACTGCTTCTGTGCTGGCAACTATTGGCGAAACTTCTGTGCTGGCAACTGTTGTTGTCGGGAAGCCATCAGATAGGGACTATTTCCCATTACAGGTGATTTACGAAGAACGTTTGTACGCTAGTGGTAAGATCAAGGGATCGCGTTTTATGAAGCGGGAAGGGCGTCCTTCAGACGATGCAGTACTAACAGGAAGAATGGTAGATAGGTCACTTCGTAGCTTATTCAATAATGATTTGCGGAATGAAGTGCAAGTGATCATTACTGTTCTTAGTGTGGATGAGGTGAATCCACCAGATGTCTTGGCTGTCTTGGCCGCTTCTAGCGCATGTTGTATGGCTGGCTTTGGTAAAGAGTTCAAAGGTCCAGTTAGCGCTGTTAGAGTGGCAACTCAAAAAATGAATCTCAAGGAAAGGCTTATTAATAATTTGATTCTTGATATCAAAAAAGCTGAGCATTACACTGATTTTTGGGATAAAGTTGAAACCATATGTCAGGTTTTGGATTTGAAAAACGAATCGGACAAGGCTTTGTTTAGGAAAGCGTACGATCTTATGAGAGAAAAGGATGTGTCATGGGTGGATGAGCTCAAAAAAACCTATCGAGAAAGTACGCGTCTGAGTCCTGCCCAAATTAAAGCAAAGACTGGAATAATGGCTGACACCCTTATAAATCCTAGTTATGAAGATCAAAAAGAAGCTGATCTAGATCTAGTCTTAAGTGGGGATGGTAAAAATATTGTTATGGTAGAAGCTGGGGCGAATATTATCAGTGAAGAAGTTATGGGTAAGTGTATTGATAAAGCTGCACGAGAATTGAAAGAGCTTACAGATTTTCAAAACAGCTTTATAAGCGAAGCGATGGCTAATCATGGCGGCTTTAAACATGAGTTTGTGTCTGTTACGCCAGAAGAAAAATATCAAAATTATTGGCTAGAGTTTACTTCTGACTTGGTCCAAACTATGTATGCAGCTGGAGGCAAGCAGTATAAAGATGATTTGCTTAATGAATATACCTCCACTCATTGGTCAAATTTACAATCATTGGAGGACTTGATTGGTTCTGGCAAAATTGTTAGCTTGAGTCAGTTGAAATCATTGGTTGCAAAATTTACCTCTCACAGCGTGTTGGTGAAGATAGATAGTGGGGATTTGTATTTTGATGCTACAATTATACAACACCAGGTGAATTTACTTAATGATTTGAGCGAGGTTAAGAGCCTGAAGAAAACGTTGAGAGCTGGATTGACCCTGGCAATGAAGAAAATTGTTAAACAAGAAATTCTTAATAATGAACGCCGAGTTGATGGGCGCCGACTTGATGAAACCCGTAAAATACTATCTCTGGTTGATGTTTTACCGCGCACGCACGGCTCTGGATTGTTCCAAAGAGGTGAAACGCAGGTGCTGAATGTTCTCACCGTTGGTACAAAACGAGATGCACAGATTTTAGATAATATGGAAGACTTTGAAGAGGGTGAAAAGCGTTATATACATCACTATAATTTTCCTTCGTACTCAGTAGGTGAAACTGGGCGCTATACAGGACCAGGTCGACGAGAAATTGGGCATGGGGCGCTAGCAGAAAAAGCCTTGATACCAGTCCTGCCTGATGAAGAAGATTTCCCGTATACTATGCGATTGGTGAGTGAATGTTTGGGATCTAACGGGTCGACATCAATGGCTTCTACTTGTGGATCATGCTTAAGTCTCATGAGTGGTGGCGTGCCAATCAAAGAGATGGTGGCTGGTGTTGCTATGGGTTTGATGTTGGATACTGCAACGGGTAAATTCAAAGTTTTAACAGATATTCAAGGGCTTGAAGATCACTACGGAGATATGGATTTTAAAGTTACAGGTACGCCATCGGGAATTACAGCGATGCAGCTGGATAATAAAGTGGCTGGACTTACCCCTGAGATTCTTAAGCTTGCACTTAGTGCAGCGTACAAAGCAAGGATGCATATTCTTGATATTATGAAACAGACGATTAGCACTCCAAAAGAAGAGATGTCTCCATATGCACCAAGGGTGTCTATGATTCAGGTTGCTCCAGATAAAATTGGAGATGTTATTGGTCCTTCAGGTAAAACCATTAAGAGTATTATCGCTAAAACGAAGACGGAGATCGATATCGATGATATTACGGGAGCTACTTATATCTATGGTCGAGATGCTAGTATGGTACAAAAAGCAGAAGAGATTATTGAAGGCCTGATAAAGACTTTTGAAGTAGGGGATGTTGTTGAAGGAAAAGTATTCCGTATTGAAGGCTTTGGGGCGTTTGTAAAGATTCAAGATACCGAAAAAGAAGGTATGATACATGTTTCAGAATTGGAAGCTGGAAGAACTGAGAAAGTAGAAGATGTTGTAAACTTGGAAGATGTTGTTAAAGCGAAAGTAGTAGAGGTCAAAAGTAACGGTCAAATTGCTTTGTCGATCAAAGCCTTGTTGCCAGATTCACAGAAGAAAAGCCCTAAAAAGGTATCAAAAAAGAACAAAGATAAGCCGGATCTGTCGAAATAATACACTTGACTTAAATTTATAAATATGCTATAATATCCTCACTAACGAGGATTTATTTTTATTTAATATTTGGAGAGTAAAAAAATGAAAAATTTGAAAAAAGGATTGCTAGGGTTTGGTTTTGCCACCCTCTCTTTTCTAAAAGGAGGTGATGCTCTGGCTTCGAATACTCCGCGACCTTCTGACATGAAAATTACAGATGGTGTGGCGTGCTTGTATGATGATGAAGGCAGAGCTATGGGTCTTAACTTAGACACTATGAATGGTTCTTTTTCTGAAGAGTTTCAGTTTTATGATTTAGAGTCAAAACCTGGAGCGCAAACATGTGGATCTAGTAATATTAATAGATTCGAGGTTTTGCCATTTTCTGAAAAAGTGAATGGAAAATTAGTTGCTGGGATAATCTATCCTAGTACCTACGATCGTAGTCAGTGCCTTGCCTTTAGTGCTTGGCAACCTTTGCCATTTGGTACATCAAATTGCCAAGTAGTTAAGGAGGCTACGATATCTCAGATCTTAGGGCTTGTTCCAAAGCCTGAACCTGCTGAGCAAAAACCACTTCCTGACACTAACATTACTTTAGAGATTGGTAATATCACTGATAAAACTGTATATTCTGATACTCGATTAAGAGTTCATCTTGATGTCGAGCAGGGCAAGCAAAAGATTGAAAAAGCATTCTTTATCGTCAAAGAGCGTACTACTGGCACGCATGAGATATACTCCATTGATCCTAACAAAATCAATTATGTTGATATTCCTGAGAATAAATTTAATCATTATAGCTATCTTTCGATGGCTGTTGTGGTTGAGTATGATGATGGGGGTACTCAAACAGTTGAAGTTCAGACCAATGACCTCATGTATAGTAAATTTCCTAGTGACTATACTGGAGATTCTTTGGAGATAATTGCTCCATGGAATCCTAAAAGTTGGTATGGATATTCTTTAGTAGCTATTGATTTAGCTACAGGAGATGTCCTCGCTTGTGCTGGAAGCCCTAAGTCCTTTATGCAAAGGGAGCTCGAAAATACTCAAGAAACTCAAATAAAGGGTTGTGTTCAGACAGCTTTAACATTTGTAACGAGTGGAAAAACTCCTTCTGCTTCATTCTTTAATAAAGGTGAGAAAATCTACAAATTAATAGACATCTCTAATATGACTTTAATCGAAAAAGAGGGTCTTTTTGCTTATGATTGAAGTCTTGGATTGTATATTGCTGATATTTATTATAATATTGGCAATTTTTTTTGTTTAAATATACAAATATAAGTTATGAATTTACTTGACAAAATACTAATTAAATGGTAAAATTGAGTATGTCAAATCAACCGTTTAGAGTTAGTGATTTAGTAAAAAAATCGTTGACGTTATCTAATCAAAATACTTTATTATTTGTGGGTATCATTGGTTTAGTGTATGTTCCAGTATATGTGATGTATTTCTTTATTGTTTCGTTTTTTAATATAGATAACTTTATTGCATCTAATTCAGTCAGTATAGCTTTGGATTCTTTGATCGGAGTTGTAAGTACGGCTGCCATGTACAGCGGGGTGCAATATTCGGTTCTCAAAAAATCAATTTCCTTTGGTAAGATTGCAAAGATGGTGGCTCTATCGTGGCCAACATTGTTTGTAACCCAGCTTATGCTGCTCGCTCTTAGTCTACCTCTTTATCTTTTCTTGATAGTCCCTGGAATGGTATTCGGTGTGTATTGGATGTTTGCGGTGCAGGTTACGATTTTTGAACATAAATTTGGATGGTCAGCACTTCGTAGAAGTTTCAACTTGATTAATCATAGGTGGTTTCACTTCTTTTCGTTCGTAGTGATTCTATTCGTGGCTAGATGGTTAATTCTTATCCCGTACAATTCTCTTACTTTCTTTGTACCAACAGATTCTCTCATTGGAGTTGTCGCCGTAAATGTATTTTTGGAGATATTACTTATTCCGTTTACTGTGGCTCAGGCTTTGCTGTACTTCTATGCAATTGATACCTACAAATCTCCAGAGAAAAAACCATCAAGCCCGACTTTACAAAAAGCGGTAATTCGATAAGATTTTAGCTATGATATATATCGCGAGTGACCATGCAGGGTTTGAAATTAAACAAAAACTAATCGATAAGCTTAAGGATTCTCCAATTGATGCTATTGATCTAACACCTGACTTTGTGGATGGAGATGACTATCCGGATGTTGCCAAAGCCATAGCTGAAAAATTGTTAGAAGACCCTAAAGCAAGAGTAATTTCTATTTGTGGGAGCGGGCAGGGGATTTGCATGTCTCTTAATAGATATGAGCATATACGAGCTGCAACGGCGATGAAGAGAGAAATAGTTCGTCTCTCTAGGCTGCATAACGATGCTAATGTATTGTGTTTGCCGGGGAGGTTTATGAATCTGACAAAGGCATATAAGCTTACAAAATTATTTGTTAATACTCCTTTCTCAAAGGTTCGGAGGCATGAAAGGAGGATAGAAAAAATTTCACCTGACTATAAAAAATAACCCCTATATGGAGTATTTTTTTTAATTTAGTATTTCTACAAAGTGAATATGTAGCCAGCTATTGCTAAAGATATAATGATGTATCCGATATTAAGAAACCAAAGTTTCATGCGCATTCCGTCTCTTCTTGGTTTGTCGTATACTACATCATTGAACTTGTAGGCTGCAAATATAGATCCAGCAATAATACCTAAGCTAATACCATCACCAGCCTCGGTAATCCCCAGTGCTTTGTGTAGAATTGCAAGCAAGAGTAAACCGATTAAGGAGGCTACGAATGTGTAGGCAAAAGATGGCCCTGCTTCACTAAGGTCTTCGTCTTTGAGTCCTTTGAGTTTAGTCCAGGCTTTACCAAAAAAGGGACCATACCATAACATTCCAATTATCATGTAGACAACACCAGCGCCCAAAACTTGTAACAAATTAATATCTGTAAGAGAGAACATAGTAATGATTTTATACCGAGATTTTAAATCTTTGACAACACTCTTTTGGTGAGGTATACTATATAGTATATAACCGCTTAAAAACAGCGGAAAAAATACAAAAACAAACATGATACTCAACGCACAAAAAAGAGCATTTTTCTTAGGGCTCGTTTCACTTATCACTGTAGTGGTGGGTGTTGTATTTTTTGTTGGAGTAGGAAGGGTTGATAACGAAGATGCTTCTGCGGCGCAGAATTTGTGGATGCAATACGGATATAATGACTATGGGACGATGTGTAATAATTTAATCTCTGTAGAGACTACTCCAAGACCGTATCCGTCGTTGAGTACGACAGCTAATGTGGCGGGAGGTGAAGGATTTTCTCTTGTCGCTCGGGCTGATGGAACTGTACTTGCGGCAGGTCAGAATGATCATGGCCAGCTTGGAATTGGTACGTTTACCGCTCAAGAAGACTCTACACTTATTCCTTCGCTGTCGGGTATTGATAAGGTGTATGCTGGGAATAATTTTGCTTTTGCTCTGGATACTGCAAATGGAAGCGTTTGGGGTTGGGGTGAAAATACACATGGACAACTGGGGATAAACAATAATCTTGATCAAGCAACACCGGTGCAGGTATTTGCATCTAACGTTATCGATATCGCTCCTGGGGAAGACCATACGCTTTTTTTAAGGTCCGACAATACTGTCTTGGCTGCAGGTAATAACTTTTATGGCCAACTTGGTGATAGCACCAACACTGCTAAGAATTTCCCGGTTTCTACAGGGTTATCAAACATTGTTGAAGTGTCTGGAGGGGATGGTTTCTCAGTTGCTCTTGATGCCAGTGGAGGTGTTTTTTCGTGGGGCTTTGGTGGTCTTGGTCAATTAGGGCAAGGGAATTTCACTGACACAAATAGTCCTATTCTGATTGCTTCATTGACGAATGTTGAGCATATTCGCGCAGGAAGAGAGCATGTCTTGGTTAGTAGAACAGATGACACGCTTTGGGAATGGGGAAGAGTAGAAGGTTTATCTAGGAATTCTAATCCAGAGAATCCAGCGCAGGTCGTTGGTTTGCCAGGAGGGTCGACTTATACTGGAATCACTCGTGAGCGTTTGGGGGTTGGTCGTGCAAACGGTCTGGTTGTAGATGACGCAGGTGATGTTGTGATTTGGGGAAGTAATTTGCATGGACAGTCAGGAAACAGCTCTTGGAGCGAGTCAATTGCTCCAACAGTCATTACTTTTACCCCAGGCATTATCGAATTAGCTGCGGTAAAAGGAGATTTTGTTCAAGTATCTAGATCAGATGGCACGCTTTCTGGTTGGGGATTCAACCATTTTCATAATATTGGATACGCCAACACCGCTACAGGTTCAAGTGATTTCTTAGCGGCAAATTCTCAGAATTACACTAGTGTGGGTGGTGGTAAAACTCACACCTTGATTGTAAAAAATGATGGGTCGCTACTTAGTTGTGGTCTAGGTTTTGCTGGTCAGCTTGGCTTGGGAACTAATGCCAATTCTCTTAATCCAACTGCTGTGCCCGGTTTGGCTAATATAACTCAAGCTGTTGGAAGCAACTACGGTTCCTTTGCGTTGAGTAGTGGAGGTACCGTATATGAGTGGGGGGATACTCCAGCTGGCAGTAACTCGCCTGTTCTGATATCGGGCCTTAATAATATTGTTTCTATTGTTGCAGGGCAACAAAATCTCTATGCTATCGATGCGGTTGGAGATCTGTATGTGTATGGGAATAATCCCCATACGGCTGGCCTTAATGGTGGGGTCCCGATAATTCCTCAAGTTACAGCAAATGGAGTTCGTTCAGTAGCTTGTGCAGAGTATTCTTGTGCTTATGTCGATGATTTAGGTAGTGTCTATTCTACAGGAAATAACTATTCTGGTCAGCTTGGAGGAGGCACTACAGGTAATACTCTGCAAAACACCTTTGTTCAAGTTACTGGGATAGTAGGGGCTGAGAATATTTTTTCTCACCACAACTTTGAAGGATACAGTGTTATTACCTCAGCTGATGAAGTGTATGTTTGGGGTTCTGAGGAGGCTTTGGGTTCTTCTCAGCTAAATCCTATGCCCACACCAGCATTGCTGGCAATAGAAGATGTTGAATCAATTGGTTTCATGTTCGATAGGGCGTTTGCGCTAAAGACTGATGGCTCGTTGTGGAGCTGGAATAGAAGTAACCCGTCGCAGTATTATTATATTGAAAAAGTTTCTGAGCTTCCTTTGGCTCTTGGAGGCACAACTGCTTATGTCAAAGGTGATCTATTAGAACCAATTACTAATATATTTGGTTTGAATGTCTTTTGTCAGACTTCTGTCACAGATTCTTCTACAACGTGTAGGTTTGATATTCCACCAGGGGAAAGGCTTCCTGAGAGTTTTGCATTGCAAATTGGTAATGGTGTAGTAAACAGTGGTTGTGTTGAGGCTGGAAATATTGCCTTTTGCGAGAATGTGTCAACTGGCTCTGTTCCAGGAATTCAGGACATCTTTGTTGTTATCGATGGTTCTGCAGCTGTGGATTCTGGTGAGGATGTTCAGATTGACGCACTTGATAGTGATGGAGATGGTATGCCTGACTCTTGGGAGAATACATATTCCTTAGACCCCAATGATCCATCTGACGTATCTGGAGATCCAGATGGTGATTTACTTAATAATATTAATGAGTACATCAATCTTACTGATCCTCAGCAGGGAGATACAGACTTTGATTTTGTATCAGATGGTGTGGAAGTCAATATCTTATTAACCGATCCCCTTGTAACTGACTCTGATTCTGGACTGACTGTAATCAATGAAGCGGGTAATAATATTAGCGATGGTGCAGAAGATTTCGATGGAGACGGTTTTACGAATTCTGACGAAATTAATAATGGTAGTAACCCATTTGACTCTAATTCTAGACCCGCAACTGTGCTCTCTGCTACAGATATTCCTGAGCTGGTATTTAATTGTAGCTCAGCTTCAAGTAATTCTTCAACAAGTTGTGTTTTTAATCTGCCTGTCGATAAGCTATTACCTGCAAATTTTTTGCTTAAAACAGGGGGTGATTCTGCTTTTGGCGGTTCTTGTGCGCTAAATAATACAACAAGAGTTGTAACTTGTCTCAATGTTTCTGTTGGCTCGTTAGTTGGCTCCCAAGATATTCTGGCTCAAATTAATGTAGGAGGTGCTATTGACACTGGGGAAGACTTGGATGTTGGTTTGCAAGATAGTGATGGTGATGGATTGCCAGATGTGTGGGAGATACAATATGGGCTTAATCCAAATTCCGCTATAGGAAATAGCGGCCCGCTTGGGGATCCTGATGGGGATAACTTAACACATCTAGAGGAATATTTTTATGGCACAAATCCAAATACCTTAGATAGTGACGGAGATGGTTTAGGAGATGGCTTAGAGGTTGGTGATTTTAAAACTGACCCACTCAACGCTGACTCAGATTCTGCAAGAACTATAGCCAATGAGGCTAACAACTCCGTTAGCGACAACAATGAAGATTTTGATGGAGACGGTTTTAATAATGGTGAAGAAATACAAGGAAACTCCAATCCTTTTGATCAGGTTAGTACTCCATCGACTGAGATCAGTTCAATAGATATTCCACAGATGGTGTGGTTTTGTGGTGAGGGTTTGGTTAATTCTCAAATAACGTGTAGATCAACCATACCAGCAGGGAAAAAGGTTACCAGCACTTTGTCTGTCACGATAGGCTCTGCTTCGAATTCTCCAGTGTGTGCAATTAATGGCAGCTCTATTGAATGTAATGCCGTTCCTTCAGGAAATGTAAGCAGTTTACAGACTATCTTTGTACAAATAGGAAGTAATCCCAAAATTAATACTGGTGAAAGAGTTCGTATCAATGGGTCTGTGCAATCTGATGGAGATAATGATGGATTACCTGATTCGTGGGAATCTCAATTCGGACTTAATCCTAATAGCGGTGTGGGTAATGATGGTGCTGGTGGTGATGCAGATGGTGACGGCTTAACTAACATACAAGAATATAATAATGGCACAAATCCTGGGCTTGCAGATACTGATGGCGATGGGGTAAGTGATGGAGACGAAATACTTATCTTAAGCACAGATCCCTCTAACGGAGATAGTAACTCTCTTAGGACGACAGAAAATAATGCTGGGAATGGAGTAAATGATGGTGCGGAAGACTTCGATGGAGACGGTTTTAATAATCGAGACGAAATAGCTGCCGGTACTGACCCTTTTAATGTAAATGCAACACCTGGAAGTACTTTTGATTCATTGGATATTCAGGAACTAACAGTGTATTGCCAGGAAGGATTGATTAATTCAAGTACAGATTGTACTTTTACTTTGCCTCAGAATAAGTTTTTGCCATCTGGGTTTAAATTAGGGGTTTCTAACGCAATCCCAGGAGGTACTTGTGTGACTTCAGGAGTTACTGTCAATTGTACAAATGTGCCAACTGGTAGTTTTGAAGGGCTCCAGTTTGTTTATGGTCAGATTAATTCACAACAAAGTGTAAATACCGGTGAGCGTGTTAGGATATCGGCGATTCTTGCTACAGATTCAGATGGAGATGGTTTACCTGACTCATGGGAGATTAGCTTTGATTTGGATGAGCGTAACGCAGAAGGATTCGACGGGAGTGAAGGCGATCCAGATGACGACGGTTTTACAAACATTCAAGAATTTAACTTTGGAACTAATCCTTTACGAGCTGATACTGACGGAGATGGGGTAAATGATAAAGATGAATCGGAGATATTGCTAACTGACCCTACAAATGGCGACTCAGACAGTTCAAGGACAGAAAATGTGGATGAGAGAGATAATGGAATTAATGACGGAGATGAGGATTTTGATGGAGATGGTTATACTAACAGACAGGAAATTTTCTCTGAAACGAGTTCGTTCAACGCCTCTGAAAATCCGCTTACAGGTCCTACTGGTGATCCTGTTGCTCAAAATCCAGATAACGTAGATGACGAGAGTGTGGGGGGTGTTGAAGATGTGGTACCAAATTTGAATAATACTAATCGGACAGGTGGTTTGCAGATTTTATCGCTACTTGGTTCTAGTTTTGTGGCTGTTGGAGTAATTGGTTTGTTAGTGAGTTCTAGAAGAAAAATGATTGTTTTTAAGGATAATAAGTAGCTTATGAGTATTTTATCTGAATTCTACCAGAATAATTACATGAGATTAATTGTGATATTGGCCTGCTTGGGTATCTTGCTAAATCTATACTTTATCTTTAGTAAGAAGTTATTTATGAAAAAACAAGACATCAAAAAATCACATAAAAATTCTTTTTAGAATACTTATGTGATTTTTTTGGTGGCGGGACCAGGATTCGAACCTGGACTATCTGGTTATGAGCCAGATGAGCTGCCATTACTCAATCCCGCGATATAGAACCTCTAAATTATATATTTTTTAAAAGATGTTGTCAAGTACTTTTATACGAAGAGTAGATCTTTGATTTATCTCTTATTCGATTTTGCGTATTAACTTGACAAGAACTTCCACTCTTATTATGTTACTTTTTATAAGCGATTGTAGCTCAGCTGGTTTAGAGCGCCGCCCTGTCACGGCGGAGGTCGCGGGTTCGAATCCCGTCAGTCGCGCCATTGAATACTCATAAAATAAGAATATATTTTATGAGTATTTTTTGCTTGCCAAGTTTGTATTAGTACCTTATTATTAGAGTATAATAATTTAATTATTCTATTTTTGGTATATAATACAGGTTTATGACTACTTTTGTTTTAGGTAAGAAGGTGTGGACGATTTTTAGTGTTTTTTTATTTTTAATTTCTTCGTCTTTAGGATCGTTGACAGTGAATTCTGCAACTGATGTCTGGGCGACAAGGATAAATCCTGTATATCAGGGTCTGGGGACTACAGATATTATTCCTTCACCGACATTAGCTAATATCACTGGTGGAGGTGTTAGCTCTGTCTCGGCAGGAAGGCATAATACTTTATTTACAAAAAGTGATGGCACGCTATGGGCGAGTGGGTCTAACTCAAACGGAATTATGGGAACTGCTGTAAGCTTGGAAGGTTTTTCATCTCCAGTTCAGGTGAATGGCATTACAGGTGTTACAAAGGCATTATCCGCTCAAAATGGTAACTCAGCGATTGCTCTGAAAAATGATGGAACAGTATGGGCTTGGGGAAGAAATGACTTTGGTCAACTAGGTATTACCCCTGATACGAGTATCTATCAAACCCCTGTTAGAATTCAAGCGCTGAGTGGTATTTCAGATATCGCTATTTCAAGTGCCGGATCTGGAATGTATGCTCTCAAAGCTGGAGAGGTTTACGCATGGGGAAGTGGATCTGAGGGTAAGTTGGGTAACGGCTCTACTAATGATTCTATTACTCCTGTATTAGTATCAGGAATTAATAACGCGGTGGAGATTTCAGGTATGGATGGAGGTGCTTTAGCTCGTACTGGAGATTCCAAATTGTATACCTGGGGTGGTAACCTCAATGGTCAATTAGGTCAAGACATTACTGATCCATTTGTGAGTACACCAGCAACGCTAAAAAATACTGGTGGATCAGATATGACCGGATTCGAGTCGATGGCTAATCAGAACAGATTTGGACCACGTGTTATTAAAGATGGTAATATGTGGGTTTGGGGTACTATAAATGGTGCGGCCGCAGGAACAGATTCATCTAATCCTCTTACAGATTGTCAGACACACAACGGAGGTAACACAATTGGGTCATCTCTAACATACCCTTGTAGAGGACCGCTTGCAACAGGAATTTCCAAGATTGGTGGTCAGGCTGCAAATATATTAACAATTAAAGATGGTAATGTGTATACATCTGGAACAAATAATGTTGGTGATGCAGGGCTTGGTACAATAACAAACGCTGAAAGTTATACTCAAATCCCTTCGCTCTCAAATGTAGTAGAGGTAGAACACTCAGGTACAGCCGGATTTGCAGTTACTAATAATGGTAACGTATGGTCTTTTGGTAAAAATGATTTTTATAAACTTGGCTTTACTCAAAATACAAGCACTGGACTTATCAATTACGAAGAGGTTGGAGCAGCTCTTAGCGATTGTAAATTCTTGCATGGTGGAGTAAACAACTTCTGTATTACTCAAAATGATGAGCTGTTATCTTGGGGTGAAAATGTATGGGGCGGACTTGGTCAAGGAGATAGAGAGGCTAACTTTACACCAAGACCAGTATACACTGATGCAAGTAACACAACTAGGGTTGGTGATGTAAAACAAGTGTCTTCTAGTGGAAGAACAACCTCAATCCTTAAAAATGATGGTTCTGTCTGGGTTGCAGGAATTGATAATCAAGGAGCATTAGGTAATGGTCCTGGAGGTGTCGCGGATTGTGAGCATTTTTGTGAAGTAACCTATTTCAGTTCAAATAGTATTGCCATTGATAAAATTTCTAATCATGAAATCTCTCATATGGCATTAGATACTGATACTGGAAAAGCATATTATTGGGGTTGGAATGCATTTGGTTCATCTGGTGTAGATCCAAATGATCCTGCTTTTAGCGCTAATTTTAATGCAAGTGACAGTGCGGTAGAGACTCCAATTGAATTACCGTATACTGATGTTTTAGATATCAGTGTTAGAAACGACAGAATGACTCACATTCTACGAGATGATGGAGGTAACCGTACAATTTATAGTGCAGGTGCAAACTCTAATTGTTCCTTGGGAATAGGGGTTGACACAGCAAGTGAGCCAATTTTTACTGCGGGAGCAACAGGTATCCAGGCTTTGAATGTTGGGGGTGATGCTTACGCATTGAAAACCGATAATACTGTTGTAAGATGGGGAACAAATCATACTACAAATCCTATCTGTACTCCTGAAGTGATAAACGGTCTTAGTGATATTACAAAAATTACTGAAAAGAGCGCGATAGATACTAATGGAGATTTGTATAGATTGCTATTTTTGAACGATAGCTTATTCGGTGTTACAGGAGCGTCTGCTGATTATTATGAATTTGATAATGTTTCGAATGTTACTGATGTCACACCAAGATATATCAAAGGTGATATTGCAGAGGTTGTTCTTGAGTCAGATATCCCAGGTTTGAATGTGGTTTGTGAAGATTCAATTTCGAATCAAACGGCTAGTTGTACATTTAATGTGCCAGCCAATAAGGTTTTACCTTCTAATTTCTTGATGGCTATTGGTAATGCTACACCTGGTGGATCATGTGTGGTTGACACAGCTGGCTTAGCAACTTGTACAGGTATACCAGTTACTCCAGAAGATGGTTCTCAGGATGTATTCGCCCAAATTTCTGGTGGAAATAAGATTGATACTGGCGAAGATGCAACTGTCTTTGATATCAATAATGATACTGATAATGACGGCCTTACAAACTTTGAAGAATTAACTATTACAGGTACAGATCCATTTGATGCAAACTCAGATAATCCAAATACACCGATTGATGAATCTCTAAACACTCAAAACGATGGAGATGAAGACTATGATGATGACGCAATAAGGACTCAAGATGAAATTAGGATTTTGCAAACTAATCCAAATATTGCAGATTCTGATTCTGTAATTACAACTGCTGATGAGGCAGGTGATGGAACTGATGATGGAATGGAAGATTATGATAGTGATGGCTTAAGTAACTTTTTTGAGTTGTATGTTTCCTTCACTAATCCGTTTCAAGATGATAGTAATAGTGATGGTACGTTAGATGGGGACGAAGATTCTGATGGAGATGGCTTGAATAATAGCCAAGAAGAAGCTGCTGGATCTAATCCATATAGTGTTGACTCTGATGGAGATGGGTTAAGTGATGCTGACGAGGTGAACATTGTGCTAACCGATCCTGACGAAAGCGATTCTAACTCAACTTTCACAACTGCAGATGAAGCTAATAACGGAACAAATGATGGAGAAGAAGATTTTGATGGTGATGGATACATCACAATTGACGAAATCAATGCTGGAAGCGACCCACACGACATCAACTCTATTCCATTCACCGTTTTGCAAGACGAAGATATCCCAAATTTGTTAGTAAGTTGTCAAACAGTGTTTGTTGGTGTTGATACTACGTGTCAGTTTGTCTTACCGGCTTCTATAATATTGCCAGATTCCACTGATGCAAGATTTATTGTGACTGTTGGTAATATTGATATGGCTAATGCTTCTCCTACAGCGTGTGTTGAGGGTACTGGAGATTTAGTTACTTGTACAAATGTTGCGACTGTAGATACTGCAGCTGGTGAATACCCAATTAGAATAGCTTACGATGCGGATAATAATCTCAATACTTCAGATATAGCAGTACAGACGCTATCAGGGAACTTTATTGATACAGGTGAAACCTCATTCTTGATAGATGATACAACTGATACTGACGGAGATGGTTTGCCAGATAGTTGGGAAAACGAACACGGATTTGATGTAGATGATTCGACTAACGATAATGGTGCCGACGGCGATCCTGACGATGATGGTTTGTCTAATGCTGAAGAACTTCTCTACGGTACTGATCCAAACTCTGCTGACTCAGATAGCGATGGCTTGAACGATGCAGATGAAATATTTGAGACTCGAACAGATCCAAATATTGCAGACTCAGATAGTGCTGGTACTGTAGCTAACGATGCTGGTAATGATACAAATGATAATCTGGAAGATTTTGATGCAGATGGCTTCGATAATGCTACAGAAATTGCAGATGGTACTGATCCATTAGATCCTTCTGACAACGCTACTTCTAGAGCAAATGCTTCTAATAACAATAGTGATAATAATAGTGATAGTAGCAATAACTCTATTGGAGGTGTTACTTTACCTAGAACTGGAGGTATGGTCATGACTGGCTTATTACTCGGAATTGGAGCTCTATTCACCATATACACAGTTAGTTTAAGAAGAAAGAGTGTTACTCCAAAAATTGTGAATAAAGACGAATAGGCCTCTAGGCTTAATTAAAAACTTCCCTGGGATTATCTCGGGGTTTTTTTATATTAAGCTGTAGATGTTTCTAATTTACGGAGGTAAGTAAGGTGTTTGAATTAGAAATAGCCAATAAGTTTAACAAAATGAAAATGAATTTTTTTAGATATTCTAAACCCTGTATGATTTGATCGAAACTTTTCGCGTAATTACTGCAAAGCTCTTGACAAGATGCTGAAAATTGTGCATTTTAAATTATAAACACGACCATAAATTATTCATTATATATGTCACGACGAAAAAGAGTTTTGAAACGACCCCCAATTTTGCCAGATAAGACTTTCCATAGCGAACTTGTAACGCGTTTAGTTAATCGCATTATGTGGGATGGTAAGAAGACTAAAGCAACAAAGATTGTAGAAGAGGCTCTCAAAGAAGGTTCTGAACAACTTGAAATTACTCCTCTCGACTTACTAGATACTGCCGTAGCTAATGTCACTCCTCAAATTGAGGTAAAGTCTGTTCGTGTAGGTGGAGCTAACTATCAGGTTCCAATGCAGCCTTACCCAGCTCGTGCACTTCGTTTAGGTTTGACTTGGATCACTAATTCAGCACGTGGAATGAAAGGCAAGTCCATGAGCCAAAAGCTTAAGCAAGTACTTGTAGAATCTTACAACAATGAAGGGCCTGCAGTTGCGAAGAGGACATCTGTTCACCAGACTGCTGCTGGTAATAAGGCATTTGCTCACTTGGCATCTCGAGTAAGTGGAGTTCGTCGATAGTAATCACCTTGATTGCTTGATGGAGCATTAGTAAAGAGTTTGTTTAGGTCTGCTGCACCTAACTTACTTGGATCTAATATTCCATTAAGCAATTATTTTTTAACTATTATACAAAGTATGGATCTAATAAAAAAGCTTGGAGTGATTACAAATAATATTTCATATATGTGGATAATTATCGTTTTGATATCTATTCTTTTAAATTATATTGATAACACCTCTACTTCACGTATTAGTTTTATTTATAATCTCAATACTATTACTATTAATCTCGCTTGGTTTATTACTTTTTTAGCGGATATCAAATATTATCTTTTTTTTGCAATTGTTAATTTGCAGACTAAGCTGTATGCATCAAGATGGATTCGTTTGATTCTTCTTCCATTGTTGTATATAGGGGTTGGCACTGCTTTCCTCTTATTGGATTTTAATGATGGTTCATCCATTGGTTTTTATAATAATTTTCTAATAGCTACTATTGTTATAGGGTGCTTGCATTTAATTATTGAAGATATTTTATTTTATAAAAAAATACAAAAATTATAGTATATGCTTAAGATACCAAAAGTTGGGGAGTTTTATTGGCACATGAAACATGAAGAGGGTGATCTTTTTTCTTATCTTTATATTATAATTGGGCTTAGTCTTGATACTGAAGAAGATAATTTGGAAGTAATCTATGCCCCTTTGTACGATACTGATTACGAACTTTTTAATCGAGATTTGAATATATTTATGGGCACAAAGACCATAGATGGAAAAGAGGTTCCTCGGTTTACGCAAGTTGTTGATACTAAAAAATTAGAACAAATTTATGACTCTGGAAGAATTGCAAAATGGAAAAGTATTCTTAGTAGATAAGCCAAAAGAGTGGACGTCATTCGATGTCATTAGAAAAATGCAAGGTGCATCAAAATACCGGAAGTTTGGTCATGCGGGTACGCTTGATCCTTTGGCGACAGGATTGCTTATTGTATGTAGCGGAAAAAAAACCAAATCAATCAATGACTACCAAGCACAAGAAAAAGAATATGAAGTGGAGTTTGTTCTTGGTGCTACGACAAAAACATATGATGCGGAGTTTGAACCAGAAAATCATATGGATACTAGTCAGCTAACAACTGATTCAATTATTAGAGCAAGTAATAAACAGGTAGGATTTATTGAGCAAATACCTCCGATATATTCGGCAATTAAAGTGAAAGGCAAAAGAGCTTATGATTTGGCTCGCAAAGGTAAAGAGGTGAAGCTTAAGTCTCGTGAAGTTGAGATCAAAAAATTCGAGATTAGTGATCTAGAAACTTTTGAATACGAAGGTTTCCAGCATTACAGAGGCAAGGCTAAGGTTGTTTGTTCTAAAGGCACCTATATTAGATCACTTTTCTATGATCTTGGAAAAGACTTAAATGTCGGGGGGTATATTACCGAGTTAAGGCGAACAAGAATTGGTGATAATTTGATTAACAATGCTCAGCAACTCGATGATGTTCTTAATTTGTTATAAAATAAGAGTTGGTTATGGGCTTTAATTGTTAAATATTTCTATATATTTTATTTGTATTTGTCTTGGTAATACAGTATACTTTAGATATGACTAAAAGTGTTCATAAAGCTGTATCAGTGTTCGAGAGAGAGCGTAAGTATTCAACACCAGCTAAAAAATTTTGGAACCCATCGTTTCTAATTTTCTTTATTATTTTAGGAGGTCTAATTATTTACAACAGTGAACTATCTCTTAATACCGGCAATATAAATATACTTTGTATTGCGGTTGTTGCAATCATTGTTCTGGTATATTCGGAAACTAGAAAATATCCGCTTAGTTACACTGTTATAAACTCTAACGCAAGGTCATTAGCTAAACAATATTCCGAATCAGTATTATTTACTGAATTTCAATTCCAGTTTGAAACCGGCGAACGACTTCTAACAAACCAAAAAATCCCGAGTAGCTTAGTGCTAGATAATATTCGGAGAGACAAGCTTTCTAAAATTGACTTAAATTTTTTGTTTTCGGGTAGTAATTCTGATTATTTATTTAAAGTTGGATCATTTTTCTTAGATGTTATGGTTGCAACGGCGATTAAACCCCAGCCAAAATATTTAAAAAGTGTAGGAATAGTTGAGATTCGTAAAGTGAACAATATCATTAATCCTGTTATTCTTATCAGTAAGAACCTTCATTTTCAGGAACAAATATTAGGGAAGAAAGTTAGTTCTCGAAAAATAGGAGATAAAGAAGTACAAATAGTTGGTGATGATAAAGATATTTCTTGTATCAATAAGGCTTCGGATTTGGAAAACGTTATGAGTTTGTTTGATATGTATCAAGATTTGGTAATAGAGTGGTATCCTGATAAAGTTATTGCAACATTCAAAAACAATGCAGGTCTTGGAGAACCTGATTTATCAGTAGAGCTCACAAGTGCGAAGGTTGAAGAAGATATAAAGGCTATTCGAAATATTTTAACCAAATTATCTCAATAATTTTCTAGTTCAAGTACAAGGTTGACTCAAGACTGTTGATGAAGTCTGTGTATTCACTTAAGCTATCAAAATCTAAAGTTTGATTGAATACTTTAATTAGGTAGTAGTTATCGCTAGTGACAGTCGCATAGTAGAATACATTGTTTTGACCTTGAGTGCTAACAATCTTTTTTACAGGTATGTTTTTGGCGAAGGTGAAAGTCTTTGGATCAAGGGTGTAATCTTCTCCGAGATAGTTCTTTACTTTATTTGTAAACTGGTTGATGTCTAGCTTGTTATCGTATTCGGTACTGAACATTTCAAACCCTGATTTTATCTGCTGACCGTTGACTTGATCATCAATTAAATATCGACTTACAGCACCTTCTTTATCTTCGAGAAAGGGAAGGGAAAGTGATTCTGTTGATACAACATAACCTTTTGGGACATCGATTTTACTCACAATGCTAAAGTTGTTACCAGTGATAACTTGTGGATTCTTAGTAGTTGTTTGAACCCCTGCAACACTTCTATTTGGTTGGCCGCTTTCTCCTCGATTGGTCAATAGAAAGCCAAAAACTCCTAACCCAATGATATTAAGGGCCAAGATGAACATAAGAATGTTCTTGATACCTGGTTTTGAGTTTGATTTTTTCTTCGATTTCTCGAGATCTTTTTCTGCTTCTTTTACAAACTCTTCAAAAGGTTGATCCACGTTTGTGATTGGTTCGTTGAAATCAAAATTTGTAGCCATAGAGATGCCTATATATGATGTAAGTTTGGTCTATTGTAATATTATTGTCAACAAATTCCTCTTTCACTTTCTCATGCTTTACAGAAAAATGATCTTTTGCTAATTTTTAGGGATATGATCAAGTATTCTAGAGAGCAGATAATTGCAGCGTTAGAGTTCAATGCCCAGGAGGTTATTCCAGGAGAGCGAGAAGCACTTGAAAAGGAGGTGGATCGCTTAGTGGAAGCGGCGAATAAATCTAATCAAGTAATCAATCAATACATAGGTTTTGAGATAAGTGGAGAGATTCATCTGGGTACAGGAATCATGGCGGCGTTGAAGTTCAAGCGTTTTACTGATGCTGGAATTGCTTGTAAGATATGGCTAGCAGATTATCATACTTTCTTAAACGATAAGCTTGATGGCGATATTGAATCGATTAGAAGAGTTGCGCGAGAGTACTTTGGTCCTGTGATGATGCAATGCTGTAAACTTGTCGGTTGTAATATGGACTTGATTGAAGTTCTTTACGCTGAAAATGAGTATAAGCAATTAAAAAATGGAGTATTTTTTTGGGATTGTGACATGAACGTAAGCAAACAACTCACCCTTTCCAGGGTTATGAAATCGGTATCAATTACTGGTAAAAAAGAAGGTGAGGGTGTAAGCTTTGGGACGTTGCGCTATCCTGCGATGCAGGCAGCTGATGTGTTTTTCTTACAAACACATATTGTGTGCGCTGGTATAGATCAACGAAAAGCTCATGTTCTTACCCGAGAAGTTGCGTACGCAGTACCAAGCAAATATAGATTAATTATCGGAGAGAAAGAGATTAAGCCAATTGCAAGTCATTACTATTTGTTACATGGTCTTGGTAAGCCTGTAAACGGTGCTGTTGCTAAGATGAGTAAAAGCAAGCCAAATACCTGTGTATTTGTATATGACCAACCAGAAGATATTAAGAAAAAGATTAACAAAGCTTATTGTCCTGCACCTGGGATGGAAGGTGTAAGTGAGGAAATGATTCGTGAGCTTAATCCAATGCTTGATTGGGCGCGGAAAATGATTTTCCCGGCTGGAAGAGTGATTAAGATAGAGCGCAAAGAAGAGTGGGGAGGCAATATTAGTTATGCTAGCTACGATGACCTGGAAAGATCTTATTTGGCAGGTGATTTGCATCCTGGAGATCTAAAAAATGGTTTAAGCTCTAATTTGATTGAATGGTTTGAACCACTGAGGGAGTATGTTTCACAAAATCCAGAAGGTTTAGAATTTTTGAGAACAGTAAAATAAATAGCATTTTTATAAAAAAATAACCCCATATGGGGATTTATTTACTTTTTAGATTTTTATTTTTTCTCTAACGCTTCTACTTCGAATATAAGAGTTGAATTACCTGGGATTGCTCCTGGGATTCCTTGTTCTCCATAAGCTAGTGCAGGTGGGATGGTGAGTTTTCGCTTGCCTCCTACTTTCATTCCGGGCACACCTTGATCCCAACCTGGAATTACTTGGCCAACACCGATTGTAACCGGGAAGGGTTGATTGCGTTCCACAGAGGAGTCGAAAACTTCACCGTTCTCGAAAGTACCTGTATAGTGCATTTCGATATTGTCACCTGATTTTATTTCGTCACCTGAGCCTACGAGAATGTCTTCGATAATTAGGCCGTTGTCTAAAGTTTGGATTGAGGGGTTCATAGTATCTTGATTATTGGTTGATGTTGTATAGTATATTAAGCCGAATATGCTTAGTATTACTATAAGAATTAGAATAATTTTGTTTCGAGTCTTAGACAAGAAACCTTCCTTAATTACTTGTTGATCTGTATTCATATTACCTGTAATTTATTTACTTATAGAATTAATCTTTGTTTGGTTCTCCGCTTGGGTTGAGCTTCTTTCTAATAAAAGCTGGAACATCGAGTTGAGATTGTTGTTCGAATTGATTTGGTTGTTTTGGTTGCCGTTGAGGCATGCTTTCCTGATAAGAAGGTGTATGTTGTTGTGGAGCGGGTGCTTGTTGCGGTGCTGGCATCGCTCTTGGTAGGCTAGGCTGCTGTCTTGGATATTGAGGTTGTTCGTGATGCCGAGGTTGCTCGTACTGCTGAGGTTGTGTCGGGGTAGGGTTTTCTTGTTGAGCCGTAGGTCTTTCCTGATGCTGCTTGAAGCGAGGGGGTGTGTAAGGCATGTTTACATTCCTATATTGTGGGGATGTATAGCTTTGTGAAGGTCTGCTTGAAGGTTCGCTTATACCACCGTACTCTTCTGTTGTGCCATCCTCTTTTTCTTTGGTGAATCCTGTGGCCACAACAGTAATTTTAATTTCATCTTGTAGGTTGGGATCTATCGATGTACCAAAAATTATTTTGGCTTCTGGGTCCACATGCGCATTAATAACATCTGCTGCTTCTCCGATTTCAAACATGGACAGGTTTTTGCCACCTTGAACATTGAAGAGAACACCGTGGGCTCCTTCTATACTCAGCTCTAGAAGTGGAGAGTCTATAGCCATTAAAGCTGCTTGTTTGGCCCTATCTTCGTTGCTTCCACTTGCACGCCCCATACCCATAAGGGCTGTACCGGCGTTGCTCATGATTGCTCGAACATCGGCAAAGTCAACGTTGATTTCGCCTGGGAAGTTAATTAAATCGGAAATACCTTGAACTGCTTGACGGAGAATATCGTCTGAAATTTTGAAGGCTTCATAAACACTTGTTCTCTTGTCGATTATTTGAAGTAATCTCTGGTTTGGTACAATTATAACTGCGTCAGCATCGCTTTTGATTCTCTCAATTCCTTCGTCAGCAATTTGTTTACGCTTTTGGCCTTCAAATTCAAAAGGTTTGGTAACAACTCCAACTGTAAGAATGCCCATTCTCTTGGCGACTTCAGCAACAACAGGTCCAGCTCCTGTTCCAGTTCCACCACCCATCCCGGCGGTTATAAATACCATATCAGCTCCTGCTAAAGCAGCCTCAATCTCAGCCAGAGATTCTTCTGCGGCTTGGCGTCCAACTTCTGAGCTCATTCCTGCTCCAAGACCTCTGGTAATATTGGCTCCTAACTGGATAATTCCATCCGCGTGGATTTGCTTGAGAACTTGCAAGTCAGTATTCATGGCCCAGAATTCTATACCTTCTAAACCGGTTTCGATCATGCGTCGGACTGCGTTACAGCCTCCTCCGCCGACGCCAATTACTTTAATTTTGGCAGCAGGGGAGAATTTATTGGAGTTAATTACATTCATGTTGTAAGAATCTCCAATAGCTGGATAGTCGTTCTTCATACTTTTAGGTATCATATGATGGTTTGTTGTTTCCAAAGGGTGGATTGGTTATTAAAAACTCAAATAACGAATTATTGTCAATGTTTATTAGAATTCGCTTGTTTCCGCTCTTGTTGTTTTAACTTTACTTAATCGAAGGGAGTCTGTCAAGGTATTAACCTGAAGATTTATGCGAAGTAGTTTAGTCGTTTTATTCTGTTATATATCAGATCTTTAATAAAAAAATTAAGGTGAACTTCAACTTGCGTAATTTTGGATTAGAATATATAACTTTTGTATATGAATATACAAGAAATACAACAGTTGTTCAAAGCTTACGACGTACGTGGAACCTATCCGATTATTAATGGAAAGGTGGCATTTGGTGTAGGTTACAATTTGATTAAGAAGGTTTTAGAGGTCGACGGATTACCGTTAGAAGTTGTTGTATTGCATGATTGTAGGTTGAGTAGTCCAGAGCTATATGAGGGATTTATCCAAGGTGTAATAGCAGCTGGAGGAACTGTCAAAGCTCTTGGCCAAGGATCTACAGATATGATGTATTTTGCTAGTCAGCTATACAATACTTGCGGTGCCATGATCACAGCTAGTCATAATCCAAAAGGTGATAATGGCCTTAAGCTTGTCAAGAAAGTTCCGCAGATGATTGGTATAGACACAGGACTTGCAGCAATTCGGGATGGAGTTATGGATTTGTTTGAGAACAATATGGAGTTTGTAGAATCTTCCATGAAAGTTTCTATAGATGAGTGTATCAAGGCTGAAGAGGCAGAAAAGTTTGCAGTTGCATACAGCGAAAAGTTAGGTAGTTATTTCACAAAGGGTAAAAAAATGAAGATTGTCGTGGACGCTGGTAATGGAATGGGTGGTCATATTATGGAACATCATATTGCGAATCGAATAGAATCTGTTGAATTCGTTGACCTTTATTGGAAGAGAGATGGTAATTTTCCTAATCATCCAGCGAATCCGGCCTACGCAAAGAATATGGTAGATCTCCAGCGAAAGGTGCTCGAAGAAGGTGCAGACCTTGGTATGGCTTTTGATGGGGATGGAGACAGAGCTTTTATTGTCGATGAGAAAGGTGAGCTTGTTAATCCTGACATGATCTTTGGCTTACTAGCTCAAAAACTTTATCCGCAAGTTGATAATAAAAAAACCGTAGCTGCATTCTCATCCTCATCACTTGTTGCAGACGTTATGAAGTCTCTTGGGGGTGATGTAGTCTATACTAAGCAAGGTCATACATATATCAAGAAAGCCATGCTTGAAAGTGAGTCTTTGTTAGGTAGTGAAATATCAGGTCATTATTATTTCAAAGAGTTTGGTTATATGGATAGTGGTATTTTGGTTTTGTTATATTTGATATCATTATTGCAAAATGAAGAGATGTCACTCAGTGGTTTGCTATCTGAATGGAGGGGGCACTACTTTAATAGTGAAGAAACTAACATGAAGATTGAGTCTGATTTTGATACCATACTGTCTAATCTTAAAAAGGCATATCCTGATGGTGTTAGTAATGAAGAGGATGGTTTACATATGCAGCTAGACTCATGGAGATTTGGTCTTCGAAAAAGTAATACAGAGCCAGTAATGAGACTCAGGATTGAAACTATGGGTAAGGATGTTGTTGATCAGAAAATGGAAGAATTGCTGAAGATTATTCGATCTAGCTAACTCCTGTAATAGGATATATAGCTTGACATTAATTGGACCAAATAGTACTTTAAATTTCATGAGTACCAGCAATTTAGTATATACCAGGCGTCCCACGAAAGTTCGTAAAGAGGTTAATTTATGGGCGATTGTGTGGGGTCTTTTATGGGCGCTGTTTATTTTTATATTCATTGCGCGTGTTTTTTGGCTGCAGCAGGTGAGTGTGGTTGGCGCTAGTATGGAGCCTAATTATTTTACCAATCAATTACTTTTGGTTGATCAAATTAATAAGAATTTTAATAGAGGGCAGGTCGTAGCAGCTTATGATGATCAGCTTATTGCTAAAGAGGCTAATTACTTTACGAGATTTCAGCCTGGGGTTAGGTTCTTACTCAAGCGAATTATTGCACTTCCAGGTGAAGAGATAGAGATAATTGGTTCGAGTGTTATTATATACAATGATACTTTTCCTAACGGAGCTGTCCTAAACGAAGATTATATCGCTGAATCTGTGAAAGCTCGCATGGATAGCACTAATTATGTTTTTGAAAGGTATCAGGTCCCAGAGGGTGAGTATTTTTTGATGGGCGACAATCGTATCAATAGCACTGATTCTAGAGCACCTGGAAAGGGGAGTTTCCCAGAGTTTACAATCTTGGGGCAAGAGAAATGGCGTTTTTGGCCAGCTGCTGATTTCCATTGGTTTGATTTGCCAGAATATACGTATACACCTATAACCTAAGAATGCACAATAGAACGCTGGTTATAGATACATCTTACCTTACTTATAAGGCTTATTTTGTTTATAAGAATCTTAGACATAAAGGTCAGCCAGTCGGTGCTCTTTATGGTTTTGCTTCCACGATAATGCGCTTGATAGATGAAGTGTTGCCATCTCGAATTGTTTTTGCCAGAGATTTACCGGCTCCTACATGGAGACACAAGATATATAAGGGTTACAAAGCCGGGCGCAAGCCTCCAGAGCCTGAAATGATAAGCCAAATCCCGCTAATAACCGAGTGGATAGAATCAATTACCAATAATGTGTTTGCCGTTGAAGGGTATGAAGCTGATGATATTATATACAGTGTTTGCTGCAATTCATTTGCAGAGCAATCATACCAAGAGCAAGGGATTAAAGATGTCATTAGCGCGATGACAGGTGAGTTTGCTGCACCTGTTTTTCCTTTTACTGAAGATGTACTTGTGCAGGGTAAAAACTCTAATCAAGAAGTTTATATCTATTCTAGTGACAAGGATCTTTATCAACTTTTTATGATACCAAATGTTACGTTTTTGAAAACTGTTAAGAATCAGGCTCTGCATCAAAAGTATTCAGTAACAGAGTTTGAGCAAGAGTACGATTTGCAGCCGCAGCAATGGCTTGATTATAAGGCTTTGGTTGGTGATGGCTCAGATAATTTACCAGGAATTAAAGGTTTTGGGCCAAAAACAGCTCATCGAATAATCAGTGTATTTGGTGGTTTAGAAGGGTTCTTGAAAAGTTTGGGATTGGATTCTGAATTATTTTTTTATTATACATTTACGCAAAAAGAAACTGGCCTAGTTGAGCAGCAATTACTTGATAAATACGGCCCTAGAATAAAAGATGGGTTTGATAACTTACTTATGACTTATAAGCTGTCTCAGCTCAAGTTGGTTCCCCGTATTTATGTACAAGATTCGTTGAATTTGGAAAATGGAAGGGAGGTGTTCGAGCGCTTTAACTTTAGTTCGTTGATTGCTAAGTTGAGAAATCAACCAGGTGTGGTTAATCAGAGTGCAAAAGGTCTTTTTTAGAGGTTTACAAATAATATTATGTTCTATAGAATTTTAACTATAGAAAATAAATCACTATTATATTTATGCCAGGAAAAGCAGTGCCAGGGTTGGGAGCGGTGGATTGGGGGACCACATTAAATCAGCACCTTTCACAACTTAATGACCCTGTTAAAGGTGGTTTCAATCTTTGGTTTGGCGAAGATCAACGCCCATGGGCAAATGGAAGCCTCGATCACGGAAATGATGATAATTATACAGGATTCAATACAGCCACAGGATTATTCGAAAGATGGTATTCAACAGAGTTAAAATGGGTGGTAATGCAGCAAATTGAGGTTGTACAAGAAGTGGATCCAAACCTTAACCCGTTTATTGTTGATGGTACAGGTGATGTCGAGCTTTTGGCTGACAATACAAACGACCTTCAAAGATATACTTATCTTTCTTTGAGTGGAGGAGGGAATTTGGCAGATCAAGTGGCAGAGCATGATGTAATTGAGATAAGTTTTAATGGTGGGTTTAAGTACTATTTTGTTGAGAGGGTTATAGGACCAAACAAAGTTAGAGTTAGGATAACAGAAGAGGTGTACGATGATATCGATCCAGATGGAGATGTTCGTATAGAAACATTCGGAAACACTATTGCAAATAAAATTGTGCTGGTTAGTAATACTAATGGTGACCCTGCGCCGGATAATTTTTTCAATATTGGAGACAGGTTTAGAGTACCAAACTCATCCGGTTTAATTACAGAGCAAATTTCTGTAACTGAATATAGAATGCAGTTTTTTACCGCTTTTAATACTGAACTAGATCTTTTAGATGTCTATAGGGCACCTACAGGTTCAAATAGTTTTAAGGTTTTTAAACCTAGTATTAAGTATATTGATATTGAAAACAGGGTTCAACTCTCGACAGATCAATATGGGATCACTAGAATGGGTCAAATTGAAAGGAGAGTGCAAGATTTGACGGCCGCAGATTCTGTTAATGACGTTGTTGTTAGCCAGTCCTATAAAACTTTTGATGGTAATAGTGCTAGTCAGTTTTTGACTTATGATCGTAAAGACTATGCTATCAGAACTTCTGTAGATAGTGATAAGTACGAGCACCTAGCTGGAACTGGTTTGGACTTCTATCGCCGTAACGCACAAGAATTTTTTCCACCGGGAACTGCACCAATGTCGAATTGGAACGGTTCTTTTGCAGGTGATGTTTGATGTTTCTAACCTGTACGTTCGATCAGGACATGGTCAAAATATGAAAGATGTATCAGGTGAAGCCATTACCCCAAGACTTATGAATATTCGCACAGATGGGGAGGTTCGTAGCGGTAAGATTAATGAGTTTTTTCATCTATACATGGATTTTGTTAATGTTTTTGCTGACGGAACTACTCCAGATGAAGTATGGGGTGTTCTGGAAAAAGGTAGTGCAAGTGGTAGGTCATCGAAAAACTACTTTTCAGGAAATACCAAATTTGGTGGGTCTTCTGGATACAATGATATAACTGAGAAGTTAATGGTAGATGGTAACGTAGATGTCACAGGAACAGTTTCAGCAGGTGGGTCTGTTCTGACATCAGATGAGCGGCTTAAAACCAATATTAAACCTCTTGATTCCGCTGATTCACTTGCAAAAATTCAGAATATACAAGGTAAGACCTATAATTTAAAGTCTGATGAAGATCGAAACACCCAGTATGGCGTCATAGCCCAAGAGATTGAACAAATTCTTCCAGAGTTGGTGAGTGAAGGTCAAGATGGTATAAAAAAGGTTAATTATATCGGTGTTATTCCAGTATTGGTTGAGGCCATAAAGGAACAACAAAAACAAATTAATTCATTTATAGCTCGTCTTGATTCTTGACTCTGAATAGATTAGTTTGAAAGTTACCGATAATGTCGGTATTTTTTTGTACAAAAAGTAAAAAGTGATATATACTTAAGGTATAATACAAAAAAAAAACAAAAAGTATGACAAAAAAAATCGCGGAAAAAAAGATCACAAAAAAGCAGTTTCTTGTTGTAATACTCGCAGCAATGGCAGCTTTTTCAATGGGTGGAATGCTTAATCTTTTTCGAAAAGAAAAGGCATCAGCTTCGACAGGTTATGGTGCTAGCAGGTATGGAATGTAATTTGTTTCCGTCAAAATTACAAAAAAACAAAAACACAATATGGTTTCACTAAATTTTTTAGGACCCCTACAAGCTACAGCTAATTTCATAAGTAAATTTATGAACGTTGTAGTGCTGTTTATTTTCGCACTAACTTCATTGGTGGTTAGTCAAAACTTTGCGATATTTGCTCAATATGGGTGTGATGGTTATGGAGAGAATAGCTTGGGATATGGAAATGACTGTGACGAACCTCTCTCGGATACTGCGAATAGTTTTGATAGCTTTTCATGTACCCCTGGCGATACTGCAGCTGATGTAGCAATAATTCAAAAACCAGCAATATGTACCGGAACTTTATCTGATGGCTACACCAATCCTTCGCCTGATCCTTTCCTTGTTGGGGTAGATCAGGCAAATATGGCAACGTGTACTTTTGATGCAAATAACAAAGATTTTACGTGTAATAATGTTAATGCAGGTACTGTAATTGGGTCAATTCCTGTAATCGGACAGGTAGGATCTGGATCTACCTTCAATATCGAAGTATCTGCCGCAAATTACGAAATTGAAGTTAATGAAGCGATAAGTTTTTATACTGATTCAGCTGGTACAGTTCCTTTTACAAACGATCCTGGACAAATTAACCTTGAGGAGGAGCCTACAACAGTGGTTGACTATTTCTTTAAGATCAACCGGCAACCTCAGGTTGGTCAGCCTGTTTCATTTGTAATCAATACAGACTCACAGGTTAGAGTAGGGGCAGGAAACAGTGTAACGAAAACTTTTACTGATACTAACTGGCAAACTCCACTTTCTGCAAGCACTATCGCTGAAGATGATTCAAATATTGAGACTTCGCCACATAGCGGTACTTTTACACATTCAAATTTGAGCTCAATAGACCCTCTTTTTGACGGTATAACTGTTGATTTTAGCGTAGTGGCAAACATCACTGATAATGATTCCCCTGATATTTTATTTGAAGGAATTACAAATAATGAAATCACTATTTCAGAAAATGACGTTACAGAGTCGTTTAAAGTTAAGCTTTCCTCTAGCCCAGCTTCGGGTGAGCAAGTTGAAATTATTGTTGCTAACAGCGATGCAAATGAAGGCACTGTATCAACGACACCATCACCACTTGTATTTGATGAAAATAATTGGTCTGTAGGACAGGATGTTTTTTTGACTAGTGTTGATGATGATTATGACAGAGATGATACTAGTATTTTAACAATAAGTGTTGTTGACGCAAATAGCGATGATAATTTTGACGGAGTTTCTCAGACCATAAATATAGACTACTCAAATGATGATTTTGCAGGATTTGAAATCGGATTTGACCATACTCTAGACGATATTGATGTTACGGAGGAAGGCACTAATTCTTATACTGTAAACTTAACTTCTCAACCAACAAATGGTAATGATATCAAACTAAACCTTCAGGCAAACGATCCTCTTGCAGATAGCGATTATTTTTGGCTAAACGATGAAACAGATCAGTTAACCCCATCAGAGCTAGTCTTTGATGATAGTGATTGGGATCAGCCTAAGCAGGTTATAGTTAGAGCTCAAGATGATGCTGACGGGGATAATGAAACAGGTACTATCACCCATACGGTAATTAATGAGGCTGGCATTGCAACTGAATATGTTGCCTTATCGCAATCAGAAGTGGTAAACGTAAATGTCTTTGATAATGATACCCCAGGAATTACAATTACTCCTCAGACTGGAGGTACTATTGACGTTGATGAAGATGATCTATCAGTTACAGATACTTATGTAATTGGTACAACTACAACGCCGACTTCGGATGTTACGATTACTGTAGATCCGAATTTTAATCAAGAAATTGACTTGGGTGCAGGATTTCTAGGTCCTAACAATGCTGGAAATATAGATCTAACAGCTGCTAATAGTTATCAAGTTACTGTTATTGTAAGAGCGAATGATGATTTGGTGGTTGAAAATAGCCCTCATGTAGGTTTTATAAGTCATAGTTCGTCTTCTATTGATGGTGATTATAACGCACTTTCTATTTCAAGCGCAACAGTCAATATTATAGAAAATGACACAGCCGATTTTAATGTTTTGCAAGCAACTGCTGATCCAGATGAAGACGGCGGTACTGTTGACTATACCATTTCTCTTCCTCTGAAGCCAATAAGCGATGTGTATATTTTTGTTGAGAATCTTAATCCAGGGAGGATGACTGCTCCAGATCCGAAGACTGTAAATGTTGCCGGCACTGATTATGATTATCATTTCAAATTTACACCAACCAACAGTCAGGCTTTTGATAGCTCTGATAATTCATCAGGTTGGAATGTGGCACAAACCATTACATACACTGCGGTAGATAATGATGTAGATCGTGATTGGACTGCCAATATGAGATATTCAATTGTCGATGCAATTAGTTACGATCTGTTTGATTCTATTCCAAATAAGACAATCACTACGTCGATTACAGATGATGACACAAGCCTAGTGAATATTTTTGAGCCAAACACAACTACTCCAATATCTTCTCTAACAATAGAAGAAGGTGTGGTAACCAGTGAATCATTTGATGTTGTTCTTAATTCAGAGCCATTAAATAACGTGACCGTTAGTCTGTCTGCTCCTCAAGCTGATTTGAATAGTCTAGGAGAAGGGAATGATGCTCAGATTATATTTACGCCTGGTAATTGGGATACGCCTCGCAATATTTCGATAGAAGCTGACAATGATTTTGTTGCCGAGGGAGCTCATAGTACTAATGTTAGTTATACTATAAATTCTGACGATACAGTTTATGATAATGTAACTCCAGCTCAAACATTAGTTTCGATAACTGACAATGATACGGCCGCTATTGTTGTTGACCCAGTTACTACTTCTGTCTCTCCGCTGGTAATTAACGAGGGGGGGACCAACACTCTTGGTATTAGCTTGAATAGTGAACCAACATCTTTTGTAATTGTTAACTTTAACTCCAACAGTAATGCTGAAGCTTCAGTTAGTCCGAGTTCATACACTTTCACTGCTCTTGATTGGAATACACCAAAACCGGTAACTTTGACAAATACAGAGGATGATTTTGACATTGAAAATCAAACAGCTCAGATTACTGTAAGTATTGATTCTGGTGTAGTTAATGAATATGCCGGTGTAAGCAACCAAATATCCTATATTCAGATTGCAGATAACGATACAGCTGAAGTTATTATTGCCAATATTGGTGGTGGCAATACTGAAGTTGCAGAAGCTGGAGCCAGCGACACATATTCGATTGAACTTGGTTCATCTCCTGAAGATGAAGTAGTTATTACACTCTCACCACATTCTGAGCTTACAGCTAATGCAAACTCTGTATCATTTGCGGCAGGAAGTATCCCAAATTCACCTCAAATTATTACTGTGAACGCAGTTGATGATGATGTAGATAATGGTGATAGAAGCAGAGTAATTACCCATACTGTAACAAGCAACACTGATACCAACTATGACGGCTTTACAGCTGATTCTATAAACGTAGGGATTCTCGACAACGACACGGCAGGCATCACAACTTCAGTAAGTAACATAACGATGAATGAAGAGGGTAGTACCACCTTTACTGTTGAGCTTGACGCAGAACCAACAGCGGATGTAACACTTGATTTAACAAGCGGTGGAGAAGT
>CALITC010000012.1 GCA_938041505.1 uncultured Patescibacteria group bacterium | reverse complement strand
TCTCGTTGGCAGTATCACGTAGATCACTGATAGACACACCAAGAATTTTTGCTAAAGTTGAGATGTTCATATTACTACACATCCTTATACAATAATCAAATATAGTCAATCCTGTAGTAGTAGAGTTGTGACTATGAAAATAGTCTTGAGTGCTGTCATAAGGTGATTTTTTTTGGAAAAGACCTTCATTCTTACTGTATATTGGAAATTTTGATTTGTGATATTGATATTCTACAAGAAAATAAGGAAAATAAATGATGTTGTATTTTATTGATTAATGCTTGTGTCTAATCTAGTGATCCTATCTTCAGCACTACTTAATAGTGTTTTGTATGGATGGTTAAGCAAGTCCACAAATCACAGGACCGCTTTCATGTGGAATCTCTTCTTGACAATTTCGCATTTGCTTTGTAGATTGATGAGTAAAGTTATGCCGAATTAGCTCAGTGGTAGAGCATCGGTTTTGTAAACCGCAGGTCGTCAGTTCAATCCTGACATTCGGCTCCAGTATATCCCCCTTGTTAATACAATTAGCAGAGGGGATATACTGTTTGTAGGATTTATACCTGGTAGACATGCTCCATTATTTATGCTTACCTAGGAATATAATGTTAACAAATATACAGCTCAAGAGTGTGGAAGTTGCTTCAAGTAGCGAGCCTACGCCCGAGTTGGCGTCATTTTGGCAGCAAAAATACCGCGATCTGTACCTAGATAAAACATTTTTTCTCGACCAGGCTACCGAAGAATTAATTGGCTCAACTCGAACAATTAAAGAGTTTAGACCTCCGCGAGGATATATTAACCTCCCAGAACATATCCTCAATGGTAAGTTAGATACCGATAAGCTGGAGAAAACCGTAGAAATTGCCATTCGATACCTCGATGATGTAATTAATAAGCTCCAGTTAGTTGAAAATGCGCAGAAAATAGCATCTAACTACAGGGCAATAAAAGTCTCTATTCAAGGACTTGAGATTTACTTGGACAAAGTTCAGCCATTGGCTACCAACGAAGAAATCAAGAAATTAGGTTTCCATATTGCTAACACAGCATATCGAGCCAGCGAGTCTTTGGCTGAGGAAAAAGGGTCTTGCTTGTCATGGAAAAAATACTGCAAACCGCACAAAATTAGAGCTCATGATATGCTCTACAATACAGTAACAGAGGAGGCAAAAATGTATACTGATTTTGCAGAAAGAATTAGCCTAGAAGGTTCTGATTGGCAAGTCTATCAGCGTAGAAACCTAACTTTATTAGATTTCCCAAAAAACTCCTCATGGCAGCAGCTCGATGATTATGCAGAGCAACCTCAAACCAAACCCAAATTGGAAAGAACGCCATTTAAAGCAGTGGAAGTAAGTGTAGAAAATTCCGATATAGCTACGATATCTGAGACCTTACACGCGAGCCCATACAAAAAACTATTTAACTCATTATTGGATGATGAATCAAACGACAAAGCTCCATCAAGCAGCGCAAATATCAAAACCCCAGAGTCTCCTATGCCGGTTGTGCAACCAGCTCCTGTTGAGAGGGTGGTGCCAGATCAAGTGAATGAATCTACTATGCACATTGTAGTCTTACTTGGGGATAATGCTAAGCAAGCAGGTATTTATTCGGTAAAGTCATACAATACAGATCAAGATATTTCGGCAATGTGCCAGAAGGTAAATGATTGCAAAGTAATTCATGCCTTTGTTGAAGGAAAAAATACTCACATAATCTATGAAACCCTGCTAAACAATCTAAAAAATCCACTTAAGTTAGAGTTCCATCCGATACCTAATCTAAAAATCGAGGGTAGGCCCATAGAGCCTCATTTAAACCGTGCAGAAAAAGGTTCCAATCTTCCACAAACCGTGGTTCAAAATAAGCTCATACTCAATTCACATTTTGAAGAGTACAACTTGCAAACAACATATTTTGGCAGGGTTTTCTTCACGGTGGAGTACATTAATGGTCTCGTTAGTGGTATAAGTGGTAGTCTAGAAAAAAACCAAGCTCAAGCATCCATAGTCTTTAATTTTTTGAGCGACACCCTTAATTACTCCACTAGGGAAGGTATACCTATTTCAAAACTAATAGCCGATCTCGAAACAAAAAAAAACAATCTCCAGAGTAGAGAAAGTCTTAAACCTCTTATCCTTGCAACCCATATATTAAAGATCATCCACTCCAAACATATTCAGTCTAGATAAAACGAGAATCTGTAGTTGTCTAGAGAGTTAAGTTGATACTTCTAGGGTTGGCGGTGAGATTTCTATCAGAGTTGTCTATAAATTCAATGACAGCCTTGGTTTCGTCATCGACAGTTGGTATAAAGCCGGTTGTGCTAATCTCACAAGCATATGTATTACCACCTTTGATCGCTTGGCATTCTCGTTGCACAACCCCTTGTCTCAAAATAAGAGTAGGGAGAGGTTGGAAGTCGGCAGTTGATTCTATACTCAAGGCAATAGTCGGACTGGAAATTGAAGTTGAGCTTGGACTGTTTATAGTAACTCCAGCCGGACTCTCCACTTCTTCTTCACCATCAAAGTCTACGTTATCAAAAGTCCTTTCTTCGGTAGCACCAAATGAATCCACCGCTCGAAGTCGAACCTGTCTCTTACCACCATCAACGCCGCTAGTATTAAACAACACCTCGCCATCTGAATCAGAAGCAACCAAATTGCCATCAATAAATATCTCAGAAGAAGTTATGGTTTTGTTATTATTTCCAGTGGCTTGAGCTTGTAAGACGATATTACCTGGTGCTTGAGAGTTTGCTACAACATTGGTAGTAATCCGCGGCTTGTTGCTCGACTCACTAATCTGGTCTTGGTTAGAGAATTCAGTAGGTGGTCTTGCATTGTTTCTGTTATAGGCCTGGGCTGTTGTTTTCCATTCACCAACTGGGAACTCAGGTAGGATTTGTGTATATGTTCGCTCTTCAATGAACTCAGGAAGAGTTTTACCTTCAACTGCAAGCTTACCATCCAATCTGTTGATTCGTAATCTTTGGGAAATAACCACAGACCGGTTTTGGAAGATCGTATTTTTACTAGCATCGTAGTTGTTACTGTTCAGTCTTGTGGCAGCATCTTCTAGAATCTGCTTTTGTTCAGATGTAAGTAGCTCAGCCCCTCCACTTCCTAGTAAGCCGCTTGAAGGATTGAGACCAACTTCTTCTAAGCCATCTCTACTAAACCCGCTTTTTTCTTTTCCTTCGTGAAGCTTTACCATAATATCTTTCCAGATTGCTCCGGCAGAGTTTGCTGAGATAGTATCTCTAAACATAGGCTCATTTGTGGTATTACCAACCCAAGCAGTGACTGTATAGAGTGGGGAGTAACCAACTGTCCAAGTATCGCGAATTTCATCTGTAGTCCCTGTCTTTGCTGCAACTTTGTTGTCACCATCCCAACCTTCGTCAATCAGGTCTAGCCTAGAAGCCAAATTACATCGAGAACCTCTACCGCAAAATGTAGGGTAACGTGCATTCGAATCGCTAAGAACGTTACTAAGCTGGCGAGCATAACGTGCATCAATAACTTCGTCGATAACTGGGTATACCTGAGAGTCACTTTCTTGGATATTTTTATACACATCTTCCCCGGTCTTCGAATCCACAATGCTAATAAATGGTGTTGCTGTTTTTCGATTACCTTCTTGAGCGATAGTATTCAAAGCTGTGGCATGCGAAAGCATCGTCACCTCACAACCACCAATAGCAGTACTGACAAAACAGTTTTCTTCAAAAGGATACTCTAAGCCAAGCTTTTTTGTAGTATCAATTACGGTATTTATACCATTGAGTCCTAGATTTTCTACCTCCTGGTTTGTATTCAACTCCTCTGGAGGGGTGTCCCCAGCTGCTAAAAAGGCGCCTTTTACTGCAGGAATGTTAAACGAAGACTGCAAAGATTGTCGAATTGTAACCAAACCATTGTTGCGATCTGTAAAGTTCTTTGGAGTAAAACCTCCGTATCCAAAGTCCATTTTTGCATCGAGAACCACTGTCGCAGGGTTAAAACCTTGTAAAAAGTCTGTTAGATATACATATGGCTTAATACTAGACCCAGGCTGTTGAGGTGAGGTCACAATATTAACCTGTCCATCTATTTCCTCATTATCGTAGTCTGCAGAGCCCACCATAGCAATGATTTCACCAGTGGGTCCATCTAAGATTACCGCTGCGGCGTTGTTACCACCATTTGCGACCACTGCGCTCTCATAATTTGCGGCTACAGACTCTTCTGCAGATCTTTGGATTGCTGGATCAATTGTTGTGACAATACGGTATCCCCTGCTATAAAGAGCTTGTTCAGAGATATTGAATCTACGTAGTTCTTTACGAATATAGTCTCTAAAATGAGGAAAAGGATATTCGTCTACATTGTCGCTAAAATTAAGCTCTTGCTCCTGTCTAACCAGTAATTTTTCATCAGTATCTAAAAATGGCTCCGTACCAGGTCCTTCAAGGCTAAGAGTTCTCATTTTTTCAAGGCAGCTATTCTTTCTAGCTAGTAGCTCTTCCCAACTTTCACCGGCTTGAGCTCGGATCGCCGAATCAAACGCAGATGGTTTTTGAACCAAAGATGCAAGTAGACACGCCTCGCTTGTAGCCAAATCTTCAACTTCTTTATCGAAGTATGAGCGGCTAGCTTCCTGCACACCGTAAGCGTTGCGACCGAACGGTACTTGATTAAGATATAGAGCTAGAATCTCCTCTTTATTCTTTTCGTTATTGAGTCTCAAAGCCGTGAAAAGTTCACGAATTTTACGAGAAACTGTTCTATCATTCTCACCTGTAAGGTTCTTAATATATTGTTGTGATAGTCCAGAGCCTCCACGACATTCCTCAGCATTTCCCTGTAAACACTTTATGGCGGCTCCAGCGATGTTTTTCCAAGGAATACCAGTTTCATTAAAGTAGTAGTTCTCATCTTCTAGTGCAATTATGGCCAGCTGCATGTTACGAGGAATCTGCTCGAACGGAACAACCTCCCGGCGCTCTTCGCCATAGAACTCGAAGAGAATAGTCTCTCCATCACGTGCATAAACTATACTACTTTCAGTAGGTTGAGAGGCTAGGTCGACATCTTGGGTTTGGTTCCAGATGTCGATCAAGTAAGCAGCAGCAATACTAGCTCCTACAATAAATATTACTCCAAATACAATACCAGCAAGTAACAATCTACGTCCAAATCGCTTCCAAGAGAAGCCGACTTTTTTACGGAGCTTGGCTATACTCTCGCCTTTTTTTGCAGATGGCTTGCGTCCCAATATTGTTGGTTTTTTTGAGGTTTCTTTATCAGACATAGTATCTTTATTATATTCGGTATTTACTTTGTCACCTTTTCTAAGCACCTTAACACCTGATGCTTTGATATACCCATCATCGTCAAGCACCGAGTCGTTAATTCGCTCCATATCGCCAGCAGGGTAGGTAAATTTTTCTACACCGTCGGTGGCAACATCGTGCTTGTGGTGAGTGGTAGCCGTCTTGTGGGTTGTTTTGGCTTTGTAGTGACTGTCAGTCTTCTTCTCATGAGCCGATTCATTAGAAGTTGTAGCCTTAGTGTGCTTAGTATCTTTCGTCATATGACTGTGTTAATTATATACACTAAGATAGACAGTATACATCATTTAGTCAATATAAGCCAAATGTAGATATAATAGAGCTTAATATAACAAAAGCTGAATTAATAAATTTGATAGTTATGCCAAAAATAAACTCAAAAAACATACAGAAATTATTGACAAACATATAAATAAATGCTAGTATTAGTATAGAATATATTTAATATATGAGGTAAAATAATTGAAAAAATTCCTATTATCAGCATTAAGTTGTGCAATAACTATGACTTTCATGCAGCCATCTGCAAAAGCTAATGAAGATGCTTATTCAATTTCTAACATCAACATTCCTGAAGGGTACATGATGATATATCCAGGTAAGGATGCTGAAATGCGCTTTATTCAAACCGATGAGATCGGCTCACTAGAATGGGAGGCTCATGAATACACAAGTGGGTTGTTCGCGTGTATATCAGTATCTGGAAGCAGTGATATTGCAGATCTATTTGTAAGCCAAGGGTTAAACATCACCAACTGTGATGAAAAAGTCACTAATCAATGGGTGTTGGAACTAAATAAAAACAAAACTGTTTTTAGAATAGTCCTTGCGAAAACAGCAAATATGTCTAAAAAGCTTTGCGCTGGACAAGCACTAAATGGAGACTTAGTTCTTCAAGATTGTCGCGGCAAAAGAGTAATCTTGAGGCAAACCAAATATGGAATAATTGTACCTATTCCAGAGTAGTTGAGTATGTTTAGTTACCCAATACAAATACCAAAACACCACTATATTTTGTAGGTGTTTTTTGTTGCCTATATTTGACAAAATTCCGCATATCGGGTCTGCTCTGAGTAACAATTTATTTAGACTATATGCCGACTAAAATCACTATCGAAAAGGACATCAAGCTGGTAATCAACTACCAAGCTGAGAAAAAAGAATACACAGAATGGAGAAGTAAAATCCAGGCTCAATTTCTCAAAACCGTAGAAGTTCCTGGCTTCAGAAAAGGTAAGGCACCAGAGCATTTAGCTTTGGAGCATATCAACCCGCAAGCCTTAGAGCAGACTATAATCAGTGAAGCAGTCAACAAATACAGCCAAGAAGCTATCAAAGACGCCAAGAAAGATCTCGCAGAAAAGAAAAGAATGGTTATTGATGGTAGTTACGTTATCGACCCAGCCAGCCTCAAAGCTGAAGATGGTTTGGAGTTCAATATTAACGCCGAGCTCCTCCCTGAGATCAAGCTTGACCCATCAAAACTGAAAGTCAAAGAAGTTAGCGAAAAAGACATTCCAGATCGGGTTAGCTTGAAAGACTTTACCGAGACTCAAAAAAATGGTTTCATTGCAAGTCATGCTGAATATGAAGATACCGACAAAGTTGCTGGCAACTTATTCAAAATTATCGCAGACACTTCTGGAATGATAGACGGTAAAGATGCTCCAGAGCTTACTGCCAAAGACATGGAAGGAGTTCTAGGAATTAAGCAGTTCATCGAAGACTTTGAAACCGGAGTAAAAGGGATGAAAAAAGGTGAAACCAAAGAATTTGATGTGAAGTTTCCTAAGAACTATGGAAATCAAGAATTATCTGGTAAAAAAGCAACTTTCAAAGTGGAATTAAAGAGTGTTAAAGCTCCAAAATCAACCAAGTTCGATGATGTGGTTTCTAGTGGTAATCAGGGCAACCATAATCACAAGAGTTTTGAGAACGAAAAAGCTTTTGATGAGTATGTGGCAAATTACTATAACCAAGAAACAGCTCAGATAACTGAGCAGCAATGGCAGCGCAACGCGATCATGGCTCTTACTGAGCAAGTTAAAGATTTTGCAATGGACGAAGACCGTCTTATTCAAGAGCGAGATCGAATCTTCAATGTTATCAAAGGTAATGCCGAAACCAACAAAATCGATATCTCAGCTTCGTTTGCTGGCTCTGGAATCCCTGGCTCTGACAAGCCTGTCAAAGATGAGATGGAAGTTAGTAAGTTAATTGAGAGCTACGTTCGTAATGAGTTTAAGCTTTCCACAATTTGGGAATTTATCTACGAAGCCAATGTTGAAAATAAAATTAAGTCTGAGGAAATTGATAAAGCTGCAACAGAAATTAAGGCAAACCCTGCAAAATTCAATGTCAGCAAAGACATTTCAGAGGATCAAGCCAAAAACACTGCATTCGGACAGCTCAAAAAGCAAAAAGCTGCTCAATGGTTATTCGGTGAGCTAAAAAAAGAAGGTGCGTCCAAAACAGCAAAAAAGAAGGAAACAAAGTAATAGTTCAGATTTATCCTTAAGAAAGAGCGCGCAAGCGCTTTTTTTAGCCATCATAGTTAAAATATTTACAGCAATTGAAATAAATGATATTATTACTAATATGCGTAATATCTTAAAAAATCAAAGAGTTGTAGGAACTCTTATTTTCAGTCTATTGTTTGTATCTGTTGCTACCAACATAGCTCTTACCCAAAGAGTGTTGCTACTACAATCAAACACTGACCCAGATCGCCTTAAATCTCTTGAAGATGAAAATTTTGAACTTGAAAAAAAATTACTCCTAAGAGATTCTGACATCCGCAACCTTCAAGAAAGGGTTTCAGTCGCTTTACCTAATGAAGATACAGAAGCTATTCCAGAAGAGGATAGTTCCGATGAGATTATTTCTCGTCCGTCTACGAATAGTAGTTTTTCTGATCAAGAAGTTGAAACTCAAGAAAAAATAAAACCTATTGATGTTGCCGCAACCAACTTCGACCTACAAGGTGATTGCGACTATCCTTTTTCAACATCTACAACAACCGTCTCAGACAAACTCTGTTCAATTATTGAAGCGGGTAGCGAGGGTGAATCAATACTTAACATTATCAATTGTCAGGCTGGATTATACTTCGATAAAAGAGATGGCTTCGGAGGTCAGTTTTGCAATCAGGGAGCAGGGGTGGTACTAGGAAAGAAAACTGTGGATAGTATCTATATCGCCAATATTGTAAGCCAAGACGCAACTATTGTCACAATGGATGTATATCAATATAGCTTTAATACAAGGAATGTGAAGAAAATAGACAACTTTTTTACCATAGTTCAACAGGGTGATGATTTACCAGAAAACGCAGAACTTGATAACTTCGTGAAGTCATTCTCGGATGCTTACAGGCAATATATTAATGATGTAATACCCGAGGAGGTTACATCAAAGTTCTTAACCAATTAAGCTTTAGAAGATTTCTTCTTAGTTCCTCCACTCTTCTTTTTAGAGGCTTTTTTCTTACTCTTCTTGACAGGCTTTCTTGTTTTATCCTGCTTCAGACTTTTTGTAGCAACTTCTTCATTCACTACAATTGCATCGGTAACTACGGTTTTGTTGTCGCGACTAATAGGGTCGGTGTCAGAAAGGTCACTAATAAAAGTTTTGATATGACTTGTATAGTACTGAGTGACAAACACTTGTCTAACCAGGGACATAAGGTTAACAATTGCAAAGTAGATACTAACTCCTACTGGCAAACCTAAGTTAACGAAAAACAGGAAGACAGGTAAGAAGAACATCATCTGTACTTGCATTGCTTTTTGAGTCGTTTCAGGATCAAACGGGGTGTCTGTCTTTTTAGTAGATTTGGCTTTGGGCACTGCCGGTAGCTTTGGTGTTAGTTTCCAGTTATAGAAACCGTAGAAGAAAGATAGTGCAGCATTAAGGATTGGCAAGGCAATATAATCCCGACCATCTTGAGCTATATCCAAAAAGCCAAACGCTGTAGTATCGAATGTGGCTTTGGTTCGATCAAAAATCATCTCATAAAGGCCATCAAGCTCAATGCCATCGCTAACATTTCGAGTAAGAATATACAATCCAGAAGCAATCAAAATTTGTAGAAACAAAACAAGAATAAACGACCCGTTGCTAATTCCATGTTTGCGATTAAACTTAATAGTTTCTTGGAGTAACATTTCTCTATCATCCTTGAACTTTTCCTGTATCTCCTTAAGCTTGGGCTGTAAGTATTTTAACTTCTGACCGTTCAAATAGGTTTTAACAAATAGAGGCCACATCAGTAGGTTAACTACAATTGCTAAGATAATAATGGAGTAACCAATGTCATTCGTGAGATCAAAAAAAATCTGAAGTAAATTTAACAATGGTTTAGACACCACGTTACTGTATAATTGTCCAAATGGGTTCATAGAATCGTGTTTTAATTAGTTTGCTCTCCCTCAATCGAATGGAGAAGGTTGTAAATTCGTTCAATTTCAACGTCTTCTTTATCTACAAAGAAAACAATTTTTGCCTTTCTAAATGTTAAACCATATTCGTACAAATAGTCTGAAAGGTATTTAGAAGTCTTACGGAGTTTAGTTAAGGTTGTTCCAAGCTTACCGTTAGTGGTATTTATTCCAACACTAACTTTTTGAGCAGTCGTATCATAGTGCACAGACTTAACAGTCCAAAACTGGTTTTTGAGAGTTTCTTGGTTCAACAAAAACATTGAGACAGTGAGGATAAGTTCTCTGCTCTTTCGTTTCTTTTGATTAAGCTTGGATTTGCGCACATGTAAGACTTTATTCATACAAGAGTGAGTTTTCACCTTTTTTTTCTTATTGTCAACAAATTTGGCCATGATATTTATTGACAAAATTTCGTATTTAAGAAATCCTAATCAATGGAAGTGTGACCGAGCGGTTTAAGGAGCTTGTCTTGAAAACAAGTGTATAGCAATATACCGAGGGTTCGAATCCCTCCACTTCCGCCACCAGGTGATGATTTGCATAACTATATTTAGTCTTTTTTAGTAAGCAAAGTTTCGTTATTTTAGTCATCCCATTTACCCAATAGCTACATATATGCTTTTAGTTTCATTACTGTAACATAACTCATAAGCAGTCTCTATGAAGAGTATTATCAAAGTGTTCAAGCATAATCTTATACCATTAGTTTTCTTTAGTGTGATAGCTATTGGTATACTATCCTTCCTCGATTACAGGCAGGAAAGAATCAACTTTGTAAAAGAGATAGTGCTTTATAATAGAGAACAGCGTGGAATTATCCAAAAAGAAGCACAGAATGTTTCAAATTTGTCTTTGATAAGTAAAGGCACAAAAACAGAATATGACGATATAATCGAAGCTTTTGATTATTTGGATGAAGCTATAGAGTATGCAGAGAAAAATATTCCTCGCCAAGAATTAGCATTAATCGAATATGATGATTATATCGAGGAAACAAAAAAATATTACGAAGCATACAGTCAAAGCAGTATTAGAAATAGAGAGCTATTTGTACAAAAAGAAAGAATATTACCACAAATTAATATCTTTAAAGAACAAAAAGAATTAAGCATTGAAAACTCAACTCAACTCATCCAAGTTCTGGAATACATGGAAGCAAAAAACAATAGCGAGGAAGAGGAAACAGCACCTTCAATTATTAAAAAGTTTATTGTTGAGTCTGTTGACGACAACACTCTTAGCATAGAAGAGAAGGAAGCTTACGCTGCGTTAATCCAAGAAAAACCAATATTTATTCCTGAAGGATTTCATCTAGTGCAATTCACAGATATTGATAATAATGAAGTTTACGATGCCTTTTCAGGACTGGAAAGTAGTGAATCTTTTTTACGAGCGGCGTTTAATATAAAGGCATTGGACTAAAAAATTTTTTTTATCTATTATTCAGATAACTAGTATTTATCTATGTCTAAGCGCCTAAACGCCAAAGCAAACAATCGAAAAGTATATATCATAATTTTCTTCACACTGATAGTCATTGCTGCAGCAATTGGTCTTGTAGTGGATAATATATCTGAGGGAAAACTAGATGACTCAGAGGAGACTCAAATAATTTTAGAAAATCCAAGTTCACCTGGCAATGATGAAACTCTACCAAATTCGAGTGCAGAAGAGCAGGCTCCTCCTGCACCTGAGCCTCCTGAGTTGGTGTTGCCAAGCGAACTAGAAAAACAGTAGAATATGAGCAATGTATCTATATGTATAATTCTGACCAAGCCGTCAGATCTAGAAGATGTTTACACGCAGAATCTCGAAGGTGCTCGAATACATGTTTTTGCTAATAGAGAGATACTACAAAGATTAAAACCAAACTCTGCGATACTGCTGCACGAAGCTGAAACCGCCAATTTATACATTGAGAATCACTGCTTGCGTGAAGTCTCTGGTGAGTGGGTGATATTTCGATATGACGATGAAATATGGAATAAAGATTTTGTATCCGAGTTAGTGAGTTTTGTTGATCATAACAATAACACTCTCGGCCTTAAGTATATTGAAGGCTTCTATAAAACCGAAAATAGGCTTGCTCATGTACATGAAATAAATCCAAAAACAAAAGAGATTTTCACACTCATACGCATATTTCAAGGCCCGTGGTATGGTGTCCCCGGAATTAAATTCATATACCCGCGAAAGCTGGCAGTAAGTAACAATATGCTCTTTAATGAAGAGATTCATAATCGAGTACTCAGACATGCGATTTATTCTATTGATCTTCTTGCTGCTTTATACACGTATAACCATTATTCTAAGTTCCCAATAAAAAGGGCTAACCTATCATATTCGGTCCCTCTAATATATAGCAAGCCTCGCCAAACCAAGGAGTATTTTAACAAATTAATCGACAAGCATGAGACTTGGTCAAAAAACAAGTGGAGTCGTTTAGCGCTTGAATCTTATTTCTTTAAATACAAGAACAGATCGCAATGAAATAGAGTAGCTACAAGAAAATCTTTGGAGATGATGTATCTTCTGTTGGAGGTGTCTCCTGTGATTTCTTAAGGGATTGTTTGCGGGTGGACTTTTTAGCTACTGGCTTTGTGGTTTTGGGTGTTGTCGGTGAGTCTTTTTTTGAGACTGATTTTTTTGTTCCAGCAGTCTTTCTTTTACGCGGCCTTGACCATACATCTCTAATCCTATTTAAGAAAAAATAGTTATCGGCTTCTTGGTGGAGTTCGTAAGAAGTAAAACCACCAACTCCGAGAATGATAGTGTCCTTACCCAAATCAGAAAGTGCTTGCACCAAGTAGCTAAAGTCTCCATCACCGCTCAAGAGTATAACGGTATCATACATATCTTTTTGGCGAATGCAATCCACTGCAAGTTCGATATCCATGTTTCCTTTCTTGGCGGAATCCTTGAATACTTTAAGAGGTTTTTTAACTATCCGATAACCGTCGTCTTTAAGCTCACTAATAAAGTCTAGCTGCTTATCCTCTTCAGGGTCGTAGGCCGTATAAAAATTAAGCCCCGTAAGCTTACAGTGAGTTCGAAACCAATGTGAGAGGTGTATAAAATCAATTTTCATCTTGGCCATATTCGACGAAAAATATAAGTTGGCCGAATCAATATACACACTAACACGCTTTTTTTCTATGAGTTTTTTTAGGTGACTCGTCATGTCACTCTTGTTTTTAGGAGGAATAAATTCACCTCCTTGTTTCCTATTCATGAAGAATGCAAAAAATGTTTTAAAATTTATGAGAATAATTTCTCAAAGTGTTACCATAAGTATACTGTATAATTCTAGACTAGTCAATAAATTATTGTTGACAATATATTAATTATGTGGTATGTAATTAAAAATAGATTATATAGAAAAAATGAGCAAAAAAGTTCGATTAGAAGACTTAGGTTTTTTATTAAAGACAAAAGTACAAGCTAAAGAAGAAAAAATAATAATAGAAAACAAGAACTTAGGAGTTATAGAAGAGGAATGGAAGCCCAAAACAGGAGACTCCGTTTTTGTAGTCCAAGAAAGAGAAGGTAGGCGTGTAGATAGTACTGATTCTAAAATCGTTGATGGATATGTATACGCGGATCATCACATGCGTTACGAAATAACACAAACAATCTATAAACAGCTATACGATATGCACAAAGGTTATTACCATAGCTGGGAGGGGGTATATGCAATATCTGTAATAAATCATTTTCCAACTGAGGAACAGGCTAAAGTGTACGTAGAAAGCTTACCAAAAATCAAAGAAATCAGTTACAAAGCTGGAAGCGACGGAGGAGGTTCAACCGACTACAATTGGGGTGATGGCTTCATGACTTTATGAGCACAATTTACATAGCTAATCCAAACGATTAGTTATTTTTTTAAGCAACGATAACTTTCACAAGGTCCTTGACTTTAAACGACTTCTCTTGATTCTCTAAGTTCTCCACCCACTGGACTTCAACGCATAGTTTGTTCCAGTTCAGATGTTGCAGAACTTTTTGCAGAACTTCTTCATCGGTCACTTCGGTAAGCATCCATTTCATGCGTACAATTTGATTTGGCCTCATTCCATTTTTCTTCCTAAAGTCCTGTACCGAGCGTTCAAAATCTCTAGAAAATCCAAGAACGCTGAGCTCTTTATCAATGACCAGATCAACCTGCAAGTGACCAAATTCCTCGGTCTTCTTAGACCAAATCTCTCCTTCAGTTCTCGAGAGATCTTTTTCGATAAGATTACACTCTTTGATAAGAATATCTACAAAAGCGAACTCGATATTCATTTGGCTAAAGTCTGCATACATCGGTTGTCTTACTCTAATATTCTTATCTTTTCGTACAGAGTGAACGTCACTGACAAGTTCCCTAAACAAATCCATTTTTACAAGGAGTTCTTTTTGTTTATCACTCGCACCTTTCAAATAAGGGATAGTCGTCATGTGTACAGATTCGGGGTCATTTGCGTCTTTCAGAACAGACCAAATTCGTTCGGTATTGAATGGCTGTAAGCTAGCAGTAACTATACAGAAGAGTTTCATTGACTCTTTCAAGCATGCTGCAACCTCAACGCCAAAGTCAGTATGCAACAAATCTTTGGACCTTCGGATGTACCAAGTTGAAAGATCTTTAATATATGGGATTACTAGTCTAGATGCCTCAAGCAAGTCGTAATTCTGTAAGGCCTGATCAATCTTAAATGCATATTCGTCTGTATAAGCTTTCCACCATCTATTCAGAGGGTGTACGTAAGTCAGCGGCATGTCTCGCTTAGAATAGGTACTCAAGACATACTGAACGAACTTGGAAGAGTTTGAAAGAAGTAGGGTGGTGTCGCGGAAGATAGCTTGCATGTCTTTATCATTAAGTGACAAAGTCTCTCCCTCAAAGTAAGGGCTTGAGGTGAAATAAATTCGCAAGGCGTCACTACCATATTTTTCAAAATATTCCTCAGTAGGTTTGAAGTTACCTTTGGATTTACTCATTTTCTTTTTGTCATATCCGAGCAGTGTTCCGTGGGCATGTACGTTGCTAAAAGAGTTTGAACCAAAAATCCCAGTCGAAAGAACATGGAGTGCATGGAACCATCCTCTAATCTGGCCTTCGTACTCTACAATGTAGTCTGCTGGAGTGTTCTTCTCGACAAACTCTTTATTATCAAACGGGTAATGATAACTCGCCCAAGGCATAGATCCGCTTTCTACCCAGCAATCCATAACTTCTGGAATACGAGTATAGACATTTTCTACCTCATCGGTAAGCAAGATGGAGTCAATATACGGCCTGTGTAAATCCAAAATAAGGATCTCACCAACCGGTTGGTATTCTCCATCTTCATTTTGTTGCACTTTCTTGAAGAAGTAGAAGTTGTGAGAGATCTTCTTGCTGTCCGGGTGTAGGCTATAAATCCAAGTAGTCCACAAACGCTGCTCATCATCAGTAAAAAGTGTTTGGATGGTATTAAACTTACCAAACAGCTCAAGCATTTCGTTAAGCATCAACTGAGCGTATCGCGCAAAGGATTTAATATTCAAATCTTTTTCTTTGCGCAGATCGGTGAGGTGCTTGCTGCGATATTGAGAAGCGCTTATGCCAAGCGGGAGTTTGTTGTTGTTGTCTGTAAAGATGACAGTGCGACCTCCATCAAACACATCAGGGTTCAAGTCTCTTGAGTTGATTAGTCTATAAATTGGATTAATTGCAAGTGACCGAAGCTTCTCTAAGCTGTCGACATAAACAATCTTGGACTTATCTTCGTTTTGCCAGATAGGCAGCGGGTTACCCCAGTATCGTTTTCTCGATATACACCAGTCTGGTGCAGTCTCCAAGCCTTTTCTAAAGCGCCCTTCCTTTAAGTGTTCTGGGAACCAGTTAATCTTTTCATTTTGGCGCAGTGAAGAGTCTAAAAATTGTGTCTCTCCAATAAACCAGTTTTCTTGAGCTGAATAATATACCTTTTTATTATCCCTGTTAAACGTTGGGTATTTATGTTTGTATTTAATAATGGCAAACAGATCTTTGCGCTTTTGAAGTATTTCGTTGACAAGAGGGTTTGCAGATACGAATTTTTTACCGTAAACAGGCTTCAAATCTTTGTGGAGATCGTCTCGCATTTCACCATATTCATTAAGCGAATACAAAACTGGTAAGTTGCGTTGTTTTTTGATTTCAAAATCCTCAGGTCCGTACGCCGGAGCAATATGCAAAACTCCTGTCCCGTCAGTATCAGTAACAATCTCAGTCGTGTAGACTTTATGCATGGATGCTTTTTCTTCGTAAGACTCGATATGTTGATTGCTTTCGAATAAGGGTTCGTATTCCAAACCTTCTAAGTCCATACCAGGGAAAGAAGCCATCTTTAAAATATCCACATCTAAGGTTTCAAAGAATTCGCTTGAATCTTCTATTTCTTGAAGTTGGGCTTGAATCTGAGGCGTGTTGAGAACGGTATCTTTGAACTGAGTTGAGAGGATGTCTATTACTCGGTTTTCTGCAAGTAATACCATTTCTTTCGTAGCTGGCAAAAAGTAGATTGAATACTCTATTTCTGGCCCAACTCCTATTGCGACATTTGCGGGAAGTGTCCAAGGCGTAGTGGTCCAGCTCAGCATGTTGAGCGGATAATCTGCGTTTAGGATATCTTTCATTCGCTTTAGCTTGGTGATATTCTGGTGTACGTATTCTAGCTGATCCTTGAGGTGCTCAATCTCTTGACGCGCTTCTAAATCTGTCTTGAAGTTGTCCCATTCTATGCCGCTGAATTCTGGTGCTCCAGAATTTAGTAATTCTTGAAGGCTGGTACGTTTTTTACTTTCATCCAAACTCTCAAGGGTTTTTAAGCGCTTCTCAATATCAAGTTTGAGGTGGAGTTGTTCCGAGTAATTAAAAGCAACCTCTTCTAGAATTTTGCGGGTTAATTTGCGCGTTGGTGCATTCTTAACCTTAAACCTAACCACCGGTGAATCAATAGTCTCATTAACATATTTTATGTCATCGTTAATTTCCATGTGTGACAATGTTGCTCCCATCGAAGGTGAGTACATGCTCACACGGTAATCTTTGTATAAAAGACCTTTCTTCCAAAGCTGGCCAAGACCCCACCAGACAGACTCCATGAAGTCGTTATCCATAGTCCGATATTGATCATCCATATCCACCCAGCGCCCGCTTCTTGATACAGACTCTCTCCAGGCATTATCAAAACCAGAGATATTATCTCGTGCAGCTTGATTAAACTTTTCAATTCCAATCTCCTCCTCAATCTGTCTCTTATGGGTAATTCCGAGCTGCTGTTGTACTAAATTTTCAATCGGGAGGCCGTGACAATCCCAGCCCCAACGTCTTTGGGCATACTTGCCTTTCTGAGTCCAATACCGTGGGAAAATATCCTTAGGAAAGCCAGTTGAGATATGTGCGAGGTGAGGAAGACCTGTTACAAAAGGCGGTCCGTCCAGGAAGACAAAGGTTTCAGCAGATTTACGGTTGTTTAGAGTTTTTTGGAATATGTTTTGATCTTTCCAAAACTTTACGACTTCCAGTTCGTTATTCAACATAGTACTTTTTATTGGTTTAAGGTAGGATTTATATGGACTGAGACTACCCGCCAACCTAGTTTCTGTCAAGAGAGTTGCTATAGCTGAGGGGGTATAATTACTTTGGTTCTTGTCGAACAAGATGGAATTTGATGCTGATCAGACTTGCTCTGCTGCTGCCAAAAGTTCCAGTTAAAATTCCAAGATCGTTCTCATCAATTACATGCGAAGCTTTCGCACACCAGGTAAGTAAGGAATGAAGAAAAGTATAGGTCCAACAAGAAGAAAAGCAAAAATCAATCCTGAGACTGGTGATACCAAAAATAATATATAGTTAAGAATGAATACTGATAGCCTAACTTTAACAAATAAGGAGCTATGATCCCATGAGTACTTGTCTTGTAACAAAAATGAAGCACAAACAAAGAACAGCAAAAGCAATACCATAAAAATCCCTTGGTTGTCGCCCAGGCCACCATTTAGAATAAGTTGTTTGAAAAACAGCGATATAAGTCCATACCCAACACCAAGGCCAATTACACTAGATTTAAAAAAAATATTACCCTCTTTGTTTTTGTCGAAAAGCTCAAAGTTTGATATTATCAAAAAAACATTTGTGATAGCTGCTACAACACAACCAAGCTGAGCCATCATTGTCACCACAGATCCTTTGACAAAAACAAAATCACAAGAAGTCGCGTTGTCGCAGATGTAAACTTCATATAAAAACATGAACCCATAAACACCTAATATGAGGTATAAAAGAAACTCAAGATCTCTAATAATTCGAACAAATTTTAACATTTTTTGTTTACCAAGCTTGTCTAGAAGCATATCTACTATTAAAAATGAACGCTTTTAACGTATTGGTCAATATAAATATATATTTTGGTGCTGACGGTTGGTATGCGAATAGATTTGTACTAAATTTTCTCGTGAAAATAAAGCATTTTAGAAGATTCTGGAATGCTCATCAACTCTAAGCGATCTTCTTGAAAGGTTGTTTTGACTTCAATGACATAAGGAACATCTTCTGACACAGTTGGTATCACAATACCACTTGAGCGCATATTCACAAAAAGTTCTTCAGTCGTGGCCGTGTCTATGCCTTGATACTCATCTTCAATAAATATTCTAAAGCTTGTGCTGATTGTTTGAATTTTTAAAAGTATATTATCCCCAGCATCTTCGTAAACCCCTTCGACCTTCATATCAAATATAGGGTAGCGAGAATTTACTTTAAGCTTGTCATTCCCAAGTAAAGCTATATTAAAATCTTCCGCCACCATGGTAAAATAATTTTCCTCTTCAAACTCTACTCTTGATCGAGGAAAAAGCAAATCGTCATCTAACAGTTGCATAACGCCGTTAAAAACACCTACTATAGAATTTTTCTCAACAGAAGCCAAAGTTAATTCGCTCATTTGCTCTGATATTTCAGATTGCTTGTAGTCTTTGTTATCATCTCTCAGCAAAAACAGAGCCCCTACAATAATAGATGCCAACAGAATCAACCAAATTACACGCCGTATCAACACACTATCTCCAAACATTTCGTATTTTTACTTCAAAAAGAGAACCTCAAATTTGCACTTATAGTCAAGCCCAAAAGCAAATCATAGGTCTATTCACAACTCTCCGTATGGTAAAGACTGTTCAAGTAAATCCTTGATATCCAGTCTATCACCAGCTTCCAAATTAAATTTATCTGATTTTCCAGCATTTATTTCTAGTACATATCGAACTTCACCCTCTGAGCGATACCTCTTTTCAGTATTAAGAGGGGTGGTATTTTTATGAATAGAGTCTATTACCCCATTCTGTTCGATCATGATTATGTCTAAAGGTATAATGGTGTCTTTCATCCAAAAGCTGACTTGCTCACTACCGCCGAAGTCAAAAATCATACCACATTGATCGCAGAGTTCTTGACGATTCATCAAGCCTTGAATTCTCTCTTCACTAGTTGCCGCCAGCTCAGTTCTTATGTCAAGAGTAGTTAATTGCGAAGAAGCTTCTGAAAAAGCAAACATCCACAAAAATAGAATTGTTAACACAACAAAAGAAATTCCAATTATCACTTTTTTTATATTCATACTATATCATTAGTTATACAAAAACTGTGAAAAGTCTGCAACTAGTCCTTGATTAACAAGAAGTGACACATTTGTATGCTTCAGTTTATTAATTTCAGGGTGCACTTCAAAATTCTTAAGCTGGAGGTCTTTATCCTGGAAGTATCGAGTCCAAGCTGACTTACTAGTTGTGAATAATACAGCTTTAAAATAAGATCTTTTGACATCGTGAGGTTCGACGTTAATACCTTCACGGCTTTGAACGTAACTAAACAATTCTTGATTTTTTGCATGTATATAGTGTTCAAGATCATGAACATCCTGTATGTTATTTGGCCTCATTCCAATAGGGTCTAGGAGTTCTATCTCAAACACAACATCCGGAATTGCTGACGTAAAAATATCTTGAAACGATTCAGCTAATTTTTGTTGTGCCTGAGCTTTGTTGGAGACTTTATCTTGCTTGAGTACCCCATAAGCGAGAGGTAGTAATTTTTCTTTCCAGCCGTGTTGTTCGTAGTCTTTGAGAAGTAAGAATAAATAATTTTCTAAGAGGGGCACTGTCGTATCTTTTGATGAGCTAAGGTGGTACTCGAGGGAGCTATGGGTTCTATTCTCAATAAACCATGAGACATACCATTTTTGATTTTTGAGTGATATATCCAAGACTTTGTTGAGCTGATCATCCAAGAATGAGTCGCCAAAATTCCAAAGCACTGAACCAAAATTGATCTTCTCAAACAAATCCAGCAGCTCTTGGTTAGGGAGATCACTCTCAACATGGAGTAGAGTAGGAATACGTAAGGCGTTTGTATAATCTACAAGCTCAGTTATTTCACTGCATAGGCCATTATCGGTAAAGTGAATTATCAAATCAGGTTCTGACTCGATTGCAGTTGCCAACTGCGCGTGATCCATCGCAAGTGAGTTTATGCTGATATCGACCACGATCATTGCTGCCCCACGTCTAATTATCTCATCAACCATTTCTGCTGGAAGAAGAGGATGAACCACTACTGTGCTTTGGGTGTCTATCTGGTGTTTGTCGAGTAAGTTAGAAAACGCCATCACTCGAGAATAATGACAGTAAGCAGCCCAGCGCCCAGAATTAATAGGGTTGTTGTTAAATGGCTGTTTGAGTTCGAGGACTTGCTCTTTGATTAGTTTCTTAATACTATTGCCGGTATATAGTCTTGATGAATTACGAATATCTCCAAAAAGCCTCTTGATGACAGCCCATTGTTTTTGTTTGTTCATGTTGGTTGTAAGTTGAATATAAGATTAACTTTTGGTCAATAGAGCAGTCGGCGATTGAGACACCCATTTATTGCGTAGACGCTAAATAGAATACCCCTTTTGGAAGTTAACAGTGGTGTGTGTCTTCTGATATATCTTAGAAGCCACGGCTTTGAGATACAAGAATTTGAATATCTTCATAAACTCATCCTTGTTACCGCTCCTTCGAGCAAGTTGATACCAGTAGTTATTAATCACGAAGTAAGGTTGGCACAGAATCCAAATCTGAGCGTAATCAATCAAACCCATTCTCCCAAAATAATCGAAGTCATTGACTTTCACAACCACCACACCAACAAATCCATGAGCTACCTTTGAGGCAATTTTAGTCAGACTTCCTGTGTCCCCAAGTATCAAATAATCACCAGGATCAAACCCACCAGCTGTTAGGATTTTCTCAGCATCGCGTAGCCCTGAGTTCTGACCACACAGCACTATCACAGGTTTTTTCGCTTCTTTAGCAAGGGCAATCTGCTCTACATAGAATATTTTTAATTTGCGCTCAGAAGTATACATCACAAAATCCGGATCAGAACTATATTGGAGTTTGGGATAATTCTCAAGCACTCGCTTAGTACCTGTAATTTCCAAAAATTTCCAAAAATCCGTTTCGTTATAGCAAGTAGTTATAACCGGCTCTTTCTTCAAGAGTACCCTCTCGAGGGATGAGTTCAGGCGGAAGTCTCGAAAAGGCTGACTGACAAAAATCTGATTAGACCAGAAGCGAAACGTCATAGCGTTATTTGCCCGTACAAAGAGATTACCTTCCTCATCTTTGAGCTCTTGTAAGAATGATTTAATTGATGCCACAAGCTGTTTCAAGATATCTCCCTCTTGAGACCATTCAAGATCAAAAAGCGTATGGAGGAGGGTGGCAAGTTGTCCAATTTTGGTGCGGATTAGTTGCTCCTCCGGTTTGAGGTCAAAAGGCTTATACATAAACTCGCTTCGCTTCCAAAACGGCTGAATAGTTATTAAGAAAAAATCATAACTACTCAATACTTTCTGTACTTCTGTAGCGTCGGGCACCAGCATCGTGTAGATCTCCAAATAAGCCATCAACTTCCCAAGCTTAAAATTCTTCTCACTAATGCTTCGAATATGCGTAACAATCGATTCGAACTTCTCTAGTGCGGGCATACTATCCTGCGGCTGATCCAAGTCGAGCACAGTATCCAGAAGTACCTCAAAAAAAGTGTAGTCCACCTGATCGCGCCCGTGGTATTTGACTGTGCCCTCTCCTTGAATCTTAGCCAGGCAAAGGGTATAGAGCTGCAAAGCGATGATCTTAAGTTTGCGAGGTAGGTAGTGCAATTGGAATAGCTCGGAAGCCTTCTTCGTTGTTTCTTCGGTGCCAAGCAAATTAATTTTTTGGTAGAGGTTTGGTTGTATAAGCTCGCCGTCAAAGCCGATTTTGTTCAAAGCCAATAGCTGGGGCGCAGCAAAAGATTGCGCCGGCTTAGCGTAGAATTGCAACGGTAAATCAAAAAATTCAGCAAACACCTCATAAAACTCCTGAGAAGCCGGTAATTCTTTGAGCTTATACAACAACAATTGTAGCAAATGCATGCAACAGAGTGTGTCGTAGAGGGCTCGATGAGCCTTGAGTTTGCTGGTGGTTCGGCTCTCTCGTTGTTGAGGGCTGAGACTGTAGCGTTGCACCAAATACTCAAGATTGATCGCCGAAGCTTCGGGCATTAGAATCTTAACCACCTCAAGAGTATCCAGTGTTTTGTAATTATCGGGTAAAAGCCAGCTCTCTGCCTTGAGAAAGGCCATGTCAAAATCCACTGAGTGTCCAACTATGTAGGCACCTTCGGGCGAGAGGGTTTCTAGCCAGGTTGACCAGTTTTCTTGAACCTTGCTGATACTGTCCGCACTCCTTAATTCTTCTTCGGTAATACCGGTGATACGAGTGACGCGCTCGTCTAGCTCTGTTGACCGCAAGGCGACTGTCTGCTCAAACTCAGAGAGAACCGTAAACTTAAGTGAAGTAGTGTCCAGTTCTGCCAAGACCCCAGCAATCTCAATAATCTGCCCCTTCTGAGGAGATAATCCACTGGTTTCGGTATCAACAAATAAGAATTTCATACCATAAGTGGTACACCACAAAACCGATTTGGTCAATAAAACTGCTTGGGATTAGCGTTCGAGAATGTCCCAGTCCATATTCTGCAGGAGCGAAAAAAAGCTAGGTGTAAGATTATTATACCTAGAATAAGTCACAAAACTTGCAATCGTAAGTGGTTTTAAGCTTGGGCGCTTTTATTTGCGTCCCGAATTGTTTTTTTGTAGATTACATCTGCGTATCGTTTCAAGTAATCAAAACATCTGCTGGTTGAGTTACGCGTATTGGCTTACCTTGTAGAAGGGTTTTGTTATTGGCCATTATACATTCCGCTAGTTTTTTGTGTGAGTCATAAATAACAGTAGCAAAGAAATAAAATGTCGTCAAAAAAATTAATTATTCGTAGACAATATCTAATCTAGCAATATCTTAAGACTCAAAATACACGCCCCATATACAAAATTTTAAACCCGCTTTGACAAACACTGCATATGCACACACGCTAAAAGCATATGACCAAAGGTGTTGTTCAGTTAGTTATCATAGTGGGTATTGTAGGAATGTTAGGGTTCTTCGGAATGCAGGCATATAATTCATTCTTTGGGGCCAATCCAGACTCTCCAGAAGGTGACTACTCATTTATCGTTGAAAGTGGCGACGACATCAATGCGATTAGCGAAGGTCTCCTTCGTGATGATGTGGCTCAAGATTCTTTTGTTTCAGTGTCAAGGCTATACAAAGTCCAGCCATTATTCCCAGGTAAATATGACCTAGAGCTGCCGGCGACCACAGAAGAAATTATCGAACAAATCAACGAACAATCTGTAGTCAAAGCGCAAGAAGCTCAAGACAACGCCCGTGCTTCAAAAGCGGTGACAATCAAAGAAGGTACTACAGTCGACCAGATCGCCGACATCCTAGAAGAAGAAGGCGTGCTGGAATCTAAACAAGATTTTCTTGATGCTTTAGTAGCTCCAGGGCTGTATCAGTATGCTTTTTTGCCAGAGCCTTTGGATTGCGAATATGGGGATCGCCTCAACTGCGTGAAATATTACTACGAAGGCTTCATGTATCCAGACACCTACGAATTCTTCACACCATCCACTCCAGATGAAGTCACTATCAAATTCCTCAATAACTTCGAAGCCAAAGTCTGGAACGAAGTAGGGGGAGAGCTTACCAAAACAGAATTCGACAAAGCAATTATCCTAGCCTCAGTCATGGAGCGGGAAACGGGGCGATCTAATCAAGTCACTGATAATGATGCTGCAGTGCTGGCAGAAGAAAGAGCCAAAGTTGCAAGTGTCTTCTACAACCGCCTAGGACAGGGAATTCCATGGTCATCTGACCCAACAGTCAATTATGGCATCCCAAACCTAGTCTGTCAGCAGACAGTAGACCTGGAAGATTGTGTTTTCCTAGACGATCCGCGCGTCCAATCTCAGTACAACACCTACAACAACCCAGGCTACCCAATCGGCCCGATCACCAACCCGCAACTAGCCAACGTAGTAGCTGCCCTTAACCCAGCAGTGACTGACTACTTATTCTTCGTAGCAGACCTCAACGGAGTTACCCTCTTCGCCGAAACCAACGCCGGCCACGAAGCGAATATTGTAGAAGCCACTAGAATCAACCAGACTATAAATTAGAACAAGATTTTTAAAAAGCAGTTTAAACAGGTTAAAATATATTTTATGACAGAATATTTCTTAGCTATATTAGTTGGTATTCTAATAGCTGCTATTATTCAATTTTACAGCACAAAAATTTTAATCACAAAAGTAAAGCCTATTATTCAATATATTTCGTTAATATTCTTTTAGGTTTCTTTATATCGTTAAGATTTATGCTGTTCTATTCCGCCTCTTTATTGGTAATACTAGGAATACAATTTATATTTAAGTTCACGAACAAGAATTAAATTGATATAAGTCTGTAATATGATCATAGTCTGTGCCAAACTATGCCTCATCTACCTTTTCAATTGGAGGTTCAACTCTGATTTTATTGCGAATATCTAATCTTAATATCAGATCTTTATATTCTTGTAGAGTTAAAACTACTTATATTTTTTGTTATTAATACTATACTTTACATTGTTCAAAAAGGAGTTTTGCTGTTAGTTAAAATTTATGGTATAATTATCTATTTCTGGCAACTAGAACAGTAAACAGTCGTTCTCCCAGCGTGCTTAGTAGATTCTAGTGTTGTTCTGCAGCACATACAAGGTTCACCGCCACGTCCGTAGACCTGCAAAGTCTGGCTGAACTGTCCTATTTCGCCATCGGGTAGGGTGTGGGTGTATTTGGTTGTCCCTCCTTTGGCTATTGATTCGTTGAGAATGATTGGTATTTCTTCGAATAAACTCTGCAACTCAATCTCATCTAATGATTTCCCAGATCTCATCGGCTGCACTTGGCAGCGGAAGCATACCTCATCAGCGTAGATATTACCGAGTCCAACTACCGCATCTTGATCGAGAAAAATCTTTTTGAGCGACTTAGTCTTACTCTTAACTATCTTCGCAAACGTCTCGTACTCAAATTCAGCGTCTAATGGCTCTTGTCCTAGCCCTGCAAAATGATCCTTAAGAAAATCCGGATCAGAAATAGGAAGCACATATCCGAATTGCCGCACGTCTTTGTATACCAAAAACCCTTTATCAAGCTCCCAAATAATATGAATGTGTTTTTGACCAGTAAATTCTTCTTTGCTGTTATAGTATAACAATTGCCCACTCATCTTGAAGTGCACGAGTAAGCAAGTCTTGTTATCGAAGCGAATAATCAAGTTTTTAGCTCTTCTGTCGACGGTGGTGATAGTCCGCTCTTTACAAAACGTCACAAACTCCTGTGAGGTGTCGGGAAGGTCTCTACGATAAGCACCTTTCCCAGCTATGATTTTGGGCATGTGTACCTTTGTACTAATAATTATTTTATCTTGAATGTACTTGTTCAGTAATCGGCGAACACTCTCCACTTCTGGTAGTTCTGGCATATTAATAGAGTAATGCATTATTTATAAGTAAATGTCTATAAATGCAAATTTTCTTCATAATCTTTTTCTCACTTCATTGACAAATTTCGATATTAAACTTCGAAAAAAAACCTCTAAAGACTGAATAGTTCACAATAACGGTGGTTTTACTCTTGACAATTTGCATTCCAAGATATATCATCACTGCCATATATGGTATACGGACTTTTAATATTAATTGCTGTTATCGTGGTAGTAGGCTTCTACGCCGTAGCTACATACAATAGCCTCATTAATTTGAAAAACAAGGTAAAGGAAGCCGCTAGTGATATTGATGTTCAATTGAAACGGCGACATGACTTAATCCCTAACTTAGTAGAAACAGTTAAGGGATCAAAAAATTTTGAAGCGGAAACATTGGAACGAGTTATTCAAGCTCGTAATCAGGCTGTGAGCATTTCCGGACTTGGAGAGGAAAAAGCCGTTGCAGAAGGCCAGTTATCTGGAGCCCTGCGGCAACTTTTCGCCTTATCTGAGAGTTATCCAGATTTGAAATCCAACCAAAACTTCTTAGCACTACAAGAGGAACTAACCAACACAGAAGATAGAATTCTGGCATCTAGAAGGTTTTATAATCAGGTTGTATCTGACTATAATACAATGCAGGATCAATTCCCAGCATTACTCTTCAAAGGTCTTGCAAAAGCGACGCCGGCTCCTTTCTTCGAGTTAGAGAACCCAGAAGTAGAACGGAAAAATCCAGAAGTTAAATTTTAATATTGAAATATGGCCAAAATCAACCTAAAAAATAAGCAAACAGTTTTAACAAAAGCTCAGATTCATAAAACCGATACCGGTTCTCCTGAAGCTCAAATCGCACTATTAACCCAGAGTATAGCTCACTTAACCAAACACCTTAAGACAAATCCCAAGGATTACAGTTCTCGAAGAGGGCTACTTAAGAAAGTTGGTAAAAGAAAAGCACTACTCAATTACCTCAAGTCAGTATCACTGTCTAGATACAAGAAAGTTATCTCTGCAAACAACCTCAAAGGTTAGTTAATTAAATTTCATTAAAAGACACGCACAAGTTTAATCTCTTGTGCGTGTCTTTTTGACAAAATATATATTCATGGTTATTGTCTAATACAAATATACAGCGATTAGATCAAGTAAATCCCTATGTTCGCACTCCCTTTAAGAAAAAAGAATTACCAGTTTAGTCCTTGGTTAAAAACTATCGTCGAAATATTGCTCGTTATACTTGGTTCATTTCTTATTCACAAGTACTGGCTTTATCCAAATATCTTCAATAATTTTGGAACTCATACAGCCACAGGAGGAAGTTCATTCCAAAATGTACTAGTCTACTTTCAAAATCTTTTGGATTGGTCTAATGGAGAGTTGTATAGTCCTGACATCAATCAATACACCTGGTATGGTTCGACAATTGGAGCCAACGAGTTCAGCTATTTTCCAAGTGTAATTTTTGGCGCATTCTACAAGCTTACTGGGAATTTCACTACGTCATTCAATGGCTTAATATTTTTCAATCTCTATGTACTACAAGTGGGGATGTATTACTTGATCAAGCACTACACAGGCAACAAATGGCTTAGTTTTTCGCTAGTGCAGTTAATTCCCGTTACTCATGGCTATAAGATATTATATTCGCAGCATTTACATGCCTTTCTCTATTTCGGTTTGCCATTTATAATACTATCTTTGGAGAAGTTACTAAGATCATTATCATCAAAAAAACAGGTATTTGGATGGTATATTGTGTATGCTGTTAGCCTCGCTTCGATTCTATTCTCTACATGGCATGTTATTGTATTTGCAGGGCTATTATTGGTCTCTTGGGCTATGTTTCAGATACCGCATATTATTAAAAACCTAAAAGTATTGTGGCGCACCCTGATTGCCATTCTCTGTATAACCCTTACTCAAATAGGTTTGCTTATACCTGTAGCATTGCGCAGCATTGAAGCAAGTGTTACTCTTAACTCAATTAGAGATATTAATGCTGTGATTGCTGGTGGATTTAACACTATAAGCTATGGATTTGTCAGGATTATTGCTGTCCCTGCTGCCAAATTATATATCAGGATAAATGGCCCTCAAGAAGGGAGGTATATTGAGTCAATTGCACAGACCTCTATTAAGCCGTTTAACTATCCAGATTTTTTATCCAATGTAGGCTTCTACATAGTAAGTGCCGTCATCATTTATGCTTTGATCAAAGCAATAAAAAACAAGAGTCTCAAACACAGAACATTTCTGACCTATGGTTTAGTATTTGTCTTTTTGTATATCGTATCAATAGGGCCATTCTTCAAAAGCCCGCAAAAAGTATATTATAGTGTTCCCTTTCCATATTTATTGGTAAATAAGTTATATTACCCACTAAATGCAATAAGGACAATATGGAGGTTGCCGCTGACCGGATTTTTTAGTTTCCTAGTAGCTTTTGGAATATTAGCGAATTATGCATACAATGGGCTCGCTGCTAAAGCTAAGTCGTACAAAGTAAGTGCTTTTCGCTTAGTCAACATTGTATCAGCTGGCTTACTCATATATTTACCAATATTTGTGAATGCTGGCTGGCAAGACCCTATTAGAGAAACCCTTCCATATGACACTGAACTTGCGTCTATTTTAGATTCTATTGATAAAGATCAGATCGAAATATTCGAATGGTATACCGATACTGAGTTTTACATAGATCAGCGTGAATTTGCAATATTCACTTCGAAGTATAATTACGATCGCGGTGAAGATAAGTTGCGCTGGGTTCTTGGAGGAGGACTTGGTACCTATGCCCAAGAAATGTACACCTTGGCCGGCATGCAAAAAGAGCCTCAGTATTTCAATACTTTTGTAGATATCTTACATGCCAAAGAGGTTGATGTTGTGGTAGCTACGAAGTTAGACAATATCAAAGAGCCTGCGTATGATGCCCTCCAAAAGAAGTACTCTCTATTAGAGGAGTTTGACAACAAGACTGTTTGGAGTCGCCAGGAATCAGCGGATAAATACGATTTTAGGCGTGACCTAGAGTATTCGCTCGAAGGGTCTTCTTCGGTTGAACAAGGCTCAAAATTCAATATTTATTTTAATCAAGGCAATGAGGCACAAGAGATATATTTAACTCGAGAGAAGATAGAGGTAGAGGAGGTGGAGATAGAAATACTCGATCAAGGTGAGCAAGTGTATACAGATACACTAAAATACAGCAAACCTCTCGTTCTTATAACTGATACTGGCCGATCTACAGAGTTTGATATTGATTTACCTAATTCTATCGCTCCAGGAGAGTATACAATAACCGCAACTCAAGGAACAGAAGTTCTAGCCACAAAAGAGATTGAAGTGCTAGATAAAGATAGCTACAACGAGTTGATCAAACCTTCGGAATTAGAATATTCTTCAGAATTCAAAACGACTAGTGTGCGCAGAGATATTTGGAGCGATTTACCCCTGAACATAAATCTCAAAATTGACAATGGATCAGTAGAGTTACAGCGTACCAAATTGAGCTCAGCTCCAATTACTCAACTCAAAGCTGAATTCTTCACCGAAGATAAGCGCCTCTATACAGGTTTTCCTGCTTGGCTTAACCAACCGAGCTGTCCGGTAAATATAAACTTGGTAAAAGATGACGAGCTAAGTATATGGTGCAATCAGTCATTACCATACGATTACGATTTCTATAATTTTAGTGCAAACCTTGTTATTGAGTAGTGGTGGTTAGTTTTGACCATAAATACAAACACTAGTATACTAGTAGTATGTTAACCGTACAATTTTGTGGAGCAGCTCGCACTGTTACTGGATCTCAATACTATCTCGAATATACCGCCGAAAATGGGAGTAAGTTTCGCTTTTGTGTTGATTCTGGAATGTTCCAGGTGGGCAACCGTCTCAACCTCTTCAAGATCAACTCCAGAGTTCTCTTCGAGGCGCCTAAACTAGATGCTATTGTCCTAACTCACGCCCATCTTGATCATTGTGGTCGTATCCCATTGCTCGTCAACAAAGGCTTTGGAGGTCGTATCTATTCCACTGAAGCTACCAAAGAAATTGCCGAAATTGTTATGCACGACGCTTCGCGGCATATCGGAGAAGGGGAGATGGCAGAATTAACAGAGCTTACTGGTGAGATCCGTGCTTCGGCAACTAAGCTTAATGAGCGGACTGGTAAGCTCTACGACTCGCACGACGTGGAGCAAACCATGTTGCGTTTCCGTACTCACGAATACCACGATAAATTCAAAATCCATCCAAATATCCAAGTAGAATTTTTTGACGCAGGGCATATTCTGGGCTCTGCTTCGGTGGTTATCACTGAGATTTCTACTGGTCGCAATATAATTTTCTCAGGTGATTTGGGGAATATTGATAAGCCGATTATTCAAGACCCCGAAATGATTTGCTGCTTCCCAAAGACAACACATATCTTCACTGAGACTACGTATGGAGATCGCAATCACCCAGTTCTCAAACCCAAGCAGCGACTTCGTGAAATCATCAACACTACAGTCGCTCGCAAAGGCAAGATTCTCATTCCTTCGTTCTCAGTCGAGAGGGCCCAGGAAGTAATCTATCACATCGTCTCGCTCATGCGTGAAGGTAAGATTAAGAATATTCCGATCTATCTGGACTCTCCGATGGCTTCCAAGGTTCTTAATGTGGTGCTCGATCACCCAGAATTGTACGACAAAGAGATCAAATCCAAGATCAAAAACCGAGCCAACCCGCTTATCTACAAGAAGCTCTCAATTCTCGAAACCGTAGATCAATCCAAGTCCATCAACGGACATAAGCGCTCCTGTATTATTATAGCCGGAAGTGGTATGATGAACGGAGGTAGAATCCTCAAGCACTTGCAATTCTACATAGAAGATCCGAAGTCCTCACTCATAATTGTAGGTTATATGGCCAAAGGAACGCTTGGTCGAAGAATATTAGAAAGTGAAGAGGAGGTAGAGATTGAAGGCAAGTTCCATAAGCTAGCTATCGAACACCACAAAATCAACGAGTTTTCAGCCCACGCCGACCAAAAGCAACTAGTAAAATGGGCGTCCAGCATAGTCAGAGATATTCCCAAAGCCGACCAAAACCCGCCAACAATCTTCTTAATGCACGGCGAAACCGACCAAGTCCAAGGCTTCAAAAAAGAAATCCACGCCCGCTTAGGAGCCAAAGTAAAAACCTACTGGCCCCACTTCTCAGAAATTGTGGAATTATGGAAATAAAATCGAAAATCACAACTACAAAAATAGGAGAATTCTTGACTTTTTTAAAGAGTTGGGCTAAATCGTCTAAATCGTTTATACTGCAGTACATGAGGAAATAATAGTGATTAAATCAGGAAAATATAACAATACTACCAGAGCATTTATTCTTTCTTTACTTCTTTTAAGTGGTTGTAAACCAGCACCGGATAATACAAATTCTAGTAATGATAATTACGGATCTCGATGCAATAAAGATTTAACACAAGTCAACGTTACGAAAAATATTTCAGAATATCATGATGGCTATAGTATAACCTCTCTCAGGTTATAAAAACGATAATCTTAATAAAAACTTATTATATCTAACATTGACAGCCGTTTCCAGCTTGTATAAAATAAATACATGACTACAAAACCATCTATTGGAAAAATTTTTACTACCGCTCTTAAGCTAGTGGTCCCGATCGTTATTGTGAATGCATTTCTGTTCTTTGTCGGAGATATTTTAGGAGCTTTCCCGGAAGGGCATACTGCGCCAACTGGGGCTTCTGTGCAGATAATTGCTGTAATTTCTGCCAGCATAGTCGGGGTAATTATCAGTGCAATAATCTATTGGATAATTACTCTACTTTCCAAAAATCATGGCAAAGTAACTCCAATTATTGGGTACCTTGTTTTACTACTTAGTTTCTGGAATCCAGCAGGAATAGAAGACGGCAACATAGGCACCTTTATTGTCCTCAATCTTATGCATGTTGTGGTGGGTGTAGTAATGATACAGGCTTATACAAAACTCTCTAAGCAATCAATAATGATAAAGGACACTCCTCAATAATCACTCTCCCATTCAGGGAGGTTTTTTTTAGAGCCGAATGCTATCAAGGATTCTTTGCTTATTGGTGTCGCTTCGCCAGCGCATCCCGCCAAAGTACCTCATCGAGACTGGACGTATACCGCAGTATAAAAATATGAATAACAAATATATATTCATGAACGGCATCAATAGCAGGGCGTAAACCCAAAATTGCCCATCTCCAGTAATAAACAACTTAGCCGTCTTGCCAGCAAGTAATCCTATGGGAAGTGGCCACAGTCTCCGCTGCCATTGAGGTCTTCGATTGTACTTAAATGCAAACCCAGAAGTGATATTACAGTCGATCCAGTTCTTCAAGACTGCTGGTTGACCGCCCCACCACAGAGGGTGAACAAATACTAGTTGGTCCGCCCAATCAATCTTAGCTTGAATCCTCTGACGTGTCGCCAAAAAATCCTCATCTTTCTCCAAGGCAAAATCGTAATATGGTTGCTGCCACTGCGAATTATACAGGTCCATAACAAATACCTGGTGTTCGTCAGACTGTTTTGCCAATTCAACAAAACATTCTGTAATCCTCCCGGTAAATCTCTGAGGGTGAGGGTGGGTGGAGATTAGTAAGATTTTCATATTAAAAACAGTAAGATATGTTATAATAATTGACAATCGCTTAAAAACAAAATAGTCATATATGAGTCGGTATTAAAAACTAGTGGGTTGTATCTATATGATATTTCTTGAAGATGGGACAGGTTGTTCGGTTAACTTGATCCATAACATTCGTAGAACAGAATCAGTAATTGATGGTAAGCGGTGGAAAATTTTTCTCACGGATGGGCATGAAGTCTCTTTATCAGATGAAGGGTATGAGGTTATCCGAACCAACATAGGAGAGTTCAAATACCCTTTACTTGCTTTGAGCTCTTGCATAATTAATCTTCAAAATATTCGAGTTCACCCAAACAAGCATCTGAATTTGGAAATATGCAATCATTACGAATTTTACATACCTTTTGGTGAAGGGTTGCTCTTAGAGCTTACGAATGAAGACTTTAATAAAATCAAAACTTACGCGGAAGACAAACCAAATTTTATAGATGTTAAATCTGCTCAAGAGGTAATCAAAACTCGCAGAAAGCTAGAACAAAACTAACCCATAACCTGTAAAATTACCTTGCCCTAATTAGTATAATACTTAGGGCTACATTTTACCCAAAATTTCTTCAAGCTTCTTCAGCTTAGGATTGATCACTACCGAACAATAGCCATACCCTGGATTCTTAGCGTAAAAGTCCTGATGATACGCCTCTGCTTCCCAGAATTTATCAAGTGGGAGCACTTCGGTCACTATATCTTCATCGTAAATACCTGCTTGCGCAATATCTTCGATGGCGTTCTCTGTAATTGCTCTTTGCTCTTCATCTTCATAGAGAATAATAGATCTATACTGAGAACCAACATCAGCACCTTGCCGGTGGTAAGTAGTTGGGTCATGAGTCTTAAAAAACAACAGCAGAAGCTTTTTCAAGCCAATTTCTTCAGGGTTATAGTCAATCTTAACCACCTCAGCATGCCCTGTGTCGCCAGAACAAATATCGTCGTACGTTGGGTCTTGAGTTTTGCCCCCTGAATATCCAGACGTAACCTGAATAACTCCAGGAATTTTTTGAAAAATTGCCTCTGTGCACCAAAAGCAGCCTCCACCTAACACAATTGATTTCATATATTCATATTCTTCTATAATTCACAAAGATTGTCAAAAGTTGAGCCTACGGGGACCGAAGTGTTATCCAGCACGCCTCAACAAAAGTTATGGAATTCTACTAGACATCATTTACAAACTGTATCTTTATAAAAATATGAATCAGCAACCGGCTTTTTATATTACACACTTATATCCCAAAGAAATGAATATATATGGCGATATGGGAAACGTAATTGCAATGCAATACAGGCTCAAGAAGCTTGGAATAAAACCAATATACCAGCCGGTAAATATTGGCGAAAAATTACCGCAAAAAACTGATTGGTACTTCATTGGAGGAGGACAAGATAATGACCAGATGAAAATAGTCAGAGACCTTCAATCCAAGCAATCCAAGCTATTTCAAGATATCATCAATGGGGTAGGCTTACTCGCAATCTGTGGCGGGTATCAACTCCTCGGTAAAAAGTTTATCACTGGAGATGGAGAGGTAATTCCCGGCCTAGGTTTGTTTGCGGTGGAGACACAGGCCCCGGGCGAGCAAGTAAAGCAGAGGTGTATTGGCAATCTTGTGACATCCTGTCTTATCCCAGGGCTAAGCGATACCAAGTTAGTCGGCTTCGAGAATCATAGCGGTCAAACTGAATTTGTATCTGGAGTCAGTGCCGACAACCAACACCCACTAGGCGAGGTCAACTCAGGGTTTGGAAACAATGCTAACCAAGAACACGAAGGCTGTGTCTTCAAGAACGCAGTGGGTACATACTTGCACGGCTCATGCCTACCTAAGAATCCAGACCTTGCTAACTGGTTTATACAGAATCAGCTTGCGCGCAAAAGCATTACAAAAAAAATCGATATCGACGACACTATTGCCAAAAAGGTAAATATGCAGTTACAATCCTTCTAGGAAATAGACAAGGAGTAAGAATTTTGAATTCATCAATGAGCCTGTTGAGTTAATAATACCGCATAAGTATCCTCCTAATCCCAGCTAGCAAGGTAAAGGCTTCTAAGCTTGACACAGTTCGCTCATAGTTAAGATTGAGCCTTCTGTATTTCATCAGCTGTGCAAAGGTTTGCTCTAC
>CALITC010000011.1 GCA_938041505.1 uncultured Patescibacteria group bacterium | reverse complement strand
TTATATATTTTGTTTTTAGTCACAAAAAAAACTCCACCTGAATTAATTGAGTTGATATATGTGCTTAGCCGTGCATTTATACTGGTTGCTCCAATTACATTTTTGATATCGGCTGGAGAAATAGGAGATGCTATAGTATTTTTTCTATCTTCTTACGCTATTATGTATAGCGGTCTTAGGATAATACTCAACCAGCCAATACTTCAACACAAGCAACTCTCGATTCTGGCGTATGCTTTGTTTGGCGGAATATTCTTCACCATGGCGTTTGCTATTTTGTTCTTTATTTTGGGGTATTAACTAACAAGAACAGTTTCAGAAAACTTGTTTTGATATTTTGTTGGGGCGAATTTTTCAAGAAATAAAATCGTACCTAGGTAGCCGGCCAATATTGCAAAACCTCCAAGTGCGTCTTGAGTTAGAAGAGTATACAAGAATACTGGCCAAGCGTTGTGGAGGCAATGGAGTAAGACATTTGGAATGAAGTTTTTGTTGCGTAGCCAGAGCCAGCCATGGAGATATGACATGAAGACTGTTGAGAAGAAGAACCCAACCAATCCGAATAAACTAGACACTATATCCATATTCTGCTGAACCATGAAAATATAGAGAACTATTGGTAAGTGCCATGGTGCCCAAAAAACCGCTGTATACATACTCGAAGTCCAGAGATCTTTGGAGTATTTCACCACGTGCGGATAGAGCACACCGCGCCACCCAAACTCCTCGGTTCCTGATGTTATTAAGAAATACAATACAGTACCTAGTAAGAATACTGCCTCACTTACACCAACACTTAAGAAACTATTTCCGATCCAATTAGCCCAAAAAGATAGAAGAGCTAACAAACCAAATACTTGAAGTGTTCTGATAACCGATTGCTTCGTGAGTTTAGCTTGCTTCGGTAATTGCGATCTTACTTTGAGATACCCCACGAGCGGACCAAGAGTGGCTATACTTGAAAGAAGACTTGTAGCTAGAACGATCTCGTTTGATGACCACTGCAGAATATTTTCATTCACCAAAAACTCTACATTATTAGCTCGTGCAACGACTATCGCCACTATCCACAACACCCAAGAGAAGGTGTAGCTAACTAAGAGAAAGGTTTTGGTATAAGCTGGCAGCTCTTTCACTAAAGTTTGAAATTGAGTCATTTTATTTTGTTTTCATGGAGAGTAGCCAAAGATAATAAATATTGCAACATCACCTGTAAGTGGTCCTCAACTCATAATATACTATCAATATTTCACTTCACAAGAAGCTCTTTATTTTCTCTTTCCAACTAGCGGGTTTTCTGTCCAGTCGAACCTTCCCTTTATTTCGTCCACATACTCTTCAATATCTTCTGGAGATTTCTTACTTCTCATTTCTTCTACTGTGTTAAATCCTAACATTTTTGCTAAGTATTCTTCTATTTCATTTATTTTTAATTCTTCTGGTGCTGGTTTTTGAGCAAAGAATCTATCAGCGATAGCAATGTAGTGTTGCTCTATTTTATTATATGGAAGTCCGTCACTCTCTGCGTCCATTGTTATGTCCAATATATCAGTTGAGGAACCGCGATAATTCTTGACTATTGTCGCTACACCTTTTTTGATTAAATCATTTGCTATATGCTGGTTGGGATTAGATAGTCTACCATAACTAATTGCAAGATTGGCTTCTTTCCCCTCTTTATTAGCACTAGATGTGATGGTTGGGATATTTTTGAAAACAAGACGTCGGACAGCTTCTACCAATGGTTTTTCTATATATTGCTCAACAGTCTCTGGCTTAATCATCTTCGACTCACTCGCAAATATCTGCTCTACCTCGTTAATACTTAATGGTTTATCTTTTCTATATTTCTTATCTTCAGGTAAGTAGAGTCCTTTGCTTGGGTTAAATTCTAATGACATATTCCTTCATCATAGCATATATTTTTTGTTTATACAATATTTTTTTTATCACCTTGCAGATTGACTTTGAGAGTGCTTTTTTGTTGTGCGAAGCAAATTAAATCAATGTTCTCGTATAAGCTGGTGGTTCTTAACTAATTTTTTGGAATTGAGATATAGCACAGGCTGTTAGTAGACAAAGCAACGAAATTTTGATATGTTAGAATATTCTTTTTGGAGAGAGCTATGCTTCAAGCTGACGAGACTTCACTTATGAGTGATGAATTAGATATATTATACTTACTATCTAATAAATATTTGAACTTCATTGCAATATTTACAGTATTGAATACTATAAGACCTTATCCGCCAATATCTAGAGTCGAAATATTATTTTACTTAGTAAGACTCCAGAGGTCAGGACTTATTAAAATCAAAAAAACAGCACCGCTATTCCTCAAACCAATTTTGTTTTCTGTAACATTTAGAGGCGCAGAATTGATTTTGGAAAGAGAAGAGTTTATGCTTAAGCTGGCTACTTTATCAAGCGAATAAATATTTTTTGAGATTCTATAAAGGAGAACTTAACATACTGTATTTTATTTGATATATTATGTTAATTTTAGTCAATAATCGGAGGATTAAAATAAATCAGTGAATTGTATATTGCTCAAGTTACACAGGCTTCTAACCCTAGCCCAACATCTAATAAGCCACCTTTTTATACTGACCCGGCTTTTATGGTTAGTCTGCTTTCTATATTCATAGTTGCAGTAATGGGTTTGATTATGCGAAGGGTGAACAACAAGCTTACTTTGGTTGACAATTATCGAAAAGAGTTGAACGCTAAAGAGGCAGAGCTCAATAATTGCCAGGTAAAAATCATGGTCGAAGCAGAAAATCTCGATCTTAAAAAAGCTATTATTGATACTAATACAAACGTGAGTAATTTGTCACAGGCAGTTACTCAATTAGCTGAAAAAGTAGATACAATAGCTGATAATATGGCTACCAAAGATGATATTGAAAAACTTGAAAATCGGATTACTAATTTAACAAAAGGTATGCCCGAATAGAAATAAAATTATTATTTTTATATATCTTTATTATCTCAAAAAGCCCTTAGATTCGTTTCAAGGGTTATTTTTTTACATTTATATAATTAGATGTTATACTTAAAGTAACAAAAAAAAATAGATATGGAATCGCTTTCATCGTATATCACTTCTAAACTACTCAATCGGCTTGATAAACTAACAGATTCAACTGAAAGAGGTGTTTATTTAAGCTTTATGAAAAATCATTTTGCAGATGATCAAAGCACTCTTTTGTTGCTGATAAAGGCTGAATTCCAAGAATTAAGTGAATCTGAAAAATTATTACTACATGGTAAAATTGATCAAGTTTTACAGAACCCAGAAAAAAAGAATTATTTAACACAAGCGCGGAAATATTTCGAAAATGCGAGGCATAATTCCATACCTCAGACTGAACAAGAGGATACCAAGCAAAGTCCAGCACAGAGTAATATACAAAAGGGTAAGTTTGATCTCAATTCTATATCTGAGAATACGAGTATTTGGATGGTATTTTTTGCACTGTTCTTTTGGCCATTTCTAGTTCTTTATTTTATCATCAAATACCCGAAAGCAAGATATATTAGTCGTTGGTTTTTTGGGATTATAATTACGTTAGGGTTTTTTCAAATAAGCCAGAATCCTGTTTTTGCTATTTTTTCTCTGCTAGTAGGACTGTATATAGTTCCGTATACTCATAATAAAATTAATGACCTTGTTTCAAAAAAATACAATTTTAGACTCAATAATTACATCACCGGCGGATTAACTGCAGTCTTGGCGTTAGTGCTGATTGCTGTATCACCTACTACTAGCGAAGATACGGCTCAGGCCAGCAGTATAGACAGCAAGCAAGACTCCTCCATACAGAAGCTTACTCCGGAATCTGATGAAAATAATAAGGAAGAACAAGAAATAAAAGCAGATGAACAAGAGCGAGAAGAGGAAAAACAGAAAGCTGAGCGAGAGCAAGCAGAAAAGGAGGCAAAAGAAATTGCAGAAAAAGAAGCGAGACAGCAAGCAGAAGCCGAAAAGATAAAAGAGGAGGAAGCGAGAATAGCCAAAGAACAAGAAGCAACAAGAGTCGCAGAAGAAGCTCGAATAGCAGAGGAAGCTAGGATTGCAGAAGAAAATAGAAAAGCAGAAGCGGCGGCTCAAGAAGAACGGAAGAAGGCACAGCAAAGATACACCGCCCCAACTCAACCAGCACCCGCCCCGGAACCAACAAATTGCGACCCAGCGTACCCTACTTTATGTTTAACACCTGGAATTGGTAATGTTTATAACTGTCCTGATATTGATGCTGCTAGATTCCCTGTATTACCTCCAGACCCTCATAGGCTAGATGGAGATAATGATGGCGTTGGCTGTGAAAATAATTAATTTTTTAATATACCCACTCTTGGATTCGTTTCGGGAGATATTTTTATTAGCACGGATTTGTGAATATATCACTACAGAAACTCTTTCAGAAATAGTTATTATTAAATTTTAACAGATCATCCCCTCACCTGAGGGATCTTATTTTGCAACAAATAAAAAGTTGTGTATACTTAACGCATAACAAAAAAATACAAATATAGAATGTCTAAGGAAAACAAAGCTGCAAAAATAAAAACAATATTATTTCAAATTTTTTCATGGATTTTTGGCGTCTTCTTCATACTAGGAGGTGTGATTTATTTATTTGACGGCATCATAGGAGGTTCAATGGTTCTTCTTGGTGCACTTCTCTTGCTTCCACCCGTATTTAAGCAAGTGCACATAAGAATACCAAAGTTACAAGGTTGGCTATCAGCTTTGATTGCTGCAATTCTTATTATTGGTGGTGTGAGTATCCTACCAGAAGCTGATAGTGAGCCTGAAATTGCTGGTGTACAAGACTCATCGCAAGTTGAGGAGCTCAACAATGATGATGAAGAAAACACAGAAAAGGAAGATGTCGAGAAAGCAGATGCGCTTGCAGAAGAAGAGCGCTTACGCAAGGAGAAAATTGCAGAGGAAGTACGAATAAAAGAAGAACAGCAAATTCAAGAAAAAGAAAGATTGGAAGAGGAGGCAAAGCAAGCTGAGGAAGAAAAGAAAAAGGCTGAAGCAGAGTCTGAAAAAAATAAACTGAAAGAAGAGCGGTCTAATTTTGATTCTAACAAAGGAAATGTTTATGTTGCAGCAACAACGATTGAGCTTATAGAGTCTATGTCCGGTGATGCTAATGCAGATATGTACATGAGATTAGATGCAAGTGAAAGCTCTGTAGACGAATACAATGATGGAGGGAGTGAAGAAGAGTTCTTAAAAAGAGTATCTTCTGCTAATTTATTTATTGTAATTGATTCCACAGAATGGTCTTATACACCTGATTCGAGCAAGAAGGATCTTGCTGTTACAGCTTTAAAAGCAGTCAAAAAGATATATCCTGATTCTATAGCCCGAGTTTCTATTAATAACGAGTTTAGAGAGGTTGCCACTGCAGAATACGGATTTTGGTCTGGAGAACCAAAAGTGGAGCTTAAATAATCATTAGCTATATAGGTCTATAATATAATTGTTATATGAAAAATTTTCAAAAAATAAAAAATGATAAGATAGTTTGGATAGCTCCATTACTAGCTATTATCATTTTATTAGCAGGGATTGCTTTTGCCTCACCAAATACTGACCAGGATGTAGCGAAAAGCAAAGTTTCAGATAATACAGCAAAGAGAAAGACAGAAGTTGAACCTCATATCTTTGAATTAGAGAAAAATGAAGAGCAAACTTTAGAAGATGTAGATGTGGCCGATCCTGCTATTTCAAGAGATGAAGAAGATATAGAAAAAATACAAATAGATGAAGTGCCAAAGTGGACTATGGTAGCCACAGAAGATACTTCATATGCGGGGTGTCAAAGAAACTCATATAAAGCACATGTACCCGATGGTACTAGTAAAGAAGAATTAGAAAGAGTCTTGATAGACATGTACAATAGTCCAGTTATCGGAGGCCAAAAAACATTTATTTATCTATATTACGAGTCCCAAACTAATGTGGATGAAGAGCTATACAAAGGTAGATTATTTATGAATCCTGATTGCGATGTTGAAGAAGATTACAAGATTGATTTTGATTTTTTTGATACACCTACCTTTGTCGAACTTGAATCGCTTTAGTAAGAGAGAGTAATATCTAAAATTTGGTTTTATTAATTCATTTCATAAACAAACTTAAGGAGTATCATTTACCTTCGATAAATTGCTACTCCATCTTTTTTGATATTTTTTTGTAAGTTAGTATCAACATGATCGTATTCAACTAAGTCGACCATATATGGAATATTTAGGTCTTCTAATTCTAAAGTTAGGCCTGAGATGCTTCCCTTATCTTTTTTAGTGATACACAGATCTATATCTGAATATTCTTGATAGGTGTTTTTGGCTCTGGAACCATATAAGACTACTTCTTGGATTGCTGGATAAGACTTCAGGACTTCTATAATTTGATCGATGTATTTGATATCGACACCTGGTATCAATACTTTAGGAGATGGATTCCAGAGTTGTTTGAGCTTTTGTAAGAAGTTTTGCATAGATTGGGATGTAGTTGGCTAGTGACGAAAAGACCTCTATGGCTTTGGATTGGTTGTAGGTATGTGATAAGATATTTCTGGATTCTTGCATTTTTACCCAGAGATCTCCATTAGCAATAACTCCTGTTTTCAAGCCTTGTTTGATAGACTCTCTTGGAGATTTGGTATTCACTCCTTCGTACTCCAAGAGTGACTTGATAAGCTTCCAAGATAATTCGAAACAAAATTCAAACCTTTGCAAAAATCCGGTTTTCTCAAGATCAGAATACTCTTGCTCGCTGTCTAATTCGGACAAAGAAGCTACGGCTTGAGCGTAGGCATCTAAGCGTATTTTTAAGCGATCAATTATTTCTTGGTCTGACATTATCAGAAAGCTAATTTTAAGAACGGATTTTGTAAAGTCAACAGAGTTATTTCTCGATATTTAATTTTTGAAATTCAACTTGAAACATAACCTATCTCATATCGGGGTCCCCGAAGATTGAGGATAATCTTCGGGGAGAGCGAAGCGCCGACGTAATGGAGTGTAGCTTTTGCGAAAGAAAAACGGAACGGAAAGTGGTCGAGCGGGAGTTAGGCTTGGCAATCCTCGCATACCTCCCCAATGGTTTGGACTGGGATGTTTAGTTCTTTGACTGCGCCTGGGGTCCAGCGGGATTTGGCTGGGGCTTTGTCGGCTACTTGCTCACTAGCGGGTTTTTTCTTGAGGGAGCTTATGCCACCTAGTTCTTTCTTAGCGGTGGTTGCTGATTCTGTGTGTTGGTAGTAGCTGATGGTCTTAAGGCGTTTTTTCCAGCCGTAGATTACTTTTTGGGTGAAGGCTGTTGGGCCGGATTCTTCGTATGAGGTGTAGTTGTTGTAGCTACTGGTCTGGCTTACGAATGGGCTTCTGTCGGCCATCATGTCTACTAGGTCTTTCCAATCGTATTCGTAGACGGTTCGGTAACGATCTTGCACATCCGTGGGAACTTCTTCGATACCTTGGACAGAGCCGTCGCGAGTGATGATTTGGTTACAGATCTCTGGAGTCCAGATATCCCTATCAACGAGCTCATCAACTAAGAAGGTGTTCATCATCTGGATTGCACCCCCGATGTAGGATCTTACGAAAACGTTGCGGGTGAATGGTTCGTGCATTTCGTTGTTACCCATGCGGATAGACGAAGAAGCAGTTGGCGCGAGCGCGGTCACCTCGGAGTTGCGCACACCGTGCTTGATTATATCTTGGCGCAGGGCATCCCATTTGGCTTTGCCTAGGAAGGTGTCTTCATCTTTAACATCCCACATATTGAACTGGAGAATCCCTTTGGATAGCGGAGAGCCTTCGAAACCTGTGTAATACCCGTCTTGCTTGGCCAGCTCCATAGACTCCTGGAGACATCCATAGTAGACTGCTTCGTAGATCTTCTTGTTGATAGCCTTGGCTTCGTCGCTTGTAAAACTCAAGCCCATCTTGGCAAACACATCTGCGAGACCTTGCACTCCTACTCCAATCGCGCGGCGCATTAGGCACGAGTTGCGGGTTTCTGGAGATGGATAGTATTGCAAATCGATGACGTTGTTGAGGTGGCGAGTAGCTAGTCTGGCCGTCTCGATGATGCCGTCATAATCTACTTGCTTTGCCTTGCGGTCTACGTGACGTGAAACACAGACTGAAGATAACACACAGACTGCTGTCTCTTCGTTGTTGTTCACCAAAGCGATCTCGGTACAGAGGTTGGAGGACTTGATAGTACCTATATTTTGCTGGTTGGACTTGAGGTTGATCGCGTCTTTGTTCATGATATATGGCATTCCAGTAGTCTGGAATAGATTGCAGACGCGGCTCCAGATCTCCATCAGCGAGATAGCCTTCCCGACTCCTTTGGCTTCTAGCTCTTCGTACTTCTCTTTGAACTCTTCACCATAGTATTCTGATAGCGGCTTGTCGAGATGTAAGGCGACAGTGCCTGGATCGAATAGCGTCCACTTGGCCTCTCCTTTGTCTTTGACTAGGCGCTCGAAGAAGATATCATTCATCCATAGAGCGTAGAA
>CALITC010000010.1 GCA_938041505.1 uncultured Patescibacteria group bacterium | reverse complement strand
TAAACACCGAAAAACTTCAGAAACACGTTGGTTCTAAGATCAAAGGTCTGGCTAGTGAACAAAAGATCGAATCTCTAACTGGAGCTGTCTTAGGATATGCAGGGATAATTAACCTCCCTGAGAGTATCTATATGTTTTTCGATGACTCTTTGGAAGGGTTAACTAATTTTGAATGCGGGACTAACCGTACAGGCTATCACACAATTAACGTGAATTTTGGGAGGGATGTCGACATGCCTACGCAGTGGTACGATCTCAAAGAAGCGCAAGCAGGAGATATTCATCCATCGTCTGGTCAACAATATATCGAACATGTTTCGGCAGAAGTTGGTAATATTTTTGACTTATGCGATAAGTGGACGAAGGCTTTTAATATAATCTACACCGATGAGAACAATGTGCAAAAACACCCAACCATGGGTTGTCATGGCATCGGTACTAGTCGCTGCCTTGGTGTGATTGCTGAGAACAACAACGATGAGCGTGGTTTAATTTGGCCAGAGTCTATCGCTCCGTTCAAATACCACCTGGTGACGCACTTCAATCCAAAAGATCAGGAAACTAAAAGCAAAGTACTCAGCATAGCTGCAGGCTTATACAACAACACCAGTGCAATCAACGGAATAGATGCCAAAGAGGGTGATATTCTCTGGGATGATCGAACCATAGGTATGGGTCAAAAGCTCGGCGACGCAGATCTCATAGGTTGCCCGTATCAAATCATTATTACCCCTCGAACTCTTGAACAAAATTCTGTAGAGTTCCGAAACCGCCGGACTAGCGAGTCTACTCTCCTACCTCTCTAACTCTATGATTGCCACTCTAGCCCTCGTCTTCCTAGCCTGCCTAATCTTAGGTAGTATAGTAATCTGGAAGCACGCGACATTATGCTGGCCACACAAGCTGTGCACGTGGCTTGTAATTGCCTATCCCTTCGAAAGAATTCCAAGTTTGACGGTAGGTGGTGGAGCAGGGTTAACGATACGTTTTTCGCAAATATTTACTTTGCTAGGCTTATGGGTAGTTGCCGTACTCTTAGTTAGAAGAGACAAAGATCTTTTACAAACTAAGCTCAATCCAATTTTTTGGCCACTACTATTATTTACAGTTGCGGGAATTCCATCTTGGTATTTTGTCGAGAGACCAAATAGATTCTTAAGTACAATGATTGCAACTCTATTAGCGTTTGGGGCTGCGTTTCTTTTGTCTAACTTCACGACCAATGTCTACCAGCGAATCAAAGATATTACTTTCGTGATGGTGTTCACGTCTCTGTTTGCGCTCTATCAGGTTGTCGGGGATTTGGTTGGGCTGCCAGCAACTCTCACTCTTTTAGATGAGCAGTATACTAAGCAGGTTCTCGGTATTGCTAGAGCTCAGGGCACTGCCTTAGAGCCGCTTTATTTTGCTGGGATGTTATTCTTGCCGATAATTACATCACTGGTATTTGTGCAACACTCAGACACAATTAAAACTTATAAAAACCAATTTCTGAACAAATTATTTGCCAATAATTCACTGCTACTCGCTCTCTTTACCAGTGCTTTTTTGCTGACCAATTCCAAATCTGCCATTGTTACTCTGCTGGGGCTTCTGATTATTTTGGTTATATTTATGGCCACTAAGACCAACTTCAATCGAGTCTGGAGCAGGTTATCAACACTTGTTATATTGGGTGTTGTGGGTATCCTTGGTTTGTTTGTGTACTCGCCTCAAGCAAGAAACGTACTCAACGAGCTCTGGAGATTATTTATTTTCACAGTCCAAGGGAGAAGCTCCACAGCGGTGGATAGGGGGTTGTTCTTACGCATTGCCACAGACTTACTCCCTCAGTTTTCGTTCACCGGAGTGGGGAGCGGGCAATACGCGCACTGGGCGCGACCACTAGTGTGGTTTGCAGGTAAAGATCAATACCTTATTACCAATAATGTCTATGTTGAAGTGTGGCTCGAGCACGGGTTCTTAGCCTTTACAATTTTTTTATTTATGCTGCTAAGCCTGCTAATATCAGGTTTTATAAAAGCAAAACAATATTCGTTCGACAGCAACTTAAGGCTTAAGACTATAACTATTCTTTCGTTTGCTCTGTTAGGGTATGTTATACAATGGTTAACGTTCTCTCCAATCTTTATAATGCCTATTTTCATAATTATTGGACTTCTTTCCAACGAGCTATGGAGCCAATAAGTAAGCAGAACCTACCTAGTGAATAATCACTCCACTTTCCCACCACCTTAGGTATACATTTAGCAACTTCATAGGATTCTAGACAAAAAAAGATAGCTGTGCTTTGTTAGTTATTATTAGTATAAGGAGGCTTTAAGTGTACGTTCAACATCTAGAGACAATCGAAAATAGTATTAGCGAAGTGTATAGAAATCGAAAAAGGTATTATTATATAAAATATTTCGTCATAAATGCTTTGTTTATATTCTTCATTTTGTTGATAGTGTATCCGGAGTTTTATGGTGAGGTATTCAGAAGACCATGGCCGAATATAATCCCTGCTGACTTGGATAGTGTAAGATCGTTATACACCAATCTACTCTATTGGATCGGTGTACTCTTGCCTTTTTGGCTTTTGTCACTATTAATAAACTATACTTACTTTCAATGCCTAGAGTTATTGAGTAAAAGAAAATATACCAAAGCCTGTAACCAGCTAATTAGGCAAGTCCCACACTTAAACCATTCAGAGATTAATGATATCGGCAGTAGATTAGACGGTCAGCAACTTCTCGATGAAGAAATGGGTTATGCTCTGTGGCAAGCGCTAAGAAAACAAAGGCATCTAACTACTCAACAATAATGATTTCACCAGAACTGATTTATTAACTATCCCTTCAATACAAAGAGGGGTGTTTTTTTTGACGAAAAATTGATTTTGATATAAGTTGGGTCTCATATGTTACAGCCTAATTATCATGTATTGTTATACTATATCTATACACCAGTAGATACTCCAAAAGAGCTCATGTATCGCCAACGAAGACTCTGTGAACGCCTCAACCTCAAAGGCAGAATTCTAATAGCCAAAGAAGGTCTCAACGGTACGGTTGAAGGTACTCCAGAAGCGTGTGAAGAATATATGAAGGTTACTAAGCAAGAACCAGGATTCGCTGAGATAAAATTTAAGATTTCTCCGGGTATCGGTGATGCTTTTCCCAAGCTACAAGTCCGCGTCAAAGATGAGATCGTTATGACCAAAATTGAAGACAAATATAATGTTGGACCATTAGCCAAAAAAACCGGTAATTATCTCAGTGCCGAAGGCCTACATGAATGGATTCATAGCGACAAAGAATTTTATATCGTGGACATGCGCAACGATTACGAATATGCCGTAGGTCATTTTCAAGACTCTCTCTTACTCAAAGGATTTAGTAACTTTCGCGAATTGCCGGACATGCTGCCTCAATTAGAGCATTTAAAAAATAAAACCATCGTTACAGTCTGCACAGGGGGTGTCAGGTGCGAAAAAGCAAGTGGTGTGCTTCTAAATAATGGATTTAATGATGTTCATCAACTTCAAGACGGAATTGTCACTTATATGGAGAAATATCCCAACGAAGATTTCCTTGGTAAGTTGTATGTATTCGACGGGCGAGTTACGGTTGCCTTCAATGAGGACGACCCGAAGCATCAAGTGATTGGAAGGTGTGCTATTTGCAATCAGCAATCTGAGAATCTAGTGGATTATTATGAGCTCGACGAGCACAACAAAACAAAGCCAGGTCGGATCCATAATGTAGTCTGCAAGGGTTGCATTGCCGCCAAAAAAGTAGTCACTGATATAGATTTTGAAAAACTAAAAGAATTAGATAAATACGCCCATCTTAGATAATAATTGCGTATGGTGTGAGAAAAAAGCTAGAGTGTAATAATAATCGCTTAGTATAACAGTGCATAAAGGAAAAAGTTATAAATAGAACCCGCTGTATTCGTGCGGGTTGAAAGATTTGTATAGGTCTAAATAACAAGTTTACTTACTTAATTGACCAGTCAATTGTCTTGCCATGCAAGAAAGGCGTTGCTCCAAAAATAGACTCAGGAATTTTCTGAGGTTTTCTCACAAGAGTGACAGTACCTTCTAGCTCGGGAAGCTTGTAAAATTCTCGCCCATATTTGCTAATAAAATTAGGTAATGTGTTCAAAAGCTCGCCATTCTCTCCAAGTAACATATTATTTTGTTCGAATATGTGCACAAGTATGGGCAGCAGATTAAGGCTCGAAAAAACTCCGCAAGGGCAGGCATAGCTCAACTTTTTGCTTGTAGGGTGCGGCGCACTGTCGCTACCTAACCAGAATTTTTTGTTGCCCGAGTCAATTACATCGAGAAGTGCCTGCCGGTCGTCAGGAGATTTGGGAGTAGGCTTACAGGTCAGCGAACGATCTATAAGCGAGTCGTCCAAGATGGTTAGTAAGTGGTGAGCTGTAATTGTACCGCCCACGTTCCGATCGCGAGTTGCGATAAAATCCACCATAACTCTGGAAGAAACATGTTCAATCACGATTTTAAGGTCAGGGAAGTCGCTAATAATGTCTTGTAAAACAGGAATAAAAAATGCCTCCGCGGTCATCGAAAATACATTGAGTGATTCGGGTGCCCAGCTTTTTGGAAGTTCGGCGTGAATATTCAAGAACATCCCCAGCTCTTGCATTCTCTCGAAGTGCGGATAATATTCTTCGATATCATCAACTCCTCCGTCACTATTAGTGGTTACGCCCGATGGGTAGAGTTTCACCCATTTAACACCTGCTTTGTGTGCCGTCTCTAGCTCTTCGACTGAGAGGTCATTACATAAATACATCGACATCAAAAAGGTGCCTCCGGGAGCGGATTCCTCAAGTACTTTTTGGTACTCTAGAGCTTGTGCAGTGCTAGTAATTGGAGGTTTGAGGTTTGGCATAGCCAGAAACCTTTGGAATCCTCCCTGAAGGCCAAGTGGAGCAAGGTTGCGCGCATCCATGCAGAGTTCATCGACCTTCTTAAACTGTCGCAAATGCGTGTGGAAATCATCACCTATGGGAAGTGTAATTATATTGGTCATTATTTAATCCTCGCAAATAAATGGTATAATCTACCTACCACGAGTAACAAACAAAAATTCAATTTTGTAAAGAAAGTACCCAATAACATAGTGTTGTGGGTATTTGTGTTTTAGAATAATCAGAGTCCCAACACAATAGGTTTTATTCTGCAGGGTCTGATATTGTATTTTGATAATTAAGAATAGACTTGTATTGCGGATGGTGCAAATCTCTAAAATCTAACACTTGCTGGTGCAGATCTTCAAAAACTCCGGGTCCGTTTTCCATAAAGTGGGTTCCAAGTTGGACACCCGAAGCACCGGCACGAAAATATCGAATAACATCTTCCCCGTTTCGAATTCCACCAACTCCAATTATTGGAATTTTACCACCGAAGTGCTGCGAAAATTGCGCAACTTGACCGAGGGCGAATGGGAGTATATTACCACCACACCCACCAATACCGTTATTTGGCTTGATTGACGATTTACCATCAATAGGATTAAGGTCCAGACCTGTCAAAGAGTTGGTGGTGGATATAAAATCTACCTGTGCCGCCTCAAGAATTCTGGCTACTCGCTCTAACATGAGTCGGGAGGGGTAATAAGGTAATTTGATGCCCATTGGAATAGTTTTCTTGAGAGCCATGATTTGCTCTAAGGATTCCGGCAGAGTATCTAGCTCAAACGCAACCTCCATCTTACCTGCAATATTGGGGCAAGACAAATTGATTTCTAGGAGAGAAGCGAGACCTTGCTCCTGGAAACCTCTAATAATTGTAAGGTTATCTGCCATATTCATCCCCGCTATACTTACGATTATAGGTTTGTCAGTGGTACTAGATAGTCTTTCAACGATATCAAGATATTCTAACCAGCCAAGGTTTGCTAATCCAGTTGAGTTGACGCTAAAAAACCCATTCTCATTATAAGAATATCGCGGAAGCGCGTTGCCCTGGCGATAATTCAAAGTGCAGGATTTAGTAACAATCGCTCCAGACTTAGACTCCGCGAGGTTATGCAGCTCTTCTTCCGAAGTGCATAGTGGGCCGCTTGCATTAAATATTGGGAAGCTAAATTCAACACCGGCAATGACGACCTTAAAAAAGGGGTTTATAGCAGTAGAAAGCATATACAAGTCCTCAGAAATAAACTAATTTGACCAACTCAGGTTAAAACATAATTTCAGAATATTGTAAAGGTTTGTCTGGCGTATAATAGAAAGTTGAAAATATCCAGAATATTGAAAGAATGACATTGTTCTGACCGTAATGTTATATATTTACAAAACTTATTTTTTAGGTTAGGTAATAATGTAGGAATATAGAAAGGCGATACTAAATGAAAAATCATCCAGTAGTTGAATTACATAACCAGTGTGTCAACTCATTTTTGGAACGTCAGAGCAATAACACGCAATCATTTAATAAAATTAATGATGATCTCGTCACACCTCTGGCCCAATTTTACTCCCACATTGTGCATCAAACACCACTAGTAAGTTTTCATATTCTCCCTTCTCCACAAGATATCGAGACGTGTAGTTTCATGAGATCTTGTAAGGATTCGGAAGTAGTATTTAAGTATTTGTTAACAGAGGTTGAGATCATATGCGCCCTGTATAAACTAGGTATCACTATCAATCGTATGGATATACATGACATATGTAATCTGATTGATATTTATACTGATAAACCCTTAATATTCTTAGAGAAAAGTCAATGTAAAGCGCAGATCAAAATCTGTCTAAGCACGAGACTCTTGCGGCCCACATGTGGAGAATTGACTAAATTGCAAGTAAATATGGTGCGAAGCATGTTTTTAACTGTTAAATTCTGGGAGGTTCTGGTTAATAATGCCTTAAAGCATCCAAATTTTCATGATCCAGTTCCTCAAAGTCAGTACGATTATATTGTGCGGATGGCAGAACTTTTTCGTGGCAGGTATTTGGATAATCATATTGATGATTCAACGTTTTATCAGCAGAATCCAGATCTAGAATATTCGGTTAAACAATATAGAAGAATAGGACAAGGAAGTGCAGCTTTTGCCTTGCCAGAGTTGGTAATGTGCTAACTTAAGCAGCTATTAATTAAAGGGGTACCTTTACTCCTTTTGTTTTTCCATAAGTCGATTACTATATGTTGTTTGCAGATTATTAAAAAAAATGCCAATAAAAAAGACATTATATATGAGAGGTAAATAGTGAAACAATTATCGTAAAATCAACGTCAAGTCATAAGATCTATGGAAGCAGCTTTCTGCTGCCTGACAGGTGGAGATAACACATCTGGAATTTCCTTTCCAGAAATTAAAAGCAAGCTATTTAAAAGTATACTATACAAATACTGGATTTTGCTTACTCAGCAGCATGTCGTGCGGTACACCTTTACCTCACCAATTGCAGATCTCGAAAACTGATTAGCAGTTGCCGGATCGATAAGTGACGAAAATGCTTTCGAAAATCTTACTACAAAAGAACATAAACTCATCAACCAGCTCAAAGATCTAAACCTCATTGATGAGGAAGGCTCAGCTCAAAAACTTGCGCAAACTATTCTGACCACTACCGATCATCCTATAGTTTGTCCGACGATAGTAGATGGATCTTGGAAGGTGAATATTTATCTCAACGAAAGAATGTTATATTTTGTAGATAACAAACCGATAAAAGTTCAAGCAAACTTGATAAGAATGGCAACTCAAGCGGTCTTATATCATAATTACATGGAGTGCTTGGCGGATCAAAATAATCTAAGCATACAGCATTTGTTGACCTCAAGGAAATATACAAGGTCCACAGAAGTTTCCTGGTTTCTGGAAGGTTATTTTCTCGAAAATTATAATAGCGAACCTAATTTATTACTTGAAGACAGTCAGCTACAAGCTAGTCATGAATTCTTTCACAATAAGCCTGGTATGATGGATGACCTGAATCAGGTTTTTAAAATTGACTAACGAAAAAGTGAAATAAGCTATTTATATAGTGGCATCTAGGGGCAATAAAACGCTCCTATTTTTGTACGCTTTTTTATAGTAAGCTCCAGCAAATTATAATCAAATAAAAAACACTACACGTAATCACCATCAGCTTACTGAACCAGTTCGGCCGAGTTTCAAAAGGAAGTTTGCTATTGAGGATCAAAAGAAGGGGAGGGTAGATTACCATCACGCCAGCAGACAAAGAAGCTGATAATCTCAGCAAAAAAGCAGGTTGTGAAAACGAAGGAACGAAGAAGCTCAGCAGTAAGATGGCAATTCCAACAAAGCCCATGAACTGAGAGATTTTAGCGGAAGAGCCGAATTGGGGGAGGCATTTTTGGAGAAGCTTACCCTGGGCATCGAGAATCGTCATTTGAGCCATCGTGAAGAGTAGGACCACGGCAATACCGAAGACGAGTCCTAACACTCGAGACTCATCGCTAAGCACATCAACCTGCTCGGTTAGTACGCCAAAGCCGCTCACCCCGCGCCCACGAATAGTCAAAAATGCTAGGGAAGTCAGGAGTCCAATGCCGAGAATATTGCCAAAATAGTACACAATTCCATGTTCGATCTTAAGAAGTCTCCACCACTCCTTGAAGTGACCAACCGAGATTGGATTCCAAATAATCTTCTCTGGGTTCTCGACTCCAGCAGCGCCATAACCTTTACTCTGCACCCAGTCACTTTGCACCAGGTTAAGAACCCCCACTACACCTCCATAAGCAAGTGCCGACAATAAAGCAAAACGGTTAATGCCATCAGGGAACGTACCGAAACTTCTCACGCCCTCTCCAAAGCTTGTAAGTAATTGAGTGTCAAAATTACTACCGATAGTGAAGAGTACAATAGCAAGTACCGCAACCAATCCCAGCTTGGAGATCCGCTCCAGAATAAAGTAGCTTTTTTTGCTTTGCCATATTGCGATAAGCCCCAGCATAATAGCAATCCCAAACCACTGGCTATATTGCTCGGCACCAAGTAAATACCCAACCATACTCCCGGCAGGTGAAGCCCAGGCCGGCCATGCCAGACTAACGACAATAGATATTATAAAGAGTAGCCCCAACCATTTTTGTAGTCCCAAGAGGCCAGTTAGGGTGTTTTTCCCGGTTACGGTTGTGTAACGCTCGATCTCCATGTTTACAAAATACTGCAAGAATAGAATTATCGGAACAGCCCATATCACCCCAAAATCATATTCAGCGGTCAAATCAGGCCAGAGTAGTAATTCGCCTCCACTAATAGCCATAGCTACAAGAAGCACAGAAGGCCCCAGCAGCTGCCAGAGAGTTTTGTTTGGTTTTGGAAAGAGCATATATACTTATTATATCAACTTTATATTTATTTGACAACCTTTTCGAATTTTTCAATTATTGTGTATAATAACTTTAATACTATGTTGGTAAAAAAAATATTAGGAGGACTAGTTTTTGTTTCGTTAATTATATCATTCGGAGTTCAAAATATAATTGCGAGTGCAGCGACACTTGATATCACACTCAATCAAATAGAGACCGGTTCTCCAGACTTCGATAACAATGATGACCCAGGTAACGACTCCAGCATCACTAATAATATAGTTCGCACTAATGACACTATTCTCTATGAATGGGATTTCAATGTGAACGGTGGAAGCGATGATAATGTTACTATTGTGCAAGTACTTCCAAACACAGCTAAGTGGATATTCTTACCTCTGCAGTGTGGAGCAGGGTCGAGTATTTCAGCTGATGAGCAAACCATCACTTGTGTATACGATCTTGATAGTGATAACACCAACGGCAACACGATTCCTTCTGGTACTACTGTGCAATTATTTCCTCAAGCAAAAGCACGTGGAACATCTGCTAATAGTGACTCTATTACCACTTCAGCAACAATAGTGGGGGACAATTCTGCTTTGGCAGCTTCCAATAGTGTGAGTGCAACAATCTCTGCAGCTCCACGATTCGATATTGAAAAAAGGCCAGCATTCGAGACATTTGTGCCGAGCGACGGTATTCGCCCAGATGGCTATCTCGCAACCATACCTATTCTGGTAAAAACAGAAGATAACGCCAAAGGAAGTGAAATGTTAGACCCCAGCCAACCCTTAATAATAACAGACACATTTGGATTTGATGATGGGAGCACTCCTGACAGTGAGTTAGAACTGGCAACATGGGTCAATGGTTTTTGTGGTGATTTTGTAAACTTTGGCTATAGCGGAGGTCAGTTATTTCGAGAGCTAGGGCTATCAAGTGACAGTATCTCAGTGAGTGACTCTGGAACTGCTGTGTGCACTCAACCAGATGGCCCTGGTACACCAATTACCGTTACTATCAATGACGCTGATTTGAGTGGAGACCACATTCCAACAAGCTTCTGGGGCAGTAGTCCTATTCCAAACGGAGATGCGTATGTGATTGCATTGGCAATTAGAGTATTTGAACCTCTTACGAGTATTCCAGAAAATGAGGTAAGGTTTATAGAAAACACACTTAGTGGAGTGTTCCCAAATTCGATTTCGGGGCAGGGTAATTATGGAACAGGTAATGAGATAGATCTAACAAACAACACAAACAAAACAAGGTTTAGAAATCTTAATGGCGGAAATTCAAATAAAGCTTCGCAAATTGACCCCTATCCATGGTCAAGCGGAATAATTAGAGATTTGTATAGTGGAGAAGAGTTTTATTCAGTATTAGGTGCTTCAAACTCATGGATCCAAAGTCACACAGGCCTCGTTAGCTGTGACAAGTTCGATCACACGACACAAGAATATCTGAGCACGACCTCCAATAGATCGTATGCGTATACAGTAGATTACGGTCAGAAAGCATTTGTTAATTTTACCGATATGGGTGCTACTACATGCGAAGATAATGAGCCAGGAGTAACTTGGAGCTCCACCCCCCAAGCAAACACCAACATAATTCGAATTAAGCAAACCGAGCCTCTTCCATCGGGCGAAAGTGTGAATTATCTAGTAAACTACAAAGTAAGAAACGCTTTTTATGACGATGCCTATGAAGGAAGTCATATAGCAGGGGATGTTATCCCAGGAGGTTTTTTGATAAGAGACTTCTTAGCCACAAAACGAGATAATTTTGATAGCGGAAACTGGGACGTGTCTCGTTTTGAAGAGCATAGGTTTAATCCAAATATTCCTGAAATAGAAAAAACCCTCTCCCCTGATACTGGTAATAATCAGTTTATCTCTGGTGGCACGGTAAGATTTTTACTAGAACCTACTATTCTCGGTATTCCAGATGTTCCAACTACTACAACCGCTACCATAACTGACACATTGCCATCATACTTATCTTATCAAGTAGGTAGCGCAACCCTCGCTGGTGCTCCTCGAGAGCCGGATACTGTTGTAGTGAATACTGACGGAACCACCACTATGACATGGATTCTCCCTAATTCACCAGTTGGTTTAGATCTAGATGATATTGAATTTAGTACGACTGTCTCTCAAGCAACTCCCAATTTTGAATTTGTCACAAATACTGTAGAAATAAACACTCCTGAAACCACCGCGCCCTTCGAAGAGAGAAGTGATACACAAGATATTCAAGTACTTAAAGACGCAGTATTCTCAGTTTCTAAGCTGACCACCACACCGCAGATTCAAGTAGGTGAAACACTTACTTACATTTTGCAATACACCAACTCTCGTAATGATAGTATTCCAGGAGCAGTATTAATCGATGTACTTCCATTCAACGGAGATGGGCGTGCCACCCCTTCTGACTTCTCTGGAACAATAGAGTTCGACTCACTCACAGGAGATAAAGGGGGTGAAACCTACTACTATACCAAAGCAGCACCTGCAAGTATTAACACAGATGATAACGATCCAAGTAATGTTATTAACACACCTGGCGCAACTACAGGAACAACGGTCTGGTGTCTTCCAGGAGATTTTGCTACAGACGCAGATTGTCCAGCTTCTAATGCTGAAGTAACTGCCTTTCGTGTAGATATTGGTAGTATACCAAACAATGGAATCGCATACAATTTTACTTTGAACCTTAATACAAATGGCAACGAACAAGACGATATCTACACTAACCACTTTGAAGTGGCACCTGATGGACTTCTCAATGTAATTAGTAATGAGGTCAGTAACATCGTAGTAGACACCACTATTGGTGACTATGTGTGGAATGATCAGAACCAAAATGGTATCCAGGATGAAGCTCCAAGCGAAGGAATCAACGGAGTCTTAGCTACCCTTTGGGATGCTGGTGCAGATATGCTACGTGGAGGAGGTGATGATACGCAAGTGACTTTAGACGCTTCTGGTAACGCAATCTCCCCTCAAACTACCGCTGATGATGCCAATGGCAACCCAGGATACTTCCTATTCCGTAATCTTTTGCCAAGTTGGTACTATGTAGTCTTCGATAACATTCCTAATTTCTTTTCACCTACAGAACCTGGTGATGTAAATGGAAATGGAGCAGGGGATGGTACTGACGACAGTGATGTAGAAGATGACTCTAATTCAGCTAATTTCCTTAGCTCAACAGAACAGGAGCTTAGCCTTAACGAAGGAAATAGAAACGTTGATCTTGGATTGTTTGAGGAGCAGGTAGACTTGGAACTTACCAAGCAAGTAGACGGTAATGAAGATGGAACATTTGGTGATACAGAGATCGGAGCACTTCCAGGATTCAATGGAAGCGCAACACCAACAACCTATGATTACAGACTAACTATCAACAACGTATCTGCTTCAATAAATGCAACGGGTGTTACAGTACAAGATGCTATACCAGCAGGTGTTACTATTGCAGCAGCAAACCCCAGTATTGGAAGTGTAACCACAGCATTACCTGTGACTGGCCCAGCAACTCTAGAATGGGTTATTGGTGATGTAGATGCTCAAGATAATCACACTCTAGACCTAGATGCTGAAGTTAGTTCGTTAGCTGATACCCTTACAGGAAGTTTTGTAAACACTGCTCAAGTAACAGCGGCTGATCAAACAGATGTAGATTCTACCACTAATAACGCGAACAATCCATTCGACACAAACACTGCTGAAGACGATGAGAACCAAGCTACGATTGTGTTTGATGGAGGAGTCCAAGGACATGTCTTCGAAGATACAGATGGTGATGGTATTCAAGACTTAGGTGAGACTAGAATTGAAGGTGTTACCGTGACATTGTACAGCGATCCAAATGGAGCAAATACAGTTGCTGGTACTGCCATAACAAATTCCAATGGAGAATACTTCTTCAGTGGTATTACCGATCCAAGTGTTGAATACCAGATAGAATTCGATCACAGTACAGCACCTTCTGGGTACACTCCTTCACCGGAAGATCAAACATGTACTAGCAATGGGGGGTCAACCTTAACTATTGTTCTTCCTCAGGATCAATCTTGCACAACTGACTCAGATGGTGATGTTACTACTGGTATAGTCTCAGATATCTTCCAAGTTCCTGCCGGACAAATTATTACTGGTATCGACCAAGGTTATGTGCCACTTCTCTCCATTGGTGATTTTGTATTCGAGGATCTTAATGCTAATGGAATTCAAGACAGTGGTGAAGGTGGAGTTGAAGGTGTGACTATTAATTTGTACGATGCTGCGGCATTGACACCCACAATTCTCCAATCCACAGCTTCAGGAACAGATGGGTCTTACAGCTTCGACAACCTTAATCCTGCTTTGCAATATATTGTAGAGTTCGACCACACTTCGGCCACTGGGTACACCCCTTCATCCCAAGCACAAGGGACAGACACAGCGTTGGATTCCGATGGTGATGTTACTACCGGACAAACACCAGCAATTTCATTTATTGGTGGGTTGCCAAATCTTGATTCAGACCAGGGCTACATACCTTTGCTCTCGCTTGGAGACTTGGTATTTGAAGATAGGAATAACAGTGGAACGCTTGATGGAACAGAGTTTGGTATTGCTGGAGTGACAGTAAACATTTATCAAGACATAGATAATGATGGAATATTTGATGGTGGTACAATTGATACCTTGTTGCCATTTGGCACTGGCTCAGCACTCCCTGGAACTTCAGTAACAGATGCAAACGGTAACTATCTCTTTACTGATTTGCTTGCAGGTGGGTACTTCATTGTCATTCCCGCAAGCAACTTTGCACCAGGTGATCCTCTAGAAGGATTTACCCCGACTTCTGGTCAAAATGGTTCTGTTGCAGGTAATTACGAGACAGCCCCAGATGCCAATACTGACATAGACAGTGATGATAACGGAACTCTTAATGCCAACGGCGACTATGTTTCTTCATTGATTGTTTTAAGCTCCAATGGCGAGCCAGCTGATGATGCAGACACTGACACTAGCACCAATACCACAATTGACTTTGGGCTCTACCGCATGAGCTGTGTCTCAAGTCTCGTATGGGAAGATCTTAATGGAGACGGTGTTAGAGATGCAAACGAACCATTGTTCTCAGGTGTAGAAGTAATTCTCTACGACGACAACAATAATGAGATCGGCAGAACAGTAAGTGATGCTAATGGAGAGTACGAGTTCTGCTACTTAATTGAAGGTGACTACGCTATTGAATATGCTTCACTTCCCTTGGGATACCAATTAACTGGTAATGACCAAGACTCTCAAGCTGACCCGTCTACATTCCGAACACCAACTTTTAGTGTAGGGTACAACGAACAAGGTCAGACTCTAATCGAAAGCGGGGTGGTAAGTAGTGATACCTTAGAATCCATTAACTTAATTCGGACTGGTAGGGTTAATCTTAATCGTCATCAAAACCAAGAAAGTATTCTATACATTGTAACTATCATTACTGGCATAGGCACGTTACTCTTTATCTGTTCCAAAGGTTTACAAAAAAGATAATAGTAGTTTGGATAGTTGGTAATGTTTATTGATTTCAATCAGTTTTTTCAAGCCCTATCTTCTCGCGACCATCTCAATAGCGAACCAAAAGACTTCATGAGTTCTTATTATAAGAAATTCCCCGCTGCCGTTCTCGGGTGTACGTACCGTCCAGAAAGTATGGGTTCTCAAGAAGCTGCAATAGATGGTCTGGATGACTTAAAAAAACTTGGGATTCAAGAAGTTCGCCTGGGATTGCGCTGGAATAAGATAGAAAAATCCCCAAACAAATTAAACCTCAGTTATTACGAGCCAATAATCGAAAAACTCCTCAAGCAAAAAGCCAAAATCTCACTCAACATCGGGCCGATCAAGTCGGCTGGCTGGCCAGAGCAATTTATACCAGATTGGGTAAGTAACGAATGTACTATTCGCAAAGGTCAGTGTATCCATGTTGGTGATGATATCGCGATAAGAGCGTTAGACTACACTGATAGGCTTCTCAAAACCCTACATCACAAGTACGGGGAAGACGCCTTCACAAGTATTCAACCAGAGAACGAAAGCTTCAAAAAATTTGGCACTCTTCAGACCACTTCTGGTAAAGATTATTTGAATGAGTTGATTCGCTTGGTGGATCTCTATTATCCAAAAATTCCCATTCTCCTTAATTCCGCAGGAAGGTCAAATATTTATCAGATATTCCAGTTTATCAAAAAATATGGCAATCATAAAAAGTTTATTGTCGGCTATAACTATTATTTTGTGACCGACACCAACTATAAATTCTACCCAGGGGTTAGATATTTTGACGATTTTGTAAGAATGAAGTTTACATCCCCACCGATGAACTTAGTACCGCCACAAGTCAAGTTTGAGGTAAGCGAGTGCCAGTTCGAAAAATGGGGTAGGGCTATGTGGCCAGGTGACAGCTACGAAGCTTTTTGTTATGCACTATGGCGAAGCGGCCAAGCCATTCCAGCAGGCCAAGACGAGTTTGTCATCCGCCTATGGGGAGTCGAAAAACTTATCAAAAAAATCAGATCGCATAAGCTCACCGAAGAACATGATAAGATAATCAGCGCGATTCAAATGCTCAGTAAATCAAATTCGCAATTAGGAGGTAGACAAAAGTGGTTTTTTTAATATTACTTGATAAGTCAAAATTGCATGTGATTGAAGCAAAAAAATGACCACTCAAAAACCAGTTACAAAAAAACAAAATGAACTTGACTCAAAAATTGAAGAAGCGAATCAAGAGCTGGATAAAATAGTTGGGCTAATTGAGGTATATGTAGATAAAACCTTCCAAAATAATCGTGCACAAATCCAGTATAGTGGAAGTCTTGCAGTCTCGGAAAACAGTGATCTAAAGATTAGCTTCTACACTACATTCAAAGGTATAACCATCTTTCACAAACGTACCAGAAAAAACCTTCTAGTTCTTACGGGGATTCCTTCCTCGAACAAGAGCCGGTTCATTATTACTTCCATAACCTCCGAAGCGCGTAAGGATAAGATTTTAGAATTTCACAAACCAAGTGTAGGTAAAGTAAACACCTCCACTCCAAAAGAAATATATAAAACAGCCGCAAGAGCTATATCATTTTATGGGTTAAACCTGCCAGCTTATCCTGAATAAATAGCACATAAAAGTAATCTAAATATAAATATACGAGTCTGCACTGGATTAATAGTGCGGCTATTTTTTCGTTAAAAAAAATGACCAGTTCTACGATGGAGCAAGTCTTATAATTTTTTCGATAGTTCTTGCCTTATTAAGGTAAAACAAGATTACAAATTCACTTAATTAGGGCTGGTGGCTATCATCAATAGAGAAGCCGTCAGTTATCTCTTTTGCTGTGTGCAAACAATCAACTGACTTATCCAGAATTGTTCCTCTTGTAGCCCCAGGTGGCACGCACTGCGCATTAATAATACTATGACTCAAGACTGGCTTAGTAACCTGACCATCGATCCCAAACCGAACGCTATCAAAATAATGGTTCTTAACACTGCAATCAGTAGTGCCGATAGCGAGATAAAACGAATAATATTCTCAAACTTAGCTATGGCCTGAGTACAGTCGAGTTTTGACTCAAAACCAGGCTGGAAGTAAAAACTGCCAACAGGGTACTAACAATTATGAAAGTAAGTGTTTTATACAGCAATGATATAGTCCTGTGTGAAATTCATGAAATAACAATACCAATAAAAATATAGTAAAGTTATGTATTACTTCTGGCTTTCGTTTACAATAAATTTGAGGTGGTCGTAGGTATCCGGTAGGGTTTTAATTCCCATACTTTCTAAGTCCTTGTCAAAGTCAGTTGTTCTTTTGATAGGGACTCTAGATTCTCGGGCTAATCTATCCAAACTCAGAGAGTGTTCAATATAGCCATCAATGAGTACTGTGTGATTAAAAAAGTCAATATCAAGGAAAATTAGAGTGCTATAAATCCTACAACGAATTTCTCCATGTATATCAGCGTGTGAGAGGTTGTGATAAAGCTGTGCCCAGTCATCATTGAGTTTTCCGTATTGTTCTCGATAAACTTGTTTTGCGTCAAAGACTTAATCTGAGCTGCATATGAACTATACTCTTCATTGAGTTCGTAAAGTTTAGAGTCATGCCTACCAAACTTAAATTCATAGTACTCAATTTCTTGCTCCAAATTATGATATTGAATATTCATATTTCTATATATTATCATACGAAAATGTAATTGTCTAAAAAACACCTGCTTCATTTTGAAACAGGTTAAGATTTGATTGGTAATTTCTAAGCTAGAAATTACTTTTTGATAGGATAAGCAGTGATAATGCTTCCAGTATCGTCCAGAACTATAAGAAGCCTATCCAAAGGAATTATATTGTTTGTTTTTGGGTTATTGTATTGAAATCCAATTTGACGCTCAAAATCAACTATCACTTCAATACCACCTTTTTCTATATTTCTAATTTGAGCAGTTGATAATTTGTCGGTCAAAGCACTCTCAATTAGTGGCTTGATGTCAGAATCGCTAGAGAATCTGCCTATACTTTTTGCTTTGCTAGGATTAAGTAATGTAGCTGATGAATTTGGAGAATGGCGGTAAAGAATATGGTTATAACCATGATTCAAATCTCCATCAGGCAACTTATATTTAGCAAACCAGCTCTTTGTTAGTTTGCGACCTTGAGTGGTTGTATAGACAATTTCATTTAGGTAAGTTAAGGATTTTTGAGCAGGCGCCAGTTCCACCAGTGTATCACCATTTCTAACAGTGCTTTTGACTACGTAGTGCGCTTCGTCAGACTTATTGGCAATTTTCACTAATTTACCAGCTGGGAAAAATGGAGCGACTGTACCTATGCAACTAAGAGCTCTGTTGTTTTGAGAGACATTATAGCCAAGCAGTAAGGTATCGTAGCCCAAGCACCTCCTAGGCTCGTCGCTGTATGCATCGATCACTTGGAGTGATGCTCCAACCCAAAATCCAGGATTGGTTAAGCTTGGTAGCTCTGCATTCTCTTCTACATAGTCACTAGGATATTGAGAATATGTAATTGAATTGCTAAACGGAATAGTAACTTTATTGCCGTTCGTAAACTCAACTAACCCTTCAATGGTTACATATTTATAATGAACAAAAGGGGTTTAATGTCTACGTATTCAATCGTATTAAAATCGTTGAATTTGTGAATTTGATTAATACCATTCGTAAGATCATTAACAATAAGCCATCCATTCGCAACGGCGGGCTTGCCTTGTTCATCCATAAGTTTAGCGTGTAATCTACTATCTGAATGGATAGTTGAATTAGAAATATTACCAACATATAGCTTCGCGGTACTTGCCTGTGGGAGTTTTTCTCTCGAAGACAAAATACGCTCTACATCTTCAGTTGCATAACCTAATACCAATGGACAATTGAAACTTCCAAAAACTGAATTATTCGCTCCTATCAAGGTTAAACATATATTTGGATCGAAGAAGTTCTTGTACAATGGCTTGGTAATACCTTTGATATTAACATCGACTTTTTTAAATCGAGTCTCTGGTAAGTTGCAGCTACTATAGACTTTAAAGTCATAGCTTTCAAAAGTTCCACCTGGCTGATTATGCTTGGTTTTATCTAAGCCAGCAACCCGGCCTTGACTATCATAAACACAGCTATAACTTACAAAATCTTTGATTTGAGCTAAATCGCCTTCAACCCCAGCCACTGAAGGCTTCGCGCTAAAAAGTAGTGTAGTTAGTAAAAAAAGCAAACTTTTTTTCACTTGTTTATCCTCATATAAATTAACTAATTGTATGATAACATAAAATAATAAATACGTCAATTAGAAGCTGCGGTATTAATTTCTTTGACCAAAAATAATATTTGTATGAAGTTATTAGCTATATGACCGCCATTAGCTATGTTAGCCCCAAAGGCTTTCCCGAATATTTACCTGAGACCCAGCGCTTGTTTACCAATCTCAAGAATACTGTCCAAAAAAGTTTCGAATTGTACGGCTTCGAGTATATCGAGACCCCAGCTGTAGAATACCTACACACCTTAGCCAGTGAAGGTGATATCACCAAGGAGATCTACGCCATAACCCGCGCTAAGAGTGAAGTGGATAATACTGGTAGTGATCGCGGTTTACGATTCGATCTGACTACTCCGTTTGCTAGGTACGTAGCTCAGCACCAAGGTCACCTGACTTTCCCATTCAAGCGCTACCAAATCGACCGCGTCTGGCGTGGAGAAAGGCCGCAAAAAGGCAGATACCGAGAATTATACCAAGCAGATGTAGATGTCGTAGCCAAAGATAATCTGCCACTCGCCTACGACGGACAAGTGCTTGGAGTAATTGCCTCAACTTTGGATAATATGGATTTGTTTGACTTTACAATTCGCATCAACAATCGAGAGTTTTTGGGTAAGTATATCCAAACACTTGGTGTGAGCGCAGAATGTATCAAGCCAGCGTTTAACATCATCGACAAACTTGCAAAAGTAAGCAGGGAGGTTAGCTTGAATCGGCTCCAGGAGGAGTGCCAACTAGAAGCGTCTGTAGCAGAAAAATTCCTAGATGAAGTATCCAAAACATATTCGATCTCAGAAGTCGCAGCTATTACCAAAGATTTTGACTATCTACAAGAAACTGTGGCCAATCTCAATCTACGAAGAGGCAAGATTATTATAGACCTGAGTATCGTACGAGGCTTGGACTATTACACGGGGTTTGTATACGAGACTACGATTAATGGTCACGAGAGCTACGGCAGCATTTCCTCTGGAGGCCGTTACGACAATCTCGCCACCCGTTTCTCCAAGCAGAGCTTCCCAGGGGTAGGGGGATCGATTGGCTTATCTAGGTTGTTCTTCATCTTGAACGAAGAAAAACTGCTTACAGGAACCAAACCAAGGTCTGGCGTATACGTAATGCTCATGGATGAATCCAGACAAGAAGCATCGCATAAGCTCGCCGCAAATTTGAGAGCAGTGGAGATTAGAAGTGAAGCAAGTCTCGAAGTTGCAAAGTTTGGCAAACAAATCCAATATGCAGACGGCAAAGGGTATGAGTTTGTCGCAATAATAGAAGAAGAAGGTGCTATCACCTTAAAAAACTTAAAAACAAGAGAACAAAAAGGCTTTACAAAGGAATCGGTGTTAATAAATGAATTAAAAAATTGTGACTAAGCTCTAAAAACTTAGTCACGTGTTACCGCCGATTATTATGGTATGTTAAACCAAATTGGGCAGCAACATAAGTAAGAACGACCTAAAAACCGAGATAACAATTGGTCTGAGGTAGGTGGTTCTTAATGAAGTGTAATCCCTCACATTTAAAATGATGCCATCTGGATCAAAATCCATTTCACTTCTCACCAAAGGTCGAAAATACCTCCATAAAAAAGTAAGAGCAAAGAGAACATGTAAAAGAAGCAAGTTAAATCCTACAATTTCCATAATAGACCGATATGCCAAAAACACACAGGTCTATTATCTCGAATGCTCGAGGAACATAGTTTTATATAGACCTAATTGGCTTCACACAACTTTTTTTGGCCAAGCTAATGCAAAATGTCAAAGTCTCTGTCAAATTATTAAGAATCAGAGTAAAAAATAGAGACCAAGTGATTATGCTTGGTCTGAGTGTACGAAATGATCACCTCCCAATGTAAATAAAACAGCATTGTAGTAGAGTCTAATCTCGAAGAACTTACATGTAATATACTACAAAAAATTACACTTGTCAAGCACTTTTCTATGTCCTTAAAAAATAATAAATAAATTTATTTCATGTATTTTTCATATCGGGGTTTTGATATAACAACACCCTGCAAAAATGAGTTAATGAGGTCTAATAGCTGGCTTCTAAAATTATCGTAAACCATCTGTTTTTGTGCTAATGGTAAGTTTGTACGAATCCTAAAACCAAAAAAACCAAAACTATGACTGTAATGCGCTCGAAAATACGGGACAAAAACTTGGTTCAAAAACTTCAGATCAACATCTTCAAAGCTTTGCTGCAATTCTGCAATGCTATTGGTAAAAAAGATGCCAAAAGCTAAATCATTGAGTGCTTCACCTTCTGGAATATCAAACATGAATACCTTATCAAGAAGATTGGTAAACCATAGAATACTAAATACATCTAAGGGCATTGCATTGATCTGAGCCAGACTTAACTTCATTATCGTAAACTCCTAAATTCTTAAGATACCTTAATCATAACCTCAAAAAATCGACCTTGTCAAGCTATAACCCTTGAGTGTGTAACAATTCTATTTCAAACTTCTTTCTGCAACTATGGCGCAACTCCTAGGGGTAGGGATAGTCAGGCAGGCAAATCCATCGACGAAACTAAATAATTGACATAAAAATATTGGACTAAGAAAAATACCTAGTCCAATGAGGAGCGCTCTTTGAGAAAAAATCTCAACTAGCTCCTCCGCGACCAAAAAAAATTAGTAATTTATCCATAGTTTACACTTGGATAAGATAGAATAAGTTCCGAATCAGAAATCTATAACAAAAAGCCGTCCTTTAGAAAAGACGGTAAATGTTGCTTTTAGTTGTGGAATTATAACCTTTCTTATATTTCTGAAAAGAAAATTTCGAATTAAGAACAGACATAAGTTTATTATGCAAATTCAAGGTCAGAGTGTTTGTTTTTCTGCGTTCAAATAGCAGCACCAGTTCATTAAGAATAAACATACAAACACAATTAGCTTTCGTCGCTAATAACTACTAACTCCATTGCATGAGACACCTCCAAAATGAGTTATTATTAAGTTGTGTTTTTTTATTTTGCTACCTATTTTACGATAGGTTAATATTAATATAGCTTATAAATAAGATACTGTCAAGTTTTTTTTGTGATAACCATCAACTTATGCAATAACCACACTCTTGATGTTGACAAATTCATAGAATCCATGCTCTCCAAACTCTCTGCCAAAGCCTGTTTTTTTGATTCCTCCAAAAGGTAGTTTTGGATTGCCTCGGACTACTTTGTTGATATAGACATTGCCTGCCTCTAGTCGTGGAATGACAGTGCGAGCTAGCTCAATATCCTTAGTCCACAGGCTGGCTCCAAGTCCGTAGGGCGTGCGATTAGCTACTGCAATCGCTTCTTCCAAGCTGTTACAACTAAAGATTGGAGCTACCGGCCCAAATACCTCTTCTTGCATCACTGGCATGTCTTCGTGGACACTCGCAAGAATTGTCGGCTCCCAATAATACCCATCTCGATCCATCTGCTTACCACCGGTAACAATCTTGGCTCCAAGCTTCACTGAGCCCTCAACTTGCCTCTTAAGATCCTCAATACTACTGGCTGTTGCAACCGGTCCAAAAGTTGTTTCTTTCTCAGTCGGATCTCCGATAACTTCCTGAGAAAATGCATCTTTGAGCTTGTTAGTGAATTCTTCAACTATGCTTCTATGTACAATAAATCGTTTGGAAGCGTTGCAGCTTTGCCCAGCATTCCGCAGTCTGGTGTAACTCGCAGCCTTAATAACCTCATCGATATCCGCGTCTGGCATCACAATCATCGGGTCGCTTCCCCCAAGCTCCATCACACTCTTCTTAATCGACTTTCCAGCGCAACACCCTACAGCAGACCCTGCTTTGTCACTACCAATCAAGGTCACCATACTTACTCGATCATCGTTGATAATACCTTCAACCTTGCTAGAACTAATCAGCAAACTCTCGAACACCCCATCAGGGAAGCCTGCCTTTTTGAACAACTCCTCAAGAGCAAGTGCGCACTGCGGGACGTTGGAGGCATGCTTGAGTAAGACGGTGTTCCCAGACATGATAGCCGCTAGAGCAGGGCGCAGGGCAAGGTAAAATGGATAATTCCAAGGTGCAACGTGCAAAACCACTCCAAGAGGTTCGTAAGATATATAGCTCTCAGAAGCATCAGTCTTGATGTTCTTAGGTTGTAGATAGCCATGAGCCTGGCTGGCAGTGAGCTCAGCAATATAGGCACACTTTTCTATCTCAGCCTCGGCTTGGCTAATCGGACAACCCATTTCCAAAGTAATTAGGTGGGCATAGTGCGATCTGTTGGCTCGTAATTCTGCACAAAGTTTCATAAACATTTTCTCACGATCAGCCACGCTGACCTGTTTCCACTTCTGAAATTCATCATAGGCTTGAGCAATCTTGGACTCTAGAACTTCGGCTGAGATCTCATCGTAGGTTTGAATAATTTGACCGGTGGCTGGATTGGTGGATTGAATCATATTGGGCAGTGTAGTAAAACAAATGAACTTTAGTCAATAAGCATCGATAAGATTATAAAATAACTTGACAAAATATAAAAAAAGTGGTAATATACAAGAGTCATTTTCCATTAAAGCTACTTTAAGACCGAGCTTTTCTTATATCTCCATTCGGAGTTTGCGGAACAACCCACTTAATTATTCTTTACGGGCCGCAGGAAATTACAATGACAAATTCGAAGACATTGACCCATGCTCTACTTGTTGACATGCGTACAAACTGGCTTGAACTATTGCTAATTAAGGTTGTTGAGCTTGACAGCACTCTACTCAAAATGGAGGTGGTTGCGAAGCTAGGAACGCTTGGAGAAAATCAGACCTTAAAAAATAGTTCTAACTATAACTTGCCGATAATCTTTATTGGTAAAAGAAGTTTTGACACTGTGGAAGCAATATTTATGAATATTGCAGAGTATCAAATACTCAGCAGTGATAAAAACACTGTGGGAGTTATAGATGGCTATGTCTTACCTCCTGGAACATGTATTACAAAATATTCTTGTGAACAAGGAGATGTGGTTCCTATGTCATCTGCATTGCTGATGACGAACCCAGAGGCATCAATCTTAATAAACAGAGGGTTACCGCAGAATATGGGTGTGTACCTATGCAGTGTCTCTAAAGATAATGGTACGACTGCTTGGACAAAAGGGAGTGACGAGAGTTTAGTGCTCCAGTACGCTCTAGATGTCGTAACGGCAGATATGCTCAACCAATCGGATACCTCTATCGTTAACATTTTATTGCACATAGCTGTAATAAGAAAGTGCACCGGGCTGTCTACAGATTCGGTGGAAACCCTAAATAATCTCCTGAATTCGCTAGGTTTTGAAGGTAAATTAAGTAAAGATTTTTATAAAATACTGCAATTAATTCAAAACGAAAAACTCAGTGAATATTTGGCAGAAACGATTCAAAAATTTTCGTTTTCTCAGTCAGAAAATGGGTACAATTACAGTATTCAGATTCACACAAAGCAAGGCAACGGAGAAAAAAAGGGAGATGTTCAAATATCTTCTTTCGAGAGATTTGGGATAGAGGAAAAAGTGTTTTTTAAAGCACTAAGAGAAATGGAAGAGTTTACTGGTTAGTCTATATGAAATAAGAATAATAGTAAATATTATAGGATTGTAAACACTTACAATCCTTTTTTTATCCAAGATAAGGTCTATTTATATTCGGCATGCAAATACTAGCATATGTTATCTATAGTGTTTGACAGGGAGTGTTTTTTCAACTAACTTTATTGCATATGCTGGCCAGTGTTCGAGCCAAAATCCAACAGTTTTCTCAGAAGGCTTCCTTCAAGTATATTGCCGTTCTTACCTTCTTCATGTTTGTATCAAGAGGGCTCGGTCTGGTCCGTAATCTACTCATATATCAGCGTTTTTCAGGGATAGATTCGGATCTCTTATTAGCCTCAACAAAAATCCCGGACTTATTAGTATCCCTACTGATAATGGGCACGATTTCTAGCTCCGTGCTCCCCGTGGCGAGTAGACTAGAGGCAACTGATGACAAAGAGCACACCAAAGTTAGTGAGTATATTAATCTGGTATATATATCTATCATTGCGGCTCTAATTTTAATATCTATTGTGATAATTACCTTCACTCCGTGGTTTTTAGAGGTAACCACTTCAGAGTCTGCTATGAATGCATTTAAGGATGCCGGCTTATACGATAATTATTTATGGATGACTAGACTATTAATGCTTGGGCCGCTAACCTTTGCAACGCAAGGCGTATTTGGGGTGTACCTTACACTCAAAGAGCGCTTTACGATATATTCTTGGGCGGGAGCAATTTACAATATTGGAACTATCATCGGAATAATGCTATTTCCATTCAATTACTACGCTCCTGCGATTGGGATGATGGGTGGGGCAGTGCTTAATTCAATATTGTACATAGTAGACTCCAAAAGAGGTGGGATCAAATTTAGTTCGTTCAATATTGGTAAGTATCTAAAACGAGCCCTCAAAACTCACAAAAAAGATCTTATCTCCACCTGGCAAGTCTATGTTCCTAGGATTTTTATCATCAATGGGCTGGTAGCTGGGAATCTATTGATCAATCGGGTAACGAGCGACACTGGTCAAATTTTTGCAGTTGATCTTGCTCTATCAATCCAAGGCGTCTTCTTTTCGCTGATAACCTCAGCTTCTACAGTATTTTTCCCAAATATTTCCCGAACGTTCAACAGCGTCAAAACCTCTAAACGTCGACAATGGAAGCAGTTTTTCTATTATTTACAAGGTGTTGGGGGTGTGGCCGCCATTGGTACTGTTGGTACACTGCTTTTTGCCCCTCTTGTCCTTTGGGTTTTTGAATTATTTGGTCGTGGCCAAGATAATGCTGAATATATAATCTTGCTCACCAGGATTTCTGCACTGGCGATCGTTTTCCAGTCGCTGATCGAGATACTCTCAAAGTATATCTACGTCAAAGAGCGTATTTGGCAACCGGCAATCATCTCTCTCACAGGTTTTGTGGTGCAGATGACATTGACGTTCGTCCTGGTGTCAGTTGTTAATTTTGACTCCGGGATTGCGGTTTCTACCGGTATTCTAATTAATTTCGTGGTGGTATTTCTGTATATGTTTGTAGTTACCGCCGCTGACCGGGGTAGGGATATTTTTGAAAGTACAAGAAAAGGGAAGTAAAAAAATTTGTGCAAAATCGAAAAAGCGCTTATACTATCTAGTATAATAATAATCATTACATATTTACTATGACTATACCAAAATGGTTTCGAGTACTGATCGCCTCTTTTTGTATTTTTGGCGTTGCGATGCTTTTCTTTGGAGCGAATAATTCAAGCACAACCAAGCTAAGGGAAGCCGATGCTAGTATTGGATTAATCCGTAGACCAAAAAGCAATAATATCTTAGATTCTGCAAAATATTTTTTTAAACCAATCAAAACTGAAGCTTTTGTGGTCTCGATTGCGGCTGACGCGCCTCGTATTATCGAAAAAATTATTAGAGTTGCGATTGCTTTTGCAATTTCGGCAATTATTGGACTTATTATCAATAAGATTACTGATTTCTTCGGAGATATTATCAACAAAATGGGTACTTGGATTGGGGTTACTACAGGTCTAAGAGATAGCGTGTCTTCACTCAATGCAGCAATGGGTCTCAAAGCCTTCCAAATATCTGAGTGTCTTAACCAAAGCGCTGATTCGGTGATCAGAAAGATCTTTAATGACACCGATCTTACAAAAAACAGCGTGGCTAGAGATATCGCTGAAGGTGCAGGTCTTGCTGGTGGTGCTGCAGGGTCGGCAGCGATAGAGGGTAGTAAACAATCTTGTAGGAGAAGTTCAGGAAATATCACCTCTTCAAAAAATAGGAACTACCAATTATTAAAAAATGCTATTACAGGGGTGGGAATTGATAGTGTAGTCAACTTTAGTCTCAGAGGTAATTCCGAAGGACTTACTGGTGATGAAGACAAAGAAACGTTTAGAAACCAGACAGAAGAAAACGGTGCAGATTTAAATGAGCGGCTCGATAGTCAAAAGCTTATCGATCAAGTAAAGTCAGAAGAGGATACTGAGGCAACAATAGAAAATATTGAACAAATTGCAGAGGGCATTGCCTGTGGAGAAGATGAGCCTGAAACACCTGTTGTGCGCGAAGGCTCTGCGATTCTATTGGAGACCGGACTTACAAAAGTAAGTGTTAGCTGCACTCCAGCAGACTCTACAGCCCAAACAAAAGCTGCCATTAGAGAGTATGTGGAGGTTAAGCAAGAAGCATTTGAAGCTGTGGTCGACAATTATGAGAGACAAGCTCCAAGCGATTGCAAGATCGGATTCTTGAGTGATGGGTTTGGTGAGATACAGTCTTCTGGTACAGAACTTGCTAATGAGCAGTTTTTAAATTCATCTGATTTCAGTATCTCTGAGGGAACTATTGATCTTGCAAGCGCAACCATCCAAACCAGTGATAAAGTTGGAGTGAATGCTTACAACAAAGAACAATGCGAAAGCCAAAATCGTTTACCAGCTTTGCAAGATAACATATCCACTACTGCTTCCAGCAACTCAAGTGGCTCAGCAGAAGCCATTGGCTCAGTAAATACTCTTTTGAGTACTGTCCAAGGAGCTCTTACCCAGCTTAAGGACAACATTCTCAAAGCAGTTTTTGAGTTTGCAGCCGAAGCAGCGGTTAAGATAATTAGTAAGATTGGTAACGCATATGTCTCGCAGGCTATCTCCAAAGCCACTGGAACTAGCTTAGATAGCGCTGAAAGAACTTTGTCTAATATTACTTCCCAGTATATCGATAGAGGTTTCAACGGAAGTGCACCAACTGCTGGCCCAACCGCTCCTTAGAATGCTCTTCGGTAGCTATCTCTAAAATATTTAAGTAAGGTATATATTGTGATGTCTGATTTTCTCTCCAATAAACGTAATGTAATTATCCTAATTGTCGTTGTTCTTCTCCTGCTAACTGGAGGGTTGTTATTATTATTTAGGCCCGAACCAACCACCCCTCAATTAGGTCAGGTTGCAGAACCGGTAACCTTAACGTGGTGGAAACCATTTTATGGCAAAGAGACGTACAGTGACATCATCAAAGATTTTCAGGCCATACCTGGTAATGAAAAGGTCGATATTGAGATCATAACTAAGAACTACGGTGACGGCAAAGATTACTATAGAAGCATTATTAACGATATCGCGCGAGGGGCCGGGCCGGATATTTTCACCATCCGCAACGACGATCTTCCAGCGTATAAAGAATTTATGAGTCCTAATGAACTATTCACTGGACAATTCCTAACTGATTACAAGAATAGTTTTGTAGATCTTGCAGTCCGCGATACAACAGATCGGGATCAAGTCTTTGCGATTACTTCGTATGTGGAGAATATGCAGCTCTATTATAACAAAGATATTTTGGCTCAGGCGGGGATTGCATTACCACCTGCTTCTTGGAGGGATCTAGATGTGCAGCTCAACTCGCTAAACAAGCGAGACTCCTCGGGATTGAATTTTAGGCAGAACGCAATTGCCCTGGGTACTGGTGGGTTGGGGACAGGTAGTGAACCAAACATTAATCGCTTCCAAGATATCGTGCCGTTACTAATTTTCCAAAGTGGGGGTCAAGTCTATGATTATCAGTCAGGTCAGGTCGCCTTTGCTAGAAGTGCCAATCAAGACGATATTGATACCAACTTGGTAACAGACAGTAATTTTGATAATATTGATGATACCAATCCGACACTTAACGCCCTTAATTTTTATAATAGTTTTGCTGATTCTCGAAGCACTCGCTATAGCTGGAATACTTCTTCGCCAAACAGCATAGATCAGTTCACTCAAGGTAAGTTGGCATACATGATCCATTATAAATTCATGGATGACGTCATTCTGCAGCGCAACAGCAGGCTTAAGTATGACGTTGCAAAGTTGCCCCAGCTTGACCAAGAGAACAAAAAGACTTTCGGTTTCTTCTTTATGGACGGCATGAGTGTTGAGCTCACGAGAAATCCTCAAAAAGCTGTTGCTAGAGACGCTGCAGAAAAATTTCTATTCTACCTTTCTACTCCCGAAGTACAGAGCCAGTTAGCAGCCAAAACCAAGCTCCCAAGTGCCCGCAAAGATGTGATTGCTGAGCAGCAGCAAGCTGACAACAAAACAGCTATTTTTGCTGACGGGGCACTCTACGCTGACAACTACTACAAGCCACAAGTAGAAGCAGTAGAGAAAATCTGGGCCGATATGATCGATAGGATCCAATTCGAAGGACAGCCAATCAAAGAAAGTATCTCCGAAGCTGCTAAAGAATATCAACTCTACATCAGCCAAGGCCCACGGATTCGATAGAAGAAGTATTTGACAAAAGTAAATATATGATATAAAGTTGCAATACTTTATTCAATAAGTAAATACAAAGGTAATAAAAAATGGGATTTCCAGCAGAGAAAAAAATTGTCGCAATAGTGGATAATGGAGATTTATATAGTGTTGCGTATGCGCAACACGGTAGCATATCTCTTGAATTACAACCTTCAAGGGTTAGTTCTTTAGAGGTAATCACTATGCCAGATGAACCGCATATTGTAATTACCAGCTCTAATGTTGTAAAAAAGATACATACTTCAGCAATACTCTTCGATAAAAAAACTGATTCACCAGAAGAACTGGTAAGGCAGTTCTATAAGAAAACCAACAGAGAGTTATTGCTAAAAAAAGAAGAGGTAAATAGGTTTCCCAGAAAAATCTGGAACTGGATACCTCTCTGTAATCATCGTGTAATTAAGTTCGACGGGTATGCAAATGCCCAGGAGTTAGAGCATGTTATAGAAGCTCAAAGATATAGATATACTTGTAGTGATTGTGGTAAAACAATTTACCGTAATATCCCGAACCACATAGGCTAGGGATAAGTGGTACAGTTACAACAATATTGAAGCAGTTGATAATATTCTGCTGTTTTTTTGTGATGGAATTATTGACGCAAGTAAAAAAATAACCAATATAGCTAAACAGAAATATATTTAGAGGGTTTGATTCAGTAATGTTAAACAAAAATATTCTGAATATTTTATCACTAGATGTCGAAAAAAATGGTCTCAACGGTCCGATTGTCGCCATTGGGGTAAAGCTCTATGATTGGCATGGCGAGGAAATCAGAAAATTTGGCAAAAGATTAAGCGCTCTTCCAAATCCATACGATAATTTTATTAGAGATGAAGTGTATCCATATATACAAGAGTTAGAGCCTACTGATGATCTTATCCAAGATTTTTGTGACTATTATGTTACGTTTAGTGGGGTTAGGATTCGCACTCTAGCTCACGTTGTGCAACCTTGTGAGTCTCAATTGCTAGAAGAAATGAAAGCAATATTTGAAGGTTCTTCATATGATATTAATCTAATCTTTCCGCTTATTGATATAGCAGGGTGTCTAGAACAAGTCGGTGAAAACCATCTCTCTGTGGATGATTACCTAGAAAAATACGGATACGTACGAAGCAGGTTGCATAACCCGCTGATTGAGGTTGACAACACCTTAACAGCTTATCTAGATCTCAAAAAACGCTTTCCAATAGTTGAGAATAACAGCGATACAAAGACTCCGTTCAGTTTTTGGGAAAGTTTGTTTTGTAAACATAGAGTAGTGAAACATCTAAAAAGCTATTCTGATGCTGAGTATATTCAAAAAATTGATCTTGGTATTCAATCTAATCATCTTTTTCAATGTGTTTCTTGCGGAAAGAATATCTGGAAAAACGAGAGATAGTTGATTTGTAATGATAAGCGCTATTTAGGGTGTGCTAATCTTAAAATTGCTTAGAATAACGCTTGACAAAAGTATAATTGTAAGCTAAAAATATATCTACATTTTAGTTATAAAAAGAAGAATGAAATGAGTATTTTTTCAAAAATTAAGGCAATTGTTAACAAAATAACATGTAGGCATGGTGATTTAAATTTCATCAGAAAAACTCATGGAGATGAAAACAACGTTAGCCTCAGAATAGGCGGTCGTTACGTTCATAAATGTAACGATTGAGGAAAATTAATTTATAGAAACGAAGAAGCTGCTTAAAATCGAAGTAATAATTTTTGCAGATTTTAATACCAACTACAGTGCCCAGATACTTAATTCTAGGCACTTTTTTATGTGTGAAATCTATCATTTTATTTCCGTTTCTCAAAAACATCTCTAAGAGCTTCGGCATTAGCGGCAGCCGCTTCTTCGAAGTCTGCTAATTCTTCTTTTTGGAACATGGTGGATATTATGTGGCAAACACCTGTTGGGTTAGGGACATTGTTGAAGACAAAACCATTAATCTTATCCTCTAGATTACCACCTGCGTTAGAACCTGTTCCAGCTGTTTGTAGAATAACATTACCATAATTAAAAATAGTCCCCCAAAATCCTTGCTGCTTGAACGAGACGTCTTCGATCTGCCCAAGTGATAATTCATTAACCTCCCTATTAAAGACACCTTTTTGATCTATATCAATTACTCGCTCATTAGTGATCACCTGCAGCGAAAGATAGTAGTTGTGGAAATAAAGAGTAAATACCATGAGTAGAAGAATAGTAATCCCATAAAAGGCGGTGTCGAAAATCCCCATACCGATATCACCCAGCAACCCTCCAGCAAAAGTTCGCGCAACAAGCATGCCAAAGAAAACTAAAAATAATAATAGTCCGCGAGTGAATAAGATAACTATATCTTGGCGTGTAATCATTATTATATCCTCATCATCTTTGATTTTTGCCGGGAAGCTTTTGAGGTCCCAAAGTGATTGATCGGTTAAAGGTTGTTGCTCAGCCATATGATATAACTATACGCTTAATTAGAAAATTGTTCAATAGCGATTTCAAGTGCGTCCTCCTCTGGATTTACACTCACATCTGGACTTAGTCCAATACTATTAATCTTGGTTTCGTTAGGGGTAAACCACTCGGCAATTGTTAGTTTGAGGATACCCCCATTAGAAAGATTGAAGATACGCTGCACCACACCTTTACCAAAGGTTTTTTCACCAATGAGGGTTGCACCTGTGTTATCACGCAAGGCTCCGGCTACTATCTCGGAAGCACTCGCCGAATACCGATTAACCAGCACCGCTACATTTTTATCTTTGAGCGTGGCAGACTTCGAAGTGGTCCTAAATTCCTGACGGTTATTTTTGGTTTTCTCAATCATCACCACTTCATTCGGATCCATGAAGTAAGAAGCAATCTCGATCGATTCTTGCAATAAGCCGCCCCCATTAGATCTCAAATCCAAAATAACGTTCTCGATATTGGCGTCATTGATCTCGTTAATAATCCCAACCATCTTCGAGTCCAAGTCTTCGCCAAACGATGAGATAGTAATCACAGCAGTATCATCTTGGATGTCTAGTTGTAATTGTTCTACCTCAATCCTTTGGCGGGTTATTGATACTTCAACTTCCTGTCCTTCGCGCAAGAGGGTTAAGTCAACCTTGGTGTTTTCTTCGCCTCGTATACGATCTGCAATATCATCAAAAGAAATATCAGAAGCAGGTGTGCCATCGATCTTGAATATATAGTCACCGGTTCGAACATCAGATCGCAGAGCAGGAGAGTTGTCCATTACCTCTTCGACAAGGTATCCTTCTACTTTGTTACTGAAGCGGATACCGATACCCACGTATTGCTCATTTAAGGCCTGGGTAAATTCATCATAGTCTTCTTTACTCAAGTATTCAGTATAGGGGTCTTCTAGAGCTGATACAAGCCCTCTAACCTCGCCTTCTTCGTAATTTACATCACCAATAGACTGGTAATAGTTCCTGTCAATGGTATTCTTAATTTCATCCTTAAGTGAGGTATACTGCTTCGGAGTTAAGGAAGAACTGTTTGAACGCCTTAGGAGTGAAGGTGTGTATTTGTCCGCCAGCAATAAAAGAGTGCTAATCGATAGTACAAAAATTACAAGTGATAAAATCAAAAATCTGACCTGATGCTTTGGTTGGTTTTCCATTACCAGATACTACTCTATTACCAAAGAATTGTCCAACTCATTGTATATTTACAGAAATAAAATTATAAGGAAATATATGCATTATGCATATCGGGATAGATCTTCGAGGTCTTAACTATAACGTAATAACAGGAATCAACAACTACACCCTAAAGTTATTGGAACATTTACCAGCTCACCACACGTATACTGTTATAGGGCTCAATGATGAGTCGCGAATGAGCCTGCAGAGATTATTGCCAAACACCGATAGCTTTAGGTTTGTTTCATTGGCTCAGTACTATAATTCCAAGCTGCACCACTCGCAAAGGATTTCCACAGCAATTACTCTTATGAGAATGCGGATAAGTATCAATAACGACTCTTGCAAAGAGTTTGACTACTTACTACTACCGCAGCCAAAACCAATTCAAGTTCATCCCAAAACAAAGCTCGTGGTATCCATGCACGATATATATTCTATGCTCAATCCAAGTAGGGTGAGTTGGAGGCAGGGCTTAATCGAAAACGGTAGGGTGTATAAGCTACTTACTCAAAATTCATATCGTATTATCACCAATTCTCACAATACAGCTCGGGATATATATAAGCATCTATCAATTCCAAAAAAGAAACTAAGAATTCTTTACCCTGGAGCTGTAGATAGTAAGTTGGAATCTCAACCTAGGCCCATGAAAAGCAAATATTTTTTAGCCATTAGCGGTATTGAGCCACGCAAGAATTGGTTAAATATGATTCGCGCCTTTATGAAAACCAGTGAAAAAAATCCTGAAATACATTTGGTATTACTGGGTCGCCCTATAAACCAAAAGTACTTAAAAAAGGTACGGCAGCTCGCCGAAGGTCATCGCAGAATTAGACTGGTTCTAGATGCAGATGAGCAAACCAAGTATAGCTATCTTCAACACTGTTATGCGCTTCTCTACCCATCTTTGTATGAAGGCTTTGGATTTCCTATATTAGAGGCCTTTACACATAGTAAGCCTGTGATTACTTCTGCGATATCTAGCATGCCTGAAGTTGGTGGTGCAGGGAGCGTATATGTAAATCCTTTTGATGAGTCTGAGCTTACCGCAGCTATGAATCTTGTACTAGATGATGACACTTATTATAAAAGGCTTCAAGCACACACTAAGTCCCAAGTAAATAAGTTTTCGTGGAGTGATTTTGCTGCCAGATTAGAAGAGGTATTATCTTGACAACAATATTCTCTGTACCTATAATCAATCCAAATGTCTAAGGTATCAGAATGGTTTAAAAAAGCAGAGAGCTTGTCTGAACGTCAAAAAATTTTGCTAGCTGCGTTTCTCTCGATTTTTATTGTATTTTCTGTAGTATTTATTCTTACCTTTGTTGGTAATTTGCTTATTTGATAATGTAACTCTCTCCCGATGTGATCTACTCCGAACTCTACTTACAAGCGGCTAAGATATTCTCTTACACAGCGTTAACTTTTGTTATTGCCATGTGGTGGGCTCCTACGCTCATCAATCTACTGACTTGGTTAAAGTTTTGGAAAAAGTCAGCACGCAATGTTACCACCACTGGTGAAGAATTGACAGTAACCAAACAGTTTTATAAAGAAAACGAAGAGAAGCGGTTGGTGCCTCGTGCTGGCGGGTTACTAATATGGATAACGGTGATAGCCTTTGCGCTTTTCTTCTGGCTGGTACTCAAAATATTCCCTGAAAACCAAACAGCGCAATTCCTCAACTTTATTGATAGGAAAGAGACCTTCATTCCAATTGGCACACTTTTCTTCGCATCAATTTTTGGTTTTGTTGACGATGCATTGGCAACGCTCGTCACTGGAGGTAACTACAAAGCTGGTGGTCTTAAGCTCTCCCATAGGTTGTTTTTAGTAACCTCTTTAAGTTTTTTTATTGGTCTTTGGTTCTATTTTAGACTGGGGTTAGTCAGTGTCAGCTTACCACTTATCAACCTAGATTTTTCATCGATTGCCTTGCCAGGAGGATTGGATGGTGGCTTGCTTATAATTCCTGCAGTTGTGGTGGTTATGCTGGCAATGTATGGTAGCTCTATGATCGATGGCTTTGATGGTATGAGTGCAGGGGTGTTTATTCCAATATTTCTGTGTTTTGGTGGTATTGCTTTTGCTCGAGAGCTGTATGATATCTCAACCTTTATGATGGTTATATCTGGGGCGCTCACAGCTTATCTATGGTTTAATATTCCTCCTGCTCGATTCTACATGGGAGACACAGGGACAATGGGTCTTTTACTGACTCTTGGTGTGGTTGCGTTCTTAATAGATGCAGTATATATTTTACCTATAGCTGGATTCATGCTAGTTGTGACGGAGGCATCCGTCGTTTTGCAAATCCTCTCCAAAAAAATATTCAAACGAAAATTGATTTCTGCAGCCCCTCTCCATCACCACCTTGAACATATTGGTTGGTTACGTCATCAAGTTACGATGCGTTACTGGTTAATTTCAATTATGTCCTCAGTGATTGGCTTTGTTATTGGTATTCTTACTTAATTTTTTTTATGTTTCTGATTCGTTTTTTTACGCTGCTTTGGATAGCGAGCTCGATAGTTTCTGTTAATGTTATAGCTCAAAATGAAACAGACTCTTACGTTCCCAATAGAACAGAAGAAATTAGTATTGACGTACAACATGACGAGTCCTCGAATCTGGATATAACATACACCATATCTGAAAAATTTAACAACCCATCAAGAGGAATATTTATCAGTCTCCCCAAAAATCAAGATGGAGTGTGGACTAACTATCAATTACTCGAATATTCAGTCGTTGATGCCTCGTCGTTCCAAGAAGTGGAGACAAGCTATTCAGAAATTAAAGAGTGGGATGAGTTTCGGCTAAGATTCGGAGAAGAGGATAATTTTTTGCCCAACGGGACATATATTTACACTTTTACCATAGAAGCAACTACAAACACCGAGTATAAGTATAATTTTATTGTTCTCCAAGATTGGTTGGAAGAAGTGGGGGATATTCAGGTGCAGCAAAATAATAGTTTGCAATGCGGTGTTATAGAATGCAATACTAAAAAGACAGAGATTACAATCAACAAGAATAAAAACCAAATACCAGGGTACCTGTTTCAGTGGCATCGGTTCAAAGGGTTCATTAACACATTCGTAGTAACCTCTACCATAGGTTACGCGTCGTGGTTGCTGCTGGCAAAAAACAAACCACTTGGAAATACAAAAAATCCAAATTTTAAGCATCCACAAGTCTATCCGTGGGAAGCTGAATTTATTCGCACCAACGGTAAGTCATCCATTCAAAAAACTATGCTTGGATATCTACTCTGGCTCAGTAATCAAAAATATATATCTCTTCTATTTGATAAAAAGCAAATGAAGATACACAAGCTTAAGAAGCTCCCAAATATTTTACCCTCAATTTTTAACCAGGCAATTAATAACATTGAGCGGACTGATCTAGCAAAAGGAATTAAAAAAACCAAGTTCTCCCAAAGCAGGCACCCAATAGAACTAGATAAATATCTTATCGAGTCCACCGCCAAATACTATGAACAAAAAAAGATCAATTATAATTGGATAGCTTCACTAATAATTATACCAATTTTCATTTTTTTCATTTTACTAATTGTCTTAAATATCACCTTCCAAAACCTATTGATTGGAAACTCCTATTTAGGAATTATCCTTATGGCTTATGGATTCTTGTTTGTCTTCTATGTGTGGATTGTTATAAGCTGGGCTAACCCAAACCTGCGAGGAACTGCGCTTCGTAAAGAGATCAAGGAATATTATTATTATCTGACATATGTAGAGAAGCACAAGCTGAATTTTAGTAACAACCTCGAAGGCGTGCAGCATTACTTAGATCAGATACCTTTTGCGGCCAATTTTGGGATTCTGCATAAGCTCACTGACTTCCTACAAAATCATTTCCCGAACGTCCAAGAAGCATCTTCAATCGTCAGAACCTCCAGCATAGTCTCCACCGCAGCATTCTACCCACCAAGCACGCATTCATCCTCCAGTTCCTTCAGCAGCTCAAGCGGTGGATTCAGCGGAGGGGGCGGCAGCTGGTAAGCAGGATATTAAAAACTAACAAAATATGATTCGCAAAACAGTTTATTTCGTACGTCATGCAGAGTCTACCGGTAATGCAGGTGGTATTCAGCAAGGTTCAGAAGCTCAACTTACTGAGTATGGAATTGAGTAAGCTGAACTCCTTAGCAAAAGATTAAAGAACGAGTCGTTTGATGTCTTGTTGTCCTCTCCGTATGATAGATGTATAGACACGGCAAAGATAGTTAATCGTTACCATAATTTGGATATTCAAACCGATAAGTGCTTGGTTAAAAGAAGAAAGCCATCTGTACTTTATGGGCTCAACAAAGCAGATCCGGTAAGGGTGTCAATTATCAAAGAAATCCAAGATAATTTTCATCTTCCAGGCTGGAGATATTCTGATGAAGAGAATTTTGATCTTTTGAATATTAGAGCTCAAGAGATAATTAAACTAGTAGACCAAACCAAAGGAAAAAGAATCCTGTGTTTTACACACGGATATATTATGAAGATAGTTATAGCTAAAGTATTATTCGATCAGAATTTAACTGGGAGTCTACGTAAGGAGTTTGCGCGTACCATGTACATGAAGAACACAGGTATCAGTGAATTTAGGCAAGTCGAGGACAAAACATGGTTTTTGTGGCGCTGGAATGACTATGAACACTTATCAGAAAAGTAGAGGAGTGGGTTTATACAAGCATGTCAAAAAAACTTTAGCTGGTGACAAAAAAAGATCTCGCAAGAGAAAGATCTATTTTTTGCGTAAGCTGAGAAGCCAAGTTATTTCTTACCCTTTTTGAGTTTGCTTGTATCCAAAGAAGATTTTTTAGCAAAGAAACCTGTTTTCTCTTCCGCAGTCTGCGATACTTGAGGTTCTGTGCTGGCAGCTGTCTCGTAATGCTCATCACCTTTTTTGGAGAGTCCCCATACAATAACATAGATCGGGAATAAGGCGAAGAACACAACCTTACTCAAGCCACTGAGCTGGCGGAATCTATAGCTTAACCATCTGAAGAAGATGAATAGAATCGGGGTGGTCACCAGGCTCACCAAACCAGATGTAGAAAGCCCGAAGATGATTACCAAACTAAGTGGGCGATATGTTTCTGATAAGAAGGCTAGAGGAGCTAGAGACGCCACTGCAGTTAGGTTGGTTAAGATGACTGGTCGCATACGAATACCTGAGGCAAAAGCAATTGCACTCTTCGGATCTTTCCCTTCTTGGATATATTGATTGGCGCTATCAAGTAAGAAGATAGCCACGTTCTCAACAAGTCCCACTAAGATAATGAGTCCAATAATTTCTAGCAATCCAAATTGCCCATTAGATAAGAAACCAATTGCCGGGAAGATACCAATAAAGGTTAGGGGGATAGTGTAGAGGATGGTAAAAGGCTGAGTAAGTGAGTTGAAGAAAACTGCAAGCACAAAATACGAGAAGACAATCGCTAGTACTAAAGCTAGAAGAAGTTCTTGGAAGCTCTTTAAGAAGCCAGCACTTCCACCACCATCAAAACTCTCAATATTTTCCTCTTGTAATCCAAGATCGATAGTTCTAGCAAAATCATTATCAGCGTAGTAATCTACAATTGCAGTTGTCACCTGTGCTGCCGTTCCTTGGTCACTGTAGTCAGAAGTAAGTCGAACCTGGACCGTATTCACAGTTTCGCCGTCGACTCTTCGAATCGCTGATTGGGAATCAGTAGTGGTGGTAGACTCAACTACATCATTTAGTGGGATATCTTGACCTTGGAAATTCGTAAGTGATGATGAACTAATCTCTGATTCGGCTTGAGGTTCTGTATCTCCTGTTCTCACAAAGAGGTTCCGCTCTTCTCCGGCTACGTTAATAGTTGTTAGCTCCTCGGTGTTGCTTGCAACAGGGAATTGCCCTCTAAGTTGCTGATTGGCAAGAATACTCGCCGGCCCTTGAGGTGAAAGAAGTCCATTGTTAGCCAGCGCCCCCCGATCTAAGTTGTAGGTAATAACCTTGGTTGTGCGGCCACTAAAACCATCGTCAACTTTAGCAACAATATTCTCTTCACCATCACAGTTATTAATCACAAACGTACCGCCATCTTCACAGATAGTTTCGACTTCTTTTCCAACTGCGATACTGGCATCCTTGATGATTTCTAAGTTATCGTCCTTGACTGCAATTGCAACTTGATAGAGAGGCTCTGGAGGTCCGTTGGCTGCAACTTCAGCTTTGATATCTAAGAAGTACTTATCAAGCTCACCAAGATCTTTATTAACATCTTCGGCGATCTCTCGTGTGGTACGATCTCTATCCACATCGGTACGAGCAAAGACACCAAACTCATTGTTTAAGAACACTTGAGACACATCACGAGTGGTTATAACCTCACCAACAAGTTTCTCGATTCCGGTGCTCCTATCTGAGTCAGTCAGACCTGCCTTGAACTCAGTTTGAACTATGAAATACGCCGGATCATCCCCAGTTGCAAATTGCACAGAACGTACATTTCCAGAAGTAAACAAAATTCCAGTTACTCCAAAAGAAAGTACCAATCCCAGAATAATAATGAACGCCCTCAACAATCTGTTGCTATTGAGAATCTTGGTGTTAAGCCTAATCAGCCACCTAGCAATTGGCCACAGGTTCTCTTCTTCGCTGGTTGAAGTGTTTTTTCCTCGCTTCATGAAAGCACTTCCAATCCAAGATAAGAATATCAATGGAACAATGTACGACCCTATAACCGCTGGCAATATTGTAAGTGGTATGTTCCGGAAGATCTGTCCTAGTACTCCTGAAATAATTCCAAATGGGGTGAAGACAATTATGTTGGTCAAGGTTGCTAAGAACAATCCCAAACCTACATCTCTTACAGCAGCAAGAGCAGCTTCTTTTCCAGAAAGACCAGTGTCTATCTTGCGCTGAATACTCTCTAAGATTACAAGAGCAGGGTCAACAACTAGACCGATTACGAGAACGAATGAGAACAACACTAGAGTGTTTAGATTTTCGCCAATAAGGAATAGGTAGATATTAGAAAAAACCAAAGAAAGCGGGATACTAGCAGCGGCAATCACAGCAGCTCGCCATGATACAAAGGCCAACATAACTAAGAACACAAGCTGAATTCCACCCAGAGCCCAGCCAAGGTTGGAGGCGATTGCATTATCTACGTCTAAGGGGCCACCAAGCAGTCCGCTGAGTACCTCATTAACCTGCTCTTCGTTCTCAGCCGCTTGCGTGTAGTTATCTATCACAACAGTCTTCTCAGTCTCCGGAAGTTCGCCGTTCGTAAAATCAAGATCGTCGGTATCAGCGATAAAGTCTTTGATTTGATTGTAGTATTGGGTTTGGTCGACATTTTCTTTAGTTTTCACATTCAGGGAAACAACCTCGAGCACCACTCCCTCACCTGACTCATCGCGAATACCAAGCAAAGACTCACCAGGGTTAGCAAAGCTATATTGTTTTTCCAAAGTGCTAATTTCACCTAGTTCGACTGATTCAGTGACTGGAGGTGTACCTGGGGCGCCTTCAATAGTGTAAAATATTTCTAAATCATTAAGTTCTTCGTAAGAAACATCTTGAGATAGGCTGGTTACAATAGATTGCACTTGTCCATCGAGCTCCACTCCGGTAACGACAGGCAGGGTTTCGTCACTACTTAATATTGTTCTCTCGACATCTGCTGCTTCTAGATTACGTGCGGTTAGGGCACCCGGGTCAAGAGTTAGAACAACAGATTGCGAGAACTCATTATCTTGAGTGACTTCATCTGTCTCTGGGAGGTCTTCAATGAAATCAATTAGGTTTTGAGTATCGGCAAATCTCTGCTGAGGATCAGCTTGATACAAAGATAGTAAGATATCAGCTCCCCCGATCTCAGGACTAAAAATATTAGGTTCTACTGCATCCTCGGGCAACACTACTCCACCAATAGCTTCTTTTATATCTGCATCAACGGCAGTCTTATCGGCGTCACCTTCGATACCAATGCTGAGCGAGCTAAACGAATCAAGTGATTGAGAATTATACGTTTCGATACCGTCAATGTCGCTTATGGAATCTTCCAAAGGCTCGGTCACATCTCTAAGAATTGTCCCTGCATCCGCTCCAGGATACGCTGTATTAACAATAGTGAACTTGATCTCCGGGTTAGGGAAGCCAACAGTTTTAAGCGATAGGGTAGCAAATATACCTACAACGACCAACAAAAATAAGCTGAGTATCGTAAGTCTTGTATTGTTCAAGAAGAATTCTGTGATTCTATAATTAAAATCTTTTTTGTGTGCCATAATAATATGATGTGAATAATGTTTTAGATAGTAAGTGTATTAAGAATAGTTGACAACTCTTTTTGTTGATCGAAGGTCAGGAGTTCTAAGCGCTTTTCGAGCATCGGGGAAACTACTTCTTCGCAAAGATCTAAGCTGGCAATACCTTTTTTGGTTATGGTGATGAGCTGATTGCGCCGATCTTCTCCTTGGTGTCTCTCAATCAATCCTTCTTCTTCAAGCTTCTTAATCTGCCGCGAGATTGCCGCGCCCGAAAGCGCTGTTTCGCTAGCTAAGTCCTTCTGACTAACTGGCTGACAGTGCTTGACCCGAAAGAGGATAATAAAGAGTGAAAACGAAAGACAACCACACCTCTCCAATTCAAGATTGGCGTGATGTACAAATTCATGTACTACTTTACCCATTCGAAAAATAGGGTTCGCAAAAAGTCCTTTTTTCATAATACTTAACTAATCAATGGTTAACATGTAAACTAATTTTTACATACTGTCAAATAACTGAAAGCATGCCTACATGAACACAAAAAAACCCATGCAGATAGCAGATGGGAGATAATGGTTACAAAAAATAAAAAGATCGTTAGTTTGAACCACAGTAGGAGCAGTCAAAATACCCGATACGGTAGTCCTCATAGAGACCGTTGGTGCGCATGTACCCATTGGGGTGATCACAATAAGTGCATTCATCTGTGTAGCCTTTAGCAACGCGAAGAAAACGTTTTTTACCATCTGAAAAATGACCTATGAATCCAACACGAGAGCTGGATTCCTCTAAAAGTTCGGAGGATAATTTAATTGGATTTTTATTTTCGTCTTGAGCGGCGCAATCCACAGCTTCTGTTAAAAAATGCTTATTCCAATATAAGTAAATAGTGCTTTTCATTGCTCCATCCTAAATTAATTGTATTATCTACCAAATATCATAGTACATTTAATATTAAATGTCAAGTAGTGTTTATAATAAGTCAAAAAACTGAATATGCTTGGCACTACCGTACTATAGAAAATATTTTAGATTCATATATAAGTATTACAAAAATAATCCCTGATTTAAGTGAAATCAGGGTAAGGTTAGGTTGGATAGATTCTTTTGATTCAAAAAACAGAAATCTCTGCGAATAAGGCTTTTAAACCGAGTTTCTGTTCAAGCTTTATTATTTCACAACCTTTGAGTGCTCGTAAGCTATATTTTGAGCGCATTACTAAATCTGCATGTCGATCATCTTCAGGTAAGTCACCAAAGCCAATTTTTGCAAGACAAGGCTTAATAATCTGCTCTATATTTAATATCAACGAATCCACTTCTTCTGGAGAGTTATCTGAGGAATACTGATCTTTGAAAAACAAAAGAATTTGTCTTTGAATTTCAAGGTCTGCAATTTCATGAATCACCTTCACAAGATTTTCATCAGATTGGTCTTTCTGGTATTCTTCTATAGCCTCATCCACTTTTACATATTTAGATGGAAGCCATTCACCCTTTTGGTTGACTTTATACCAACCTTCGTCAAACACACCGAGCCCTCCATATAGGCGCTCTCTAATAGAGCCATCTCCGTTCTAGGCAATATCTCATGACCACCTTCTACATAGAGAGTTTGGATGATTTGTTTCCAAGAAACAATCTCAAGTTTGGGCATTTGTCCTCCTAATTAAATAATAATATACGTTATTAATGTATTTAAATCTAAACTTATTAAACATACCATAAAATATAAAATATGTCAAATAAAGTGTCATAGTTTTTTATAGTTTCAGGCATACTAAACGGGTTCGACTTGTTCAATATGATTGTTTGCTTATCATTTGATCTTGTTAAAAATAAATTCCCAACTCAATAAAGAATCGGGAAGGTGTAGTGTGCTTATCAAAAAAAGTATGTTTAACTTTGGAAGAAGCCGCTTTCGACTAAGATTCCCTTTGCCAAAGCAGATTCAGCATTTTTATCTTTTTTACCTTTGGCTCTAATAGAGTATTTCGCTCGCATCATTGGGTCGATGATTTTAAACAGTTCAATTTCATAACCAGAATTGAATCTGTCAGAAATTTGTTGCAAGAAGTCACGAATAGTGTTTGTAATTTTGCAACGCTCTTGATGCCAATCATCACCAATTTCTTGACTGTACTTGTGAGAGAAGAAAAGAAGAATCTGCTCCTGGACTTTTAAGTCTGCAATTTCTAGAATCGCTTCCACAAAATCGTCCATCTTTTTAGACTCGAGATAAGCATTAATAGCATATTCTGTTTCGATTGATTCCGACTCGACACGTTCGCCGCGTCGGTTATCGAGAAACAAGCCATCTCCTGCTTCGTCTCCAAAAAGCCTTTCTTGGATACCATCTGCTCCTAAGAAATTTCTTAATTTGCGCTGTTGAACGCCATAAATTTGAAAGATGATTTCTTCCCAAGATATGATATCGTCCTGGATACAGAGGTTGGTATCGTAGTAGTCTGCTTCTGTATTAAACATATTATTCTCCTGTTATAGAGTAAGATTATATTATCACCGACCCAGGAAGTTGAGCGGCAAACTAGGTACTGTTTTAACTATATTTAGTATTGCATCAGTACATAGTTTGCCACTCACATTCACTCTGAGAATTGGTAGTATTAAAAACTAATATTGTTAGAGAAGGATAATAACTAGACTACCACTTCTTGTTTGTAAATCATTAAGGATTGTTATCTTAACATGTTAAATATACCATAAATATATTTACATGTCAAGCAAGTATAGATTAAGCTATGCTTTAGTAAAGCAATTACTAAAATATTTTTTCTATCAAATAAAACCCCGATTGAAAATAAAATCAGGATTATAATTCAGCATATTAAACTATGATTAAATAAATATGCTATGCCTCTTTACGCTCGTGCGCAAAATAAGCAAACAAAACTTCGCCGTAAACATCTGTAAGCCAAATTGTTACTTTTTTGTTCTGCTTGGCAAGTATAAATTTCACATTACAAGACTTCATTAGATCGTATTCACCCAAAAATAAATCTCTCAGAGTCTGAGAGGGCGGGTGTGTAAGTTTCATTACATCCGGCAAAGCAGTATCAGCCAATCTCAAGCCAAGAGAATATTACAACGAAGAGGATAAACCCATCCAAGACTTTGTGATTACATCCATAGACCCAGAAGATATAAATATTGAGCCAAAAGCCATTTATTATATCGATCTATCCAAGCAAAAGAGTGAGCTAGTAGCTACAGATGGATTTACCAGAGTGCTGATAGTTGAGCAAGTCAAAATCCAAGCACCATTACCAGAGTCGAAGAAGAAAAAATAATTAGAGTGAAAAGCTTTGAAATTACTAGGGTTTTTTCTGGCGTTGTGTGACATAGGAAAGAGGTCTATAACTAAAGATAAAAAAACACCGCATAATATAATAATTACGCGGCAATGAACTATTGGGAAATGCATTTTTTTATCCATCAACAACTTGATTGAGCTGAGTGATGTACGTATCAGCGATAGCCCGGGCTTCGCTTTTGAAGCACTGTATAACTTCAAAGGTGCTCATTCCATCTACATCACCAACAATGTCAATGAATTCTGGAAGGGGTAAGGTTACGACCTTTTCAGGAAGTTTTACTTCAATATTCTCAAGTCCAAATTCTTCGATTATTCTAAGTCGAAGCTCTTGCCATATTTTAGAACTTCCTTGAAAAAAAAGAGTGTGTTGAAAATAGTAGCAAACTTTTTCGTCTGATATTGAACCAACATAATTTACTCTTATTTGCTCTAAAGTGATTAAACAATATTCTCTTTGTTTCACTTGTGTAAAAAAGCCTGTTTTGTACACAAGACCACTTTCTTCACCCAAAATGAGCAAGCAGTTACTTTCAAGCTCTGAATAAGATATATATCGATACTTTTTGGGAAGTAAATCTCCCTTACTAAAGTGTAATACTTCATACTCTTCCATTCCCTCGACTATCGTTGTAATCTCTTTAGAAGAGATTATTCCAGTCTTGGGTGTCTTTGTGTCAATGAATTCTTGTAATAGTGCTGAGTTCTTGTGTTGCATGTCTTTTCCTCGATATAGTTTTTTTTAAGTTAAGCGATTGGCCTAATACAGTAATAATAACATATATTAATAATAATGTCAAGTAAAATTAAGAATTAGACGACCTTAAAAATAGGTTGAGCCATATTAAGTAATTTGACATTATATAAAATATATGTAAAGATTAATATCAATGATTTCTTGAGTATAACTAAATGAGTATTAAACCAGGTATCGATAATTCAATAATATCTGAAAAAGCAACTCACTGGGTTGCTAGATACGACAATGGAAGTGGGTATATGGAATATGGCATGCATCCATTGCCATTTAATAGGCAATTTACCACATGGGATCAAATTATTAGCCTGTTGGATAAAGATTTGCAAGGTTGTCATCTTGTAGATATTTCTCTATGTAGACGAAGAGCCGATAATACTGGCTGGGAGGATGTTCAACAACTTCCTCAAGACATAGCTTATATTAATGGTAAGTGGGAGGTGATTAGAAATAATCATACCCATGAAGTTTTCTGGGAATGGAGTATGGACGATCAAGACTATATAAAAGTGTAACCATATAAATCAACCAGTAAAAGAAAAATAATGATCTGTAATCTCTAGTATTGCAGATTTTTTGTTATGAATAAGAAAATCATACTATCATTGCTTATTTTTATTAAACATGCTATAATTATAGCATAACTACAACATCCTTTGTATGGAACGCAAATCCTTTGAGTATCAACAACAAAACCAGCAGCATATCAATCAGCTTACCGAGCAGGGTATCGAATCGCTTCAGCAACAACTTCTCGAAGATCTGGTGTGTCCCATTGCAATTCCAATTGCTCGTAATATCTTTGCAATCGAAGCTGGTACTGGATCAGGCAAAACGCATAGCTTATTGGAGCAAGCTCGCCAAGACAAGTATGATAATTCGGAGCCAGCCAAAACCATTATTAGCTCTACCACACGTGCAATGGTGCAAGATATACAACACACAGGTAATCAATCTGTAGCGGGAGGTGAGCGTTTTGTAGGTCGTTGGATTGGAGGAGAAGGCGGGAGAGATATACAGAATTCTGATTCGATAATTGCTATGACTGGAGGTAAGCTCTACGATATTTTGCTCAAAGACCCTACATTAGGGAGTCTGACGTATGTTCTGAGTGAAGGAGACGAGAGTAACAACCGAGGTGTTCGAGATGTGCAGCAGGTAGATACCTTAATCATTGACGAGGCGGATGGTATGGAGCAGAAGTTAATCCCGGCTATCAAGTGGCTCTCTACAGTCAGGCCGGATATGAAAATATTTTTTGTTTCTGCAACTCTTAACATCCCAGAGTTCCAAACAATGTATAACATTGCTCCAGACATGATATATACTGCTCCTGAGGCCGAAAGACCGCGTCCTATCACGGTCAGCTATGCAGAAGATGAAGAACTTAATAGTATATTTGGATCCAAAGAAAACCCGCGCATTGCGACAAAGACCTACACCCAAGAACCGCTCAATAAGCTGCAAGAATGGTTAGATACAGAGAGCGAGCTACCGTTAGAGCCAGGAGAAAGTGTAATAGTGTTCATGCCCACCATATATAGTACGGAGAAATTCGCTCGCTCGGTAGAGGGCATGTTTGGTAATCAGGTGGAAGTTAGAACCTTGCACAGCAAATTAGAAAAAGATGAGATGTTTACCAAGCAGCATCAGCCAATCAGCCCAGGCAAAGTTGGGGTTTTTGTAAGTACTGATATAGCGGGTCGAGGGGTTAATTTTGAGAAAGATCTTAATCTGAATCGCGCTATCCACAGCGGAGTCGTTAATAGACCAATCTATAGTCCGCACACTAGGCGCGAAATCATGAGAGTCATACCGGCATCCAAGCAAGAAGTTGCTCAAGGGTTAGGTAGGGCAGGAAGGAATGTTGAAGATTCTCGCCCGGTTCTCGGTCACACAGGGTTTTATGAAGATGCTATCCAAGATTCGATGCGTAACACGATCATAGAAGGAGATCCAACCTATCTAATCCTGGAGTCTGCCGGTTTTCTCAAGTCAATTACTAAGACGAATGTTCCAAGTGAGTACAAGCCAAAATCTCTAGAGCAATACCTCCAAACACTGGATAACAACCCGGAGACCAAAGGGCAGTATCGAGCCAAAATAAAATCGTCATTAGCTAGGCTCTATGGTATTGAGGCTCTTGATAGTGAGAACAATGTAACAGAATTTGGTAGCTTTTTGCTGAAGACTAAGTTGCCTATAGATTATGCGATCATGGTCTATGAATCTTTGGAAGCTGGAAATACAGCAAGAGTGGTGCGAATGGTGAGTATGATCAACAATATGAGCTATTTGATCACTAATCATATTAGTTTTGGCGGTCTAACGAACCTTGTAGCTCATATCTACCCAGATATACAGTCCGACTTAGAAGTCTATGATAAAATTCTAGAAGTCTGCCAACCTTATGCAGAATCTCACCAATCAATTCGTCATACAGAGCAGGATTTTAGTGAGGGAGTAGCTGAGATTAATCGTATTATCAAAAGTGGTAAGGAGCACAATCCACAAAAAGCCTTAGATGAAGTAATCCAAAAAGTATTTGAATTAGACCTAGGGAAAGCAGTCGGAATGAGGCTGGAAGTGTTCGAGGACATAGATCGGGAGCAAGACAGAATTCTGAACACTCTCCAAAAAGAAGGGTATAAATCTAGCCAAGAACAGACAGAATCTCAAGCCAATGAAGAGCAGTTATTGCAGAAGTTAGCTATCTACGCACTTCCACACACTATTATGAGGAAGGTCAAGAGAACCAGAAGTGGGCTGGTCTACCAACACCTCCCATCAGGTGAGCAAGTGACAATAGCCAAAGACTCGCTGATTCAAGATAGCGAACCAGACTACGCAATAGCCTCTAATATATATCACGGACGAAATACACTAATAGCTTCTGGGCTGCAAGGGGTGACGCTCGACTCGATGGTGGCAGCTGACAAATACACGAGTTGGCTCGTGCGAGAGGATGAGCGGGAAACCACACAATACGATATGGAGACAGGAGATATTCGCGAAGAAGAAAGGGTTATATTCCAAGACTATCGTCAAAATACACAGCGAGTTCTCAGAACCAAAACGCTATCAACGAGCGGCGCTGAGAGTCCACAAAAAGCCCATGAATTATTTGTGGCAGAGCTTTCTTCTAAGCCACAACAATATATCCAAGACCATTTTTCCAATAGAGGTATTCTCAACTATTATAACAGTTTGTCAGACATAGGCAATCTAAGTGGAGCCGAGTTACCACACAAAGGTGAGGGAGATCTCCATAATTTTTATAAGGATATACTGGAAGATACCAATCTCAAAACCATACCAGAGCTTAAGGCGGCCAAAGAGCAAGGCAGAGTTAGTTTGGAAGTAGGTGCCGCTCAGTTATATAAGCAAGAACAACTACAAAGGATCAACGAACTCATGGAAAAATATCCACAAAGCTACGAGGGTGCCCGGCTACAATACAAAGTATTTGATATCGAGGGTGTCCAAAAGCCGTATGCGAGTATCGATTTGAAGGGCAAAGAATTTATTAAGTTCTACAAGGAAGGTTTTGTTCATGAAATTGAAGAGTTGACTGGATTAACAGTTGCACATATCAAAGAGTATACTTCTTACCCAATAGAGATTAGCGATTTTTTAGAATCTGAGGTCCGCACCGAAAAACAAAGAATACTCCAAGAGAGTCTCAATGATGCAGATTCAGAAGTCAAAGTAATTGATATCAAGGCAATCGAATCCACTGCGGAGCTAGAGAAGCTCAAACCTCTAGAGATAGGCAAAGATCCTCTCGAAAACTCTATCCTTATGGCGTACCCAAGTCTATCAAAAGATGGCTGGGGCAATCTGAGTATGTACTGGAGTGTTGATGTCCAGGATATTAAGGAGAATAGCGTATACATTGAGCTATATACCAAATTCGCACAGCAAGAATCAAATGCAAGTGCAATGCAAGAATACGAGGATAATCGGCAATCGTATGAAGCAAAGATCCAAGAATTGTTAGATAAAGTTGATCAAGATACCGCTAATCCGGACTACGTTACAATCATAAATAAGTTAGAGGAGCTAGATCAGATGATAGGTGAGCAAGACGAGAGGTTTGAATCAAGAATGGATGAGCTTGATCAAGTGTTAGAACTAGAGTTGAGCTATCTCAATAGGGGGGAGGTAGCACTCCAAATAATTGAGCAAAAGGCTAATGAGTTGCTCGATCGATACACACAAGCAAAATATTCTCGCAATCAAATCAATACAGGCGAGTACGAAGAGGCTATCACTGATGAGCTCGTAGTGGATGGTGAGGTGCTTGCGTACATTGAATTCAGTCACGATTACGATAAAGACGGCTATATCCCTGAGTTACGAAGGACTCCTGCCTATAGTGAATTTGAGGAGAACCCAAAGTTCAGCTCCTACGAAATCAAGTCCAAAGGAAAACTAACCCAAAAGGTTGAAAAAGAAGTAAGTGCAGAGGAGCTAGAAGCCGAGCAGCAAGTCGCAGATGGTAATTATATGTATGATAGAATAGTGACCAATCCAGATAAGCGTGCAAAATTAGCCAAGACAGTATTAGATCACATTAACCCAAAAACCAATCTTTCTGAATCTGAGCGAGAGCGGGTGCGTAAGTTCATTATATCGAACAAAGCAGTATCAGCCAATCTCAAGCCAAGAGAATATTACAACGAAGAGGGTGGCTACGTCCAAGACTTTGTGATTACATCTATAAACACAGAAGATATAAATCTTGAGCCAAAAGCCAGGTATTATATCGATCTATCCAAGCAAAAGAGTGAGCTAGTAGCTACAGATGGATTTACCAGAGTGTTGATAATTGAGCAAGCCAAAATCCAAGCACCATTACCAGATTCGAAGAAGAAAAAAGAATCAGAAGAACCAGCGCCAGCGGTAGATCAAGGTCTGTTAGCCGGGCTAGCCAACAAATTTGGGCGCAAAAAATAATTGACAAATTATTTACAGTGTATATCTGCATGGTTAGATTCTTTACATAAATAGAGTTTTTGCAAAAATTACTTGACATTTATAAAAAATAATGGTATATTTTAAATATTAGGTATGAAATATGTCCTAACAAGTTAACAACTGAAAGCATAAAAAATAGTTTTATCTAACAATCAAATACTATTTATTATTCCCAAAAATCTAATTCTTGTTGTGGGCTAAAGCTGCTCATTATAATATATTATAGTGAATAACTTCAACCTACATCAAAAAGACATTGTATAAAAATATGCGCAAAAAGTCGCTTGTTTTCATTCATTGTGTGGGTTGGTTAATAAAATATATGGGCAAAAAGTCCCAGGAGTTAAAAATGGTTAAAGTTGTTGTAGATCGCTCATGCCAAAACGAGGAAAGTGTAAGAGAACATCCGATGTTTGGTAAGGCAGTTTTTATTGAATGTGGTCTTCATGACCCAAAAAACTACTGCTATGACCACCACGATGCAGGATCAACCTATCGCCTTAGCGCTTGCGCTATGGTGCATCAGGATGCTATTAAGCGTCGTAAATTTCCAAAGACAGTTCTTTTGAACGCAGTAAGAAATTTTGATAACTTAGTATGTATTTACATTCTAACATATCGCTCGCTGGCAGCGACTGTTGAAACTCAAAGAATTGTCTCTATTGCAGATCTTTGGGACCGAGTTGGACCTTTAACAGCACCAAGTGTCGACCAAACGCTCTTAAGTGTTTTGACGACAGCTCAGGAAATAATACCCTTTAGAGAGATGCAAATCCCTGAAGACGAGCTAGCTGAACTTGCAATTAAATCTGTCGAGTCGCTTAGATCAATGGTGACAGCTCCAATAACACTTGCGAAGTATGAAACTCTGTATCGCGATCCTAGCGAAGAGTTTATCATTGTACGATGCGAAGAAGCCCTAAAAAATACTCTTTATGAAGAGGGTTACAGAGGTTATGCAGTCTACTGCACACTTGCAGACGGATCCTTCAAATGGATGATCGCGCGAGCCTCTGAATTTGTTACTGAATTCGACATTCCTAAAATAGAAGAGTATCTTCTTACACTTGAGGCAGGGTGGGGTGGAAAACCAGGCTTGTTCACTAACTCCCCTCGTGGAGATGTGAAACGAGGTCAACCTATGGCTTCGACTTTGCCAATTCAGACAGTAGTTGATGGTATCAAAATGTTTATTAAAAAATAACCTATCTTACCAATAATTTATAACTTAGTGTCTCTCAGATATATTTTGAGAGGCATTTTTTTATTCCTGCGAAGAATACCTCGATGGTAAGCTTGTGGGATTGGCAGCTGAATCGTGAAGCGATTTCGGTTGGGAAAGTAACGAGCTTTCGAAGGAAGAGATATCCCGGGTGTAAACCCATGGGAGCTTCACTTAAATCTAGTCTTTTTTCGAAGCGGTTTTCACCTTGTATTATTTTTTGAGTAAATGCAAATATACTTAACAAAGTAAATTATATATGGTATAACGTATGAGTTAGGAATGAAACACATCTTAACTAGTTTAGCACTAGAAGCAAAAAGGTTAGTTACATCATTAATCCTCTGAATATTTATTATTCAGGAGTTTTTTTATCTTCAGAATTGCAGGGGGGGGCTATGATTGTCTTGACATATATAAAAATATATGGTAAATATAATATAAGCTAAATAGCAAAGCTCAAAACAATACAATAACGAGGATATAAAAAAATGGGAATTTACTACTCTGAAAAGTTACAGGAAATCATCAAAGAAAATCAACCACAGGAAGTGGAAATATCTTTAGAAGAAATTCTGGTAATTATTAAAGGGTTGTACAAAGACGTCTTAATCATAAAACCAGGAGAAGATATTCCTAAGGAATACCACTATATTCAAAAAAGAAATACTAGAGAAAATGAAGTGATGATCATTTTATTCGACGAAGAAACATGTGAGGAGCACGTAGTATCCAAAGGCTTACTTGGTCTTGGTGCCGTAACGGTCTTGAAAAAATCGTATCTGATTGAGACTCTCGACAGCGAAGAGTCATGCAAAGTCACATACTCACCCAATTTCTGTGGAGAAAAGCTAATCTTCGAACCCTCCTTGCTGATGTCCGGTCGCTCAACCAGTGGCCAAGGTAAGGTAAGGTGTTTATTCGACAGAAGGAGTGAAATCCTAGAGTCTCTAAATACCTATAAGCCAATATCAATCGATATGGAAGAAGAGGTTGTTGTACTACCTACCGCAGACTATCGTATTTGTGGAGCCCTAGAATGGGGATCGCCCTCAATAGATAATACTCTCTGCTGCTTCAAAAGCGAAGGAGTGCCGTATATTGAAAAATTACTCCGTCAAGTAAATCTAATTTACTCAGTGGCGGCTGTTGGTAAGAAGTTTGACGAACAATTTGCCAAGATCAAATCTGGAGAAATATGTCCTCAATGTGTCGTAATTAACGATCAAAGTCAAGTCTATATTAAGCCAAATTTGGAAGAAAGAGAAATAAAAGATAAGATCTATAATTTCTTGGAAGAAATCAAACATTCGACCTACATTAGTCTGATCGATCATCTAGCTGAGTTGGTTATGGGTTTAGAAGTAGGCACTGTAATAACTGACGAGCACTTCGAATGGGTAAGTAAGCTCGTCTGAATATAAGTGTCTCCAAAACAAGAGTTCAAAATCGTATGCAAAATGTATACGATTATTTTTTTGGCAAGGTTGCTGACCATGGTGATTGCCTAACTGTCAAATTCCTTTGATTCCTCTTCAAATTGATTGACACATGTGAAAATGCCCTTAGTTAAGTTCTTTACAAAATAAACTTAACAAAAGCACAAATAAATGGTATGATATAGAAGTCAAGGCACTCAAGCCTGATAGTTTCACTTACAAAATACGGATAAAAAATCATGGGTATTAAAAATGGAAAAGGAATTGTGTGGGCAGCTCTTAGCGAGTCTTCCAAAGCCGAGCTGGAGAAGCTAATACACATAACCGAAGGTCTTAATGCAAGACCAAACCATCTCCATGTGACCATGTAATTTGGAGTAGTCTTAAAAGACTACGAAGAATTGCGAGGACAGAATGTTTCTCTTGTAGTGGGCAAGTTTTGCTACAATGATGAAATTGCCGCTATTCCGGTAACATTAAAGGGGTCTGGAATAGATTCTTCAAACGATAAACCCCATCTCACATGGGCAATGGCGGAAGGAGTCGCACCCTTCAAGTCCAACGAAATGTTGACTGGAGACTACTCAACTATTAAATTTCAACCGACGGAGATTGAGCTTACAGTTGAATTCTTAGAGTGGGAGGATCAAGATTAGGTTAAACAGTTATTTTTGAATTTTACTACATCGTGTAAGGTTTTGTGTATTTGCAAAACCTCATTTTATTTAATTCTAGGTAGATTGTCTATAGATTCTCGTAGTTAATCTACCTTGTATTAAAAATATAAGGCATAAACAACAAAATAAAAGAATATAAATATGAAAACTGGAACTGCCTCTTTTGCCAACAACCAACAACTTATTATTTCTGAAAAATCTGTCGCCCACCTTGAGCGTCATCGAGAGATAACTAATGAGTTGGTCGTAACTGCAGCAACAAAAATTACTCCAGACCTCACCAAGAAAAAACAAGGATTACTTGTTGATCTACAAGATGAGTTTGGAATGTGGGGCAAATCAGGCAAAATATCATCCGACCCAATTGGCTTCGATGATAAAGTACTCTTTGGAAGAAGAGCCGGAGCTCCGAATTTAAGTAGGATTTCATTGGAAGATCCAATGCCTGCGTCAATACTTCAAATATGGATATTCAAAAATTCAAATGAAGAATGGGAGTTGACAACAGCCTATCCTACAGATGGAGCACAGGGTGAGAGAGAGCCAATTAACAAGTACTCTCAATTCGACTCAGGGTATCTACGCAAGTGCTTAGATTACTGGAGCAAAAACGAGCTAGCTTTTGAAACATCCAATGTCGAAGGTGGTATGGAAGGGTTATACAAATACTCTTGGCGAGATATCCTATCTTACCATCATAGGCTGTATGGTGGCTTCCAACTATAAATCGGTTTCGTCTTTAAATAAGAAAAGTGGAAAGAATACAACATAATACCAGGCTACTTTTAGTTCTGGTATATTTCTTAAAATATTATTGACAAAATGTATAAAATATACTAAACGATAAAATACCCATTTATCTAAAAAATGATTTATTTAAACACTTATTAGACAGCGTTGACATAATAGAAGTTTTTGCCGCTAAAACAAAAGAGATCTGAGATCGTTTTGGACTCAGATCTGCCATTAAATAATCGATTCCTAAAAACCTAAGATGGAGGTGTTGATGAGTGTAGTTATTGTGGTGCTTTCCGTTTTAAGCTCCACTATAACGGCAAGTGCGATAATGATCGTCCTGAAAACCATGACTGTTTTAACTGTGGCTGTAACTAATTCTCACAATAAGGTATTAACTGAAGATTTCTCTTCCTATGCTAATTGCATGGACAGGGAGAGATAAGTCAATACAAGTATAAGAATGACAGTATTAAAGCCAGCTGGGGATTATCAGTTGGCTATTTTTTATAACTGGGAGAGTCTAAATCCTTGTCCATAGGGACGGGTCAACTTCAATTACAAAAGTTAAAAGTTTCGAAGAGTTTTTTAGATACTCTCGATGCAGAGCAGGGATAGGTGAGTAAATTGTATTGACAATACTATAAAAACATGGTATTATCTAAATAGGTTAGAGTTCTTAGAGTAAGTCATTACATACCATTCTTGTTGTTAGTTCCCCTACGGGGATGGGTTCGATATCTTTTTGATAGCGTATGCCCTATATAAAAAACTAGGAAATTAAAAAAATGACTAACTATTCTTCTGGATTACAACAATTTATTGATGAAAACAAACCTGCCGACAACGAACTTTCTGTCCAAGAATGGACTTATTTATTTAAGTCTATCGACCGCGACGTGATTATCCTTAATCACAAGCAAACATTGCCCGATCACTTGGGGTATTTAGATCCATACATCGATCTAAAGCCAGGCGAATATGCGGTCGTCAGCTTAGGGATTCCTACTAGTAAAAAGTTTTACTATGGAAAAGGTTTCGGGATATTTCGTAAATTTGTCCTTGAGCAAGAGCACGTAATCACTGTCTTTGATAAGGCAATGATCAAGTTCTCTGAGACTATTGAAGGAGATAAAATAACATTTACTCCCAGCTTTAGACTCACATATACGGAAGGGTGTTTTACTGACCCTCCTGGAGCAAAGCTTAACCCGACACGACTAACTAAAGACCAGCTTGCACGGGTTTTGCCAGAAGCAACTAAGGCCAAGTCACCAGAAAAAATCATGTGCATGCCAGTGACAAAATGGAGGGATGTGTATGTTGAGTATGGAGGGACCTACTCCGACGAGACGCTCACTTGCTTCAGAAGTGAAGCGATTGAGCTAGCTAGGCAGCACTGGCAACAGTTTGCGGAAATAGGTTTAACCAGTGAAGAAATTTTTGGAGGTCAAGCACCAGAAATACCAAACTAGTTAGAAAGTGCTTTCATTAGATTCGACGAACATCGTTTACTCAGTATTCGGTGTTTTTTTTTGTGCAAAAAATCTGTTACTTATTCCGTAACAGATCAAGGTGGTTTTTCAACAACTTTGTTTTATTTTAAGACGTCCCTAGGCAAGATTTTCTTAAAATTTCCCACAGCCGCTCTTTATCAAGAGAGTGCATATGTTTTAGTACTTGTTCAAAAGATCTATTGCCGATACCAGGAACATAAAAATTCCTATCCACATTTCCACTTACTTGCTCTTTGAGCTTTTTTTCAAATATAGTACCTTTGTCTTGTGCGTTGATACATTCTTCTATCAGTGTCCATAGAGTGTCCTTCTGCAAGCAAAACATATACTTCACGACAAGATTAAAAGCGCCGCCTCCAAGTCCAGGGATATAAACATCCTCAGTTCTCGAGGTTGCTTCCTTTAGAAGTTCCCCAAACCTATCAGCAATTTGTGATTTGTGTAGTTGACTCAATTAAGTTCTCCGTTTTCAGTATTGAATACATCAAATTAAAACACATTAAAAGTTTATTGTCAATATTCCCCAAAGCTTGTCAGTAACACCTCAAGCGATTGAACTTTGCAAATCAAACCAAAATCAACACCTTTCATTCCTTTTCTATTCTACATCGGTTATGTGCAGGATATTGTAGTAAGAGACTGTATTAAAACTAAGGTAGAATGTTTCTAGTAGCAAAGATCCTACAAAGTAAATCAAGAAGACTGGGCCAGTAATGAATACGAAACTTAGTAGGGCGCTGCTAGTGGTAATCACAACAGAAAGCACAATCAGCAACAAGAAACATACAACCATCAGCACAATAAAGGCGGCAAAATATACGAATTGGTACATTAACCAGCGAAGTACGTTCTTCCAATATACATCGTTCATACTCTGAAAGGATTGCTTGATCGATTGCACAACCCCAGTCTTATCAAGAATAATGAAGAAGCTAAAGAGACCAAAGAAGCTATAAAATATAAAATTAATCAGCTGGTTGAGGAAAGTCAGTACAAAGCTGCTATTAGTGACTGCTTCAAAAACACCTCTGGCGATTCCAGCAAGGATTCCAAAAACAAACATAACTACGACGATCTTAAGTAGTGCTAGCCAGGTGCTCTTATCGAACTTCAAAAGACCTTCCTCTTCTTTGTTCATGAATAATTTTACAATACGGATATTGAGTAAGGCCATGATCAACCCAATACCAGCTGCCACAATACTTGTCACGCCGATAGCAATAAGGGCTTGGCTACCGTTTTGATCGAGAAACTTCTCAACTTGGTCGGTATTCAAAGTGATTTCATTAGAGTCGATGGGTTCATCTCCTTCGATCGATTCAAAAAATTCTGCAAATTCAGTCAGCGAATAAGTAGTCCCGTCATATCCAAATTCAATATTTTCTACAAAGCCTTGAGCTATCGGAGCAAGTAAGATACCAGCGCCAATAAAACCAGCGATGATGAGTAAGAATTTTGCAAGGACAGATTTCCACAAAAATGGTTTCCAGGAATTCTTAATAAGATGAGTGGTGGTATTCCACATATCGCCGAAGTCTACAAATTCTTCGCGCAAAATTGCTCGATCAGTAGTGTCTAGTCGAGCGTCAGGGTACAAATCTTTGGACATATAAGGAATATAGTTAGATATTGGAGCAAATATGTCAATTGACAATTTTGGTTAAACGAAGCTAAAATACTGCCAGCTTATACAATCTATTTATGACTTACTATCCCGTGATAGGATTAGAAATCCACGTACAGCTTAACACCAAGACTAAGTTATTTTGTCATTGTCTCAACGAATACGCCCCGAATGATCCAAACAAGAATATTTGTCCGTTTTGTACTGGGCAGCCTGGAGCATTACCAGTGCTCAACAAAGAAGCGGTTCTCAAGGCAATTACATTTGGAAAAGCAGTGGGTGCAACCATACCCAAGCAAACTAGATGGGATCGCAAAAACTATTTTTATCCAGATCTTCCAACCGGGTATCAAATCTCTCAGTATGACAACCCGATTGTGGAAGGCGGTCAGATAGATTTTTATATTGAAGACAAAAAAAGTGGCGAATTCACACCAGGATCAGTAGAACTTACCAGAGCACATCTCGAATCTGATGCGGCCAAATTACTCCACTCCAACGGTAAAACGTACGTAGATTTTAATCGTTCAGGAGCCCCGCTTGTCGAGATTGTGACCGAACCGGTTATTCACTCGAGCGTCGAAGCGATGGCTTTTGTTAATGAGCTACAACTCCTGGTACGTCGACTTGGAATCTCTGACGCAGATATGGACAAAGGTCAGATGAGATTTGACTGCAATGTATCTCTCCAGAACGAAGAGCAGCACACTGCTGGAACTCTTCCGGATTACCGAACCGAAACCAAGAATATCAACTCAGTCCGCTCCCTTGGTAGGGCTATTGAGTACGAGATTAGTCGTCAGTCTAAGTTATTAGATGAGGGTACTAGACCGACACAAGAAACCCGCGGTTGGAAAGACGACCTCAACAGGTCCGAAAGCCAAAGGTCCAAAGAAGATGCGATGGACTATCGGTATTTTCCGGAGCCAGATCTGCAGATATTGGAGATTGACGAGAGCAACATGCCTACAGACCTTCCTAAGCTTCCTTCTGTAGAGCGTGAAGAATATTTGTCCCTAGGTCTCAATTTACAAGCGGCTAACACGTTGGTAAATCAGCCAGCTCTCGGTAAGCTATTTGCTTCAACTCAGGCTATCAATCCCAAACTAACAAAGACTGTCGCCAATCTCATAACCTCCAACATTATTGGTGTTGCAACCAAGAAAGAAGTTGCCCCAGAAACAATCTTAAACGCCCAAGAGATTATAGAAGTTGCTAGTTTGTTTGCTGAAGAAAAAATTTCCAATCAAGGTGTAGCCAAAATTGTCGAAATCAAAGTAGATTCTAGCGACACTGTTGAGCAGATTGTAGTTAAAAATAATCTTCTTCAAGTAACCGATGACGGTGCTTTGGCAGGGTTTGTAGATGATGCGATTAACAACAACCCAAGTGTCGTCGAAGAGTATAAGTCGGGTAAGGTTCAAGTAATTGGCTTTTTAGTAGGGCAGTGCATGAAAGCTAGCAAAGGCCAAGGAAATCCAAAAAGGTTCAGTGAATTATTGCGAGAGAAGCTAGCTTAAATCCATAAATACACAACAAAGGCCGCTCAATACATTGTAAGGCGGCTAAATACTCGAATCTTAAATTAATAATTATGAAGGATATAGTTGATTACCTCGCTTATTAATCAAGTGGATGTGACGAAACAACACAAAAAGTCCGTAACTAAATGTAAAAACTAATCCTGCCATTGCAAATATAGAGTGCAACAGATTTAGGTCAATATTTATTGTTACTCGAAAACTAGAAAAGCATGCTATAGTCAGAAAAAATATTTTAATATACTTCCACTGCATAATACTTTCTAACTCGGAGTCCGTAAAAAATGGATTCTGAATATACTCTTCAAACTTCATTTTTTTGTTTATGTAGTAGGTCCATTAACAAATAGCTGTCTTTTAAAAAATAGTCAAATTCAGCGTATATTTTTTTAGTGACTAACTGTTATTGGATAAGAGTCTGATAACGTACCATAGAAGGGTTACAAAATCTGCAAAAATCGCAATCGAGGCTGCTATATATTTATCTGTTGGATAGTTGCGAACAATTTTGGATGTATCGTACAAAACCCACCCACACATCAAAATAATCATGAGCACTGAAAATATAGTACCAAAGATGCTTAGTTTGAATATAGTGCCCACAATCATTGCCCCAAAGGAAATCAAGCTGCCGGCAACCAAAAAGCCGCGTAAAAAGTCGAAGTTTTGTTTGGTAAGCATTACTTGCACCGTAAGAATTCCAAATAACGCACTTGTTGCCAACAAACCCATACCCAGAACACCGGCCCGGGCACCAATGACAGCGATGGGTGAGAAAATGACTGCTTCTAAGGCTATAAAACCTAGTAGTGCACCGTACTGCACGCCTTTAGATGAGGATCGATAAGCGAGAGATTGTAGGAAACCTGCTCCAATTCCAAAAGCAATGAGAACAATCAACCATCCCCAGCCAGTACCGGCAATGGTGAATATCGTATTTGAAATAATCGGAATAGATAAAACCGCAAAAGTTGCTAAACTAAATAAAATTATGTTTAAGAAAAGATGTAGGTATGTGCGGCGTATAAAACCCACTCTATCAGTAGTTCGAGAAGCTTTTGATCCAAAGCTGGAGGCAGTGTTAGGGTAGTTCATATAGATTATAAATAGATAAAAATTAGAATAAAGTCAAACCCCTTGCGGGGTTTATTGTTCAATAAATCAACTCTAGGGGTGTAAATTACATTCCCATGTCTTCTCGCTCTTTAGGAGACAAGAATCGGCTGATAATGATCTTCACAGCAACGAATACAATCCAAAGCAAAATCAAGAAATTGATTAGGTCTCCGATGAAAGCACCGAATTTAATTCCTTCAACAACCCATAATTCAGAGATGTTGTCGAGTCCTCCGATCATAGCCAAGATAGGCTCAATGATATTTGCTACAAGGCTGTCAACGATAGTTTTTGCTGCGCCACCGATAACAACACCGATAGCCAGACCAATTACACCGAATCCTTTTACGAATCCCATGAACTCGTCGATGAATGATTTATTTTTAGTCATAAATGATTATTTAATAGTTTTATAAAGTTTACAAAGTAAAAGCTTTTGTAAACGTAATTAAGAACGTTTTGTAGCATGTAGTCAAGTGCGTGACCCATACTTGACTCAAATCCATAAAAAATGTAGCATAAATGTAAATTTAATGTATGACTTTTAATGATATTCTAGGCAGATTTATGAAATACTGGTGGGTCATCTTGCTCACCACACTCATCTGTAGCTTTGCTCTGAGGGGTAAGATTGAACAGGTAAATTACTTTGCAAGTGTCGGTGTGGGACTTAATTACAACAACACAGATTTTCCAAAAGACGGTGAAGCAAGCGTTGGGTATAATGAATCTCTGCAGAGCCTTTCGTTTTTCCTTGAGGAGCGCTTTACAGCGATTGAAAATCAAGAAATTATTGCAGCCAAAATGGGGGCAACCCCAACATATTCGTTTGAGAACGCTTTCTATAACATAACCAACTCAAACGCAGGGTTCGTAACACTATCAACCGAAACCAAAACACAAGAAGAAGGTGACAAGTTTATCGAAGGGGTCAAAGAAGCATATCTGCAGATCGTTCAAGAATGGAATTCCACAAGAAATGCTCAATATCAGATCAGGCCTCAAACTGAGTTCAGTGAAGCAGTGGCCATACAAAATACCAGTCCTCAAGTAAAATTATTACCAGCCTTGGCCGGATTACTTGTCGGTTTGCTTGCAACCCTAGTTCTGCCATACAAAAAGAAAATATAGTTCTATGTTATTTATAGTATATGGGCTTATCGCCATCAACGTCGTTGTATACATTCTCCCTTTTTTGATACAGTTCCCGGGAGTTTCCTCAAGTTTCTTGAACTTCTTAGCACTAGGCTGGAAAGAGAATGAAGCTATTGCGGACGGGGAGTTTTATCGGTTAATCACTGCTGGATTTTTACATTCTGATGTCATGCACTTAGGATTTAATATGTTGTCACTATACAGCTTGGGTACTGGATTGTTACGCAACGGATTGTATACACCAGTACAGTTTGGTGTGATATACCTCTCCTCGCTTTTATCTGGATCTCTGTTTTCGTTCTTGTTTAACAAAAATCCTAGTGTCGGTGCCTCTGGGGCAATCTTTGGATTATTTGGTGCTTATACAGCCTGGGCAGTACTTACAGGAAACATTAGCGCTTTGGGTAGTGTGGCGATAAATATAGTTTTCCTAGCATTCATAACCTTAACCATCCAGAATATAGACAACTGGGGACATGCTGGAGGGTTCGTTGCTGGATTCGCCATCGGTGTATTTTACCTGCTTAATTCAGGAGTAAGGATCTAGTACTGTAGATACGTTCTTAGCTCCATAAGTCAAAGTCCTCAGTGAGGGGTTTTACTTTTTTTATTGGGCCATAGATTAAGGCTCCCAAGTATTCAATTTCGTGAGAGTTTTTTGAGGCATGGCCTTTCATTACTTTGACATCATCGCTTGATTTTAGCATGTCTCGAGTGAACGTAACAACATGTAAGTTATCAGCCTCGGCTCTCTGAATAAGTGAGTGTAAGTTTTTGGGATTGGTAGCTTGCTTGATAACAATAGCATTCTGTATGTTCATTAGAATGGTCACCCCGTCTTTAGTTGGACTTTCTAAAGTGTGGAAGAGTTGCGTCCCAATCCGGGCCGCAAAAGAACTAGCCAAATGAGATGCTGTGTTCATTTTCTCCCATGCCTGCATATCGGCTGTGTTGAGGATAACACTGTGAGCAACTATAGTCTGCTTGTTTTTGCCAGTAGTAATGGCTTTTTCTTTGCGCATTAAAGGGAATGGGGTTACCTCACGAATAGGTTTGCGAAGCAGCATGCTAAACAAACGTTCGCTATAGGCAAATCCTGCCGCTGGAGGCATTCCAATCTCTAAAGCATTCACATAGTCTCGATCAAGCATCATTGCCTCGCCATCTCCTTCTTCACGTAGTCTTTGCTGCTCTTCGAACCGTTCAAGCTGATCAATAGGGTCATTCAACTCACTATAACCATTGCAAAGCTCACTACCATAGGCAACAAGTTGGATACGCTGAGTAAAATCTGGTTTACCTGGAATACGCTTTGCCAAAGGAGACACGGCCACTGGCTGGTCGATTAGCCAAACAGGCTCAATACACTTCGGGCGAGCAGTTTTTTTGTAGATCAGATCTATCAGCCGGCCAACACCGTCGCTTTCTTCATACTCTAGGTTAAGTTCAGTTGCTTTTGCTCTCAATTGCTCTACAGTATTGCACTGAGAAATATCAACTCCACCGTATTCTTTAATGAAGTCATAATATGGAATTCTGGGCCATTGCTTAGACCAGTCGACCTGGGTATTCTCGTCGTAAGTTAAGGTGTGCGAACCAAAAGTTTGCTTGATTACATGCTTCATAAGCTCCTCACAATAATCCATTAGGTTGTTATAATCAGCGTAGGCCCAATAAAACTCCATCTGGGTGTATTCTTGCAAATGTTCGTCGTCAATGCCCTCGTTGCGATAGTTCTTATCGAGATCAAAAATTTTTTCAAATCCCCCGACAAGCATCCTCTTTTGATGGAGTTCGGAGCTGATTCGTAAGTAAAAATCTTGATCCAGGGCATTGTGGTGTGTAACAAAAGGTTCTGCTTCGGCGCCTCCAGTTGTATGCTCAAGCGTAGGCATACTTACCTCTAAGAACCCACTCTTAACCATAAAGTCGCGAGTTGATGACCAAAACCTGCTTTTTTGTTTGAACATTTCGCGCACTTCTGGGTTGAGTTTCATGTCTAGATATCGGCGGCGGTATTTATCTTCGATATTTTCAATCTTATCAGGAAGAGGCCGCAAAGATTTGGTTAGTAGTCTGTAAGAATCAACAAACAGTGAGGGTTCTCCGCGCTGTGATCTTTGGAGTGTCCCTGTGGCTTGAATGTAGTCCCCTTCATCAATAAGTTTCTGGAAGTCCTTAAAGTCTAATTGATTTTCTTCTTCTCCTGCCACCTGATCAGCTTTGAATACGAATTGAAATCCAGCCGGACAGCTTTCATCTTGAATTGACGCAAAACTGATCTTACCAGAGCCACGCTTGCTTGAAACAAAACCTACTAATGTTACTGACTCTTTCATTTCAAAGTCCTCTTCGAAGAGCTCCTTAGCTTCTGCAAGATGCATGTCTCGTTTGGATGAAGGAGTAAAGGGATCGATACCTCTAGCTCTCAGAGTATTCATTTTTCTAGTTCGGAGCTCGCGTTGAGTATTTGCAGACGAAAGAGAGACTCCCTGCTGTTGGTGTTCTACGTTCTTTGAATCGGGTGTGAAGGTCATAATGCTTATATAAAGCATTAAAATTGTAGATTTGTCAACCTTAGCTATGGTCTGATTTGCATCATAAAGAACCTTAATCTTTAGGTGTCTATTACAAAAAAATAGTCTCATAAAAATACAAAAAAATATAACATAAAAGGTATTATATATAAATTATACAAACCTTGAATAATCCACAACTACTTGGCAAAATTAAACATCTATTGATAACTTTATCCACAAAAGAGGTAACTCGATTACTTGACAAAAAAACTAAATTTTTTGCATATATAAAGTACTTTTAGAGTCTTACGACGCAGGGGTTAAGATGAGTAAAAAGATATAAAAACTCTAAATACAATAAATAACTAAAATAAGAATAAATCTTTAATTCAATAATATTAATAAGGTAAGAAAATATGACAAATATAGTACATGACATGAAAAAGCTGCTGGCCTTATTTTCTGTAGGGCTTATGGCAGCTACTTTTTTGAGTTTCGTTTCTTTAAACTCAGTGAAGACAGAAGCGTATGCAGCAGATTGGCAAAAAGGAGTGAGTTTTCAATCTCGAGGGACTGAAGATTTTGCTTCTGATGACTTTAAGCAATCAGTTTTGAATGCGACAACTTTAGGTGTAGATCACGTATCACTAGTGACCACCTACTATCAATATGGTAGAAGTGAAAATCAAATGTTCCGAGGTTGGAATACAGCATCAGATAATGCTCTTAGAGAAGGAACTGCCTTTGCGAAATCACTTGGACTAGAAGTAAGCTACAAATTGTTTGTAGAATCTAACGATGGTTGGAGGGCTTATATCAACCCAAGTAATCGAGCTGAATGGTTTGGTAATTATTCTCAAATTGCTTCCGACTTAGGTAGACTTGGTGCTGAAACAGGTGCCGAAATGATCGTTCTAGGTACCGAAATGGTTGGAATTGCGAGTGCTGCTCAAAATTCGGAGAACACAGGATACTGGTATGATCTTATTGGGTCTGTACGTTCAGTCTACCCAGGAGCTTTGACCTACGGAGGTAACTGGGGTGGAGCTTTTGATGAAAAAAATAACATCGAGTTCTGGGACGCTTTAGACTACATCGGAGTGTCTGGATACTACGAGCCAGGTAAAGCTGGAGCGTACGATGTGGAGAGCATCCAAAATTTCTGGGGAGATATTGATTACAATGATCTTCGCCCATTAGCAGATCGATGGGGTAAGGAAATTATCTTTACTGAAATCGGATATCGAAGTGTTGACTTTGCTTTAGAGCGACCTTGGGATTACGGTTCAGGAGGTAATTACAACCCTTACATCCAAGAAATCGCGTATGAAGGACTACTTTCTTACTTCGAGAATGTACCATATCTTAAAGGTGTACATATGTGGGATTACAACTCAGCTCCATGGTATGGAGGAGAGGGTAATACTGACTACACTCCATGGAACAAACCAGCAGGAGAAGTATTGAAGCGTTACTATAATGGAAACGGTACACCTGCAGATGTAGTTACTCCACCGGTATCAGAGGAACCTGTTGCTGAAGAAGAGGTAGTTGAAGAGGCAGAAGAAACAACAAATCCAGCAGTCAACGATGGCTTGTTATTTGAAACAACAGTGATTAATCTTCCTGAAAGCCCTGTTTTGGGTCAGGATATCGAATTGAGTGCTGAGGTAAGTAACTTGTCACAAGCTGATGCAGAGGATGTTATTGTAAACTTAGAAATCTATGATGGAGAGACTCAAGTATTCCAAGACTTCGTAACTGGTGCTGATATCGCTGGAGGTGAAGTGGAAAACTTCGAAATGATCTGGACGCCAGAAGCTGCTGGAGATTTCAAAGTGAATGTTGGAATTTTCTCTGGAAACTGGCAAAACCTATACAGCTGGTTCAACGAAGTTAAAACTATCAGCGTAGTTGAGACTGCCATTGGAGCAGGGGGTGAAGATGTCTTAGACGACCTTCCAGCTCCAGTGGTTCTTGACCCTGAAGGTGAGGTGGAAGTCGATACCGATACTGGCGAAGTTGTCACTGTAGAGGATGAAATGGTAACCAACCTTGGAGATATCGAAGTATGGTGGCCAGGTCAAGGAATCAATGTCAACGGTGTTCAGCCATTTAAGGCGTTACTTGCTGGTAGTGATGTCAACGATTACAACATGTTCTGGCAAGTTGGAGGAGATGCTTATAACTGGATGAATAACTCACAAGAGGAATATCCTCACAAGCAGTCTTTGGTAGACTTGGCAGCATGGAACTGGAAAGAAGATGGAACGTACGAAGTTACTTTCATTGCACAAGATTTGAACGGTGTGGATACTCACAAGCAAGCGGTTATTATTAACGTTCGCTAATCACTTGAGTATTGACTCACGAAGTATATAGAATCTAGCCCACAAGGGCTATTTTTTATCTCATATTGACAAGTAATCATCCGTATAAAAGTATAACGCGGTATTGTAGTATATATGATTAAATGGATCTACTGAATGATATTAGAAATAAAATTACTAATTTGCAGAGTGTTAGTGAGCAGCAGTCTAATCCAAGAATGAAGAGCTATTATCTTGAGATAATCAATCGACTAGAGTATTGGCTCCGATTAGTGAATTCTGAATCAGGAGAAGTAGGTGACTTAATTATAAAGCATTTATCATCAAGAGATTTCGACCAAGCTAATCCTGAAGAAGTATGTCTTGAAATACTCCAGACATACTTTCCAGTAAATAATTTCGATACATGGGGTCTCCAAACGTCAAGTGATGAAAAGCTAAAAATAGGTAACAAAAATCAATTTCATAAGCCTGAGTTACAACTGGAGTGGCTTCAGAAGTTCTGTAGCTGGTTAGAAAGTGGCGGATACCTAAAAGATAATAAACCCACCAAAAATTTGGAATACTTGCGCGGAAAAGCGAACAAAAAAGTATAAGGTACTACCCGTACATATTATTTTACCTAAAAAATATAGAGCACGTCATCATTGATAGTTTTGTATACGGAAACGTTGGGTTTGTACTTAATATTAGATATATAAAACATTTCGATCTACAGTCTTTATGTGAACACACCAAAGCTGAATTAGAGCAAGAATATGCTGAGCATATAAGTCGGTATATACACAATGACAGATTCGTTGAAGATATTGAGGTGGCTTTAAATAGAGGTTCCAATGTTGCAGGCTTAACCGGCTCTAACAAAGCTCCGAAAAACGCCGAATTCGATACTCTTTATTATTATTTATCTATACATTTACATCGGCCGCGTGACAAAAAGGAAGCAAAGCTGTACAACGTGTTACAAAAATTCCTTAAGGAGTATCTTATATTAGAGATTCCAGATGAGTTACGAAGATCGATATGTTATAAATTACAAGACTTAGAGGATTGGGAATTGCAAGCATGGGTTAACATATTCGATTTCTTGGGGTTCAGAGGTCGCAGATTTATCAAAAAAGACACAAAAGCTAGTTTTTTATTAACAAAGTTAAACCAGCGATTACTCGGATACATTATCAATGGATGTACTCCAAATATGAACGAGTATACTCAGTCAGAGATAGATAGAATGCTCTCGACTATCGCTTATGCTAAAGAGCAAATGTGGATGAATATCGTAGATTTGATGAGGTGTACTCAAGCTCGCCCAAAGCGAAAAAGAGGGTCTAACTATCTACACAATATCCTTGGCATTAAGTTGGAAAAATATCTATCTGAAGACAGACAAAAAGATCTAAAACCAGAGCTTAAAAATGAGATTCGTGAAATCCTAGTTATCTTTCAGTTGGTGCAAGAACAAATGTGGGATAATATCTGCGATCTCATCGAATATTACGAGGTAATTCCAATATGTTATAAATCAAAAGGGTTGCGTAGGGTATTAATTAACAAACTGCATAATTACCGGAGCAAAGGTACAAAAAAAATCTTTCGCCTGAAGTCAAAATACGTTTGGATACTTTACTAAAAAAATATTCACAATGAGTAAAATTACCGTTCTTAATAACAAGAGCGGTCTTATTTTCTACTATCAGCATTTGTAGTGAAAGCCACCTTTTTAATTATAAAAGTGTGAATAATTTGAGTGGAAAGAACTTGACAAAAATAGCAGTATTGGTAAATATGCAACTATGTTCAATTTCGAAGCCAACATCCAAGATGTGGTAAAACTAATACTTCTAGGATTGGTTTGTTTTCTTTTATATCAGGTAAAAGAAATTGTTGCACTAGTCTTTTTGGCGATTATTATAACCTCATCACTAAACCCTATAGTGGATTACCTAGAGGCAAAAAAAATTCCTCGACTTCTTACTATTTTCTGCTTGGTGATTGTTGGAGGAGCGCTCTCCTATCTGCTACTAGCTCCAGTTGTACCAAATGTTGTGATAGAAACACAAGCCCTTATTGATCAAACACCCGTTATTATAGCAGATCTTACAAGTAACCTCCCTCTAGAAAGAATATTTAACGTCGATAATAAGGTTGAGCTTGAAGTGGCTATCCAAAATTATTTATTTGGGTGGTTGCAAGATTCATCTGGAGATATACTCAAGCTTGGAGCAAGTGTTTTCGATGGCTTTCTTTCGGTAATCACACTTATAGTGCTGACGTTCTATCTTCTAGCAGATCATGGAGTAATCAAAGAATTTTTCTTAAATTTTGCTAGTGATAAAAACCAATACAAAATTTCAAAGCTTTGGGATACTGTAGAGCAGAAACTGGGGGTTTGGCTGCGTGGACAAATATTTGTTATGCTGATAATAGGTGTAATAACGTATTTAGGTTTGAGTTTGATTGGTGTGCAATTAGCATTGCCACTTGCAATTATCGCGGGTTTGTTCGAAGTAATTCCAATTATTGGTCCGATTTTGTCTGCAGTCCCAGCTATAATGATCGCCGCAACCACTGGTCAAAATAGCACTTTACAAGTTGTGAGTGTTGCTATATTCTATTTTATAGTACAGCAGCTAGAAGGAATATTTGTAGTTCCAAAAGTAATGAATCAAGCAGTCGGCCTTAACCCGATAGTAATAATCTTAGCGGTAACAATAGGTTCGAAGCTAGGAGGGCCATTAGGTGCCTTATTGGCTGTACCAATAGCGGTAGTTCTGTACATTGGTCTCTTAGAGGTGCGTAAAACAAAGTCAAAATAAACTAAATATGTCTGAAGATCTATACGAAGCGATTTCACCAGCTAACGCAGACACTGCATCTGCTGTAGAAAGTGCAAGTGAATCTAGTCAAGGTTTTTTCCCACTGAGTATTCCACCTCTCGAAACAATTTTAACTCATTTATTGATATTTACTTTGGTGTGGACAATATCTTATAGTTTATTCTTCATGATATGGTTTTTCTTCTATAACGTGAAACATCACGATCGAGAATCTCCACGGCTGAAGCAAGGATATGAGGATGGCTATTTGGCTGCGGTCAAGATATGGGCTTCAAATCTGGCCTTCATTTTAATACTAGGGTTGTATGCACTCTTGAGAACTTCTTCCACAAGATATTTTTGGGGATTTGTAGCAATTGGGGCTTTTCTGGTTAAAGTTTTCTATTATGACCTAAAGCTAATTCCGGGAATAAAAGATAAAGTTCAGGAGATATATGGTGGAATCGGCGCCTTTTTGAAAAAGATAACCCAAAAACCCAAACCACCTGCAGAATAGTGATATCGGTGTGACAACCGTCTGGTATCATTCGTTGACAACCAGTAGAATTCTACTTAGTCTGAGTAGTATATGACCAAGAAAAGAATTGCAATTAATGGATTTGGTAGAATAGGCCGTCTCACGACAAGAATTTTATTGGAAAAGTACAGCGATCAATGTGAGCTTGTGGCAATTAACGATCTTACAACCAATGCTAATCTTGCCTATCTATTCAAGTACGACTCAACATTTGGGCAACCAAGTTTTGACGTTCAGGCTAACGAAGCTGGTATTATGATCAACGGAAAAATAGTGCCAGTTTATGCCGAAAAAAACCCACTTAATATCCCTTGGAGTAATCACGATATAGATGTGGTTATTGAGTGCACAGGCTTCTTTAGGGACGAAGAAGCGGCTAAAAAGCACCTCCAAGCAGGCGCCAAACAAGTTCTTATATCTGCACCAGCCAAATCAGAGACTATCCCGACGATCGTAGTTGGAGTCAGTGAAGTTCCTAAGGGTTTGCCAATATATTCCAATGCCAGTTGTACAACCAATTGCCTAGCCCCGGTAGCAAAAGTACTGCAGGATAGCTTTGGTATTGTACGGGGCAGTGGAGTTACTGTGCATGCATATACCTCCACCCAAAGACTGCAGGATTCTCCGAGTGATAAAGATTTTCGCAAAGGGAGGGCTGCTTCAAATATCATCCCTACGAGCACTGGTGCGGCCAAGGCTGTAGAGAAAGTTATTCCAGAAATTCAAGGCAAGATAGAGCTTAGTGCCTTGAGGGTTCCTATAATGTCTGGGTCAATTATTCAACTAGTGGTTGAGCTAGAAGATGAAGAGGCAACAAAAGAGTCTGTTAGAAAAAGTCTGGAAGAGTACTCACAAAAGCACCCAAGTATTCTACAATTAACATCAGATCCGCTAGTTTCTAGTGATATAGTTGGCAATTCTCATTCTGCGATCATTGATGTCAATCTTCTAAAGTATACCAACAATCTATTAACGATAGTAATGTGGTACGACAACGAATGGGGCTACAGCAATCGCTTAGCAGATCTAGCCTTGCAGATATAACATATTTTATTTTGCCACGTGAATCAGCACTTGCAACTCCATGACAAACTACGAGGTCTGAAGAAAAATCCCAACACTCAAAACTGGGCTAAAAAGAATATATCTGGCGGTAGAAAAAGAAATTGGTTTTTTGGTATAATTACAATTAGTCTGGTAATAGCGATGCTAGGGGTAACTACTTTAGCCCGAATATCTCAAAGTTATAGTAACATTTCAACTCGCCAAGAAAGTCTAATTAGTTATATTAGCGATCTATTCAAAGTGACCGCAGATCTTGAGGATGGTTTAGAGAAGTTAATTATTGACGAAGTTAACACCATAGCTGAACCAGTGAACAATTTTTGGTTAACAGAGTGGCTGACAACTTACGAAACAAAAAAAGCCTTGGGTTTGATCAAGGAATGGAAGAAAATTGTACAGCCTCTAGGAGAGTACGAAATAACTTCCAGTGGCCTTAGCGCCGGAGTAAGTAAGCCCACATTTACCAATGCTTTGCAGGATTTTTTTACTAAAGCCCCAGAAGTAATGGAGCAAACTCGATTTTATTGGCGGTCGCTTTGGCCATATAGAATAGCTGGGGTTGTTTCTAGTGAATTGCTAGGTTTGTTTAATAAAGTAAGTAAAGCATTAGACCTACTTGATTATATACTTGTCAATCAGCAAAAAATATTATTTTTACTCGGTCACTACTCAGCGCAAACCATAGTTCTTTTCAACCAAAATCCGGGAGAAGCGAGACCCACTGGAGGCTTTACGGGGTCATATATTATTATGGAGGTTAGTCAAGGTGAGCTGTCGATCAAAGAAAGTCAGTCAATTTACTATGTCTCGAATGTAACAAAAGAAGAAATTGTAGCCCATCCTCACACGTGGATGTATGCGCGATTTTTTGACAATCGGGCACTCCCTCAAGGACTCCACAACATGAATTTCTTTCCGTGCTTTAGAGATTCAGCAGAACTATTAGCCGAAGAATTTGAGAAGAGTGTAAACGGATTTACCATCAACCAGCTCTACATGATAACTCCGAATATTTTAAAGACATTACTGCCTCCAGATTTGATAATTGAAGTTCCAGAAGTTGGTACATTTAACCCGGATAATCTATTGGACGAGATCGAACGGTTGAGTAGTTTTCAGGCTGTGGATATTACGAATCCAAAAAAACAAATTAAAAATATTTTTGAAAGCTTGATAGACAGTTTTGATGAAATACTGGATTATTATGGCCCTAGTAACATAGTACAAATCCTCTTGCATGGTTTGTTCGCGAGACATATTCAGATGTGGTATCCAAGCAATGATTTGACTAGTTTTGTAAGAAATATAGGGTTTTCTTCCGACCAAGTATGTGCAGATTTGAACCCTGACACTATTACGTTCTTACTATCAAATGTGAGCGGAGATAAGCGTCAACTCATTACTGACAATAATTTTGGCATCAGTGCCAAGCGTAATTTCGGCGGATACAGGATAACGTTGAAGTATAAGCAGCAACTTGGACAGACAGAGTTTTTACAGCGCGGGTTCAATCCATTTGGAATTAATTATTTTGGATTCCAATTGCCGATAAATGCTAGTAACATTCACGTCGATAGCACGCCACAACTTGAAGACGGAGGGTTGAGACCCTACTATCAGATACGATCTCAGTTAAATACACGCTATAAGGCTCGGACACCCGAAGTGATCTCTAACACAGCCCAGTCCGTAGCAGATTTGGAAGACGAAGGTTTTGTATACCAAAATCCAGATGGTAGCCTAGTTGCAGGGGCATATATCAATGATAGGCCTGGGGAAACAACCTTGGAAGTATCTTTCGATCTAAGCCAAAAATCGTATGAAAAGCTATCTTTTTATCCACAACCCGGTCTTAATAACCCTACGCTCAGACTTGGAGAAAACACTGCCACAAAGGACAATATATTCAACAGAAAAATCGAAGGCTTACAATTAGAACAAGGTGTGGATTTGGTCTTGTTCTAAATGATAAAAAGTATGTATCACAAATATTCCTTAAGCTGCTTGACAATTATACCCTTTTGTATAACATTGTTATTAATTAAAACTTAATCTTAAATCTTACAAATGACTAAAACGGCTAAATATATAGGGGTCACCATCACCTCTCTGCTTGTTATTGGGGGAGGGGTATATGGATTCTCTCAGCTAGATAATGATAATACTGCTTCACAAACATCAATATCTTATGAATCTACTGCAAGCCAAGAACAAAACTCTCTATCGGAAACCATAAATCGCTCTACTGCAAACTCCGTTTCGGAAACTGAAACCAAAGACTATGCTGTAGATCAAATAGAAGAAGACTACCAAACATATACTAATGAGCTTTTTCCAGGATTTTCATTCGAGTATCCTACTAGAGCATATGTAGATATGGTTGTTACAAAATCAGAAATATATCCGGAGCAAAATGTGTTTGTACTTAATGTAATCGATGCTAATGAAGTTGTAACTTTTTCATTATTTCCACTAGAAGTTATCGGCTGCGAAGTTGAGAATCCAAATGTAATTTTAGTTGATACGTTACCTAATGGTATAAATATTTTTCAAGACGGTAATAGCTTAACAGCAACTACCTCTTCCATATCATATTGCCCTTTTAATGAATTGGCAGTGTCTAGCATAAAGTACGATAATAATTCTGATTATAGCAAGCTAAATGGTGTACTAGATGGCACTGTAGAGTATACTGTTCAAGTCAATTACGGTGAAAAAGATTTAAGTAATGACATGTTCATTAAAGTTGTTAGTAGTTTAGAATATTGACTTGACATATATAAAAATACGTGTCATTATTCTTATGCAGCATAATGTCTGTACAAATATTCTTAGAGGAAAAACGATGGTATCTATATATTTACCTTATGCAGCTGGACAAAGAGCTTATGTAACACACGATGAATATTATCGTAATGGAGTTCTTGGAGGTGGAAAACATACTTCCGGAAAAGCATACGATCTTATCACAGTGAATCAATATGGTAGGAAAATATTTTACCAACCATTATTAGCTCCTGCGGACGGAGAAATTATTTACGCAGATTATAATGGTAACTGGGGCAACCAAGTAGCCCTGGCATTTATATTTGTAGGACAAGAATTTGTGGTAACGCTTAATCATTTAGATTCAATTGACCCTTCTTTATTTGTAGGTAAAAAGGTAAAATTAAATGATAGATTAGGTAACCAAGGAGCAACTGGTTTTGGTACTGGCGAACACCTTCATATTGAAGTTTATTCTTCAAGAATTAGAAATAACTCTACAGCAGTAGGTTTCACATTCTATGAAGATCCAGATGGAACTAATGCTTTTGAAACACTTACTTCAGCAAACTCTCCAATCTCACAAAACATCACAAACGACCTAGACAATGACGGCAAAGGTGATCTCCTCTGGCATTTACAAATTGCCAATAATGAAATCTCTACTTGGAATGGTGGGGATCGTTTTGATTTTACCCGTCTTGGGTACCAATCTAAGACTTGGGAAGCTATTGGCACAGGAGATTTTGATGGTGATGATGAACTTGATATTGCCTGGTGGCACGAACAAGGGGAGGTGGGTTATTGGGATGATACTAATCGATTTGCTGGAGGAAGACTTGGAAGACAAGGTAATTCTTGGAGCTTACTAGGTATTGGAGATCTCAATGGCGATGGTAAAGATGATATCACCTTCAGACTCAAGGGGCCCACCGGACAAGAAGTGTCTACTTGGTGGGGAGGAAGGCAAGATATTAGCTCACGGCTCGGTTACCAATCTTCTGTATGGGAAACTGTCGGAGTTGGTGACATCAACGGTGATGGTAAAGACGACTTAATATTTCGTAACCAAAGTAATCAAGAGGTCTCTTACTGGGGAGGAGGTGATCCACTGAGTGGAGCTGGAGATAGACTTGGTCATCAATCAACCACTTGGAGCATCGAGGCCGTAGGTGATTTTGACGGGAATGGTAAGGATGATATTGTGTGGACACATGGCAATCGCCAAGTGCATATCTGGTATGATGGGCGGCAAAGTAATGGAACCTATGTCGGCACTCGTTACTGGGCAGGAGAAGATATCATTGGAGTCTCTGATCTTAATGGAGACGGGAATGACGATATTATTACTCGCACGAATGATGACAAAGTTTGGCAGTGGTTATCTGGAGTGCAAGGAGACTTGGCTTCGATAGGTTCTCAATCAGATTCTTGGGATTTGGTTTAATCGCCTCCATTATAATTTTACATGACCATATCTTAATTTTTCAAAAAAATATATGGAAAAATTAACCATTTGAGCTCTTTATTAATTGAGGGGTTCTTTTTTTTACTTAATTAATTAAAGTGTAGGTAAGGGTGGAGTCGTAATCTTTTGCTGGAGTGTAAGAGGGTACTGTTAGAGTAATACCGTGCTCGATATTAAATTCTCCGAGACCGTTATTGTTTTGTCCTTGGATGACAGTAAATGGATCTGTGGTCCCAGATACAGTGTAGCCTGAGCCTCCCGAAATACCGTCTGCCGAACCGCTGATAATCGTAATTGTACCTGGATTAGAATCAAAAGCATTGGCAATTGGGATAGTTGTGAGTGAGTCGGTTGAAACAAAGTTCTCTACAACACCGGTAACTGACCAATCAGTAACTCCAGAGCGGGTATCTTCGACCTCAATTGGGCTGATAATTGTTGAGGTATCTTGATCTTCGTCGTCAGTTGTGACTCCAAGCAAAGTTACGTCTGTTGGTACATTGAGGGTAATTCCACCTGGTGAAAAACCAAATTCTGCTAGCTGGGTACCAGTTGTGGTGGTTACATCATATTCTTGAATATTAGGGAAGCTAGGATCGTATCCTGGGGTTGTTATCTGAGGAGAAGGCCAGTTGGTCCCGCTGCCATTGAGAATTCGCACTCGATATGTGGTGCCGTCAGTTAGCGGTGCGAAGCAGGCATTTTCTCCGTTGTCGGTATTCTCGGTATAAATAATATTGGTCTCTGCCTCGTTAGTTAGTTCTACTGCAACGTCCCGAAAAACAAGCTCTCCAGGGTCGCGTACACCATCGTTATTGGAGTCTGAGTAGACAATAGGACAAATTCTAGAGTTGTAAGAACAGGTAAAGTTTTGGTCCGTACGTAGCTCAGCATCGCCTAGCTCAACATCAATAGCAGGGGGTTCGCAAAAAACCTGAGCGTGAGTATACAAGCCCAAGTTCATTAAGCTTATGGTCAAAAGCGCCGGTACAAGTCTTACTGACATATACTAGTAATTATATGCGGATTTGTTGGTTTAGACAAGCTGATTATTTGAGAATATCAAATCCAACGTAGGGACGGATAATTTCTGGGATAATAACACTTCCGTCATCTTGCTGGAATTGTTCCATAATCGCAAACATAGTTCGGTTAGTAACTCCTGTACAATTAAGTGAGTGAGCTAAGGCATATGACCCATCATCAGTCTGGTACTTGATATTCAGATTTCGAGTCTGGAAGTCGGTGCAGTTAGAGCTAGAGCAAAGTTCACGGTATTTATTTTGCGCTGGGAACCAAGCTTCGATATCAATCATTCGGTTGTTTTTAAGGCTCATATCACCACTAGAAACTTCCAGATGATGAGCGTGCAGACCGAGTAAAGTAATAGTCTCGGTAAAAAAGTCTGTTAAGAATTCAAACATTTCCATAGACGACTCTGGTTTGCAGACAACAACCTGTTCGATCTTTTCAAATTGATGGACGCGTATGCCACCTTTAGTATCTTGGCCGTAGCTCCCTGCTTCGCGGCGAAAACAAGTGGTGTTGGCTGTGAGCAGTCTTGGGTTATCCAAATCGAGCTTTTTGCCTTGAAGGAGATACATCAGGCTTGGCTCGGAGCTGCCTACTAGATAGAGGTTATCTTCGTCGGGGTTAACCGTGTAAAAATCGTTTTTAGAACTCGGGAAAAAACCTGTTCCATACATCACCTGATCATTGACCATAATTGGTGGGATAACGTACTCAAAACCTGCCTCTAAGATTCTATCCTCAACCCAACGAAACAATGCTCTTTGCATTCGCGCCAAATCACCGGTGAGATAGTAACCTCGAGCACCTGCAGCCTCTACCCCTTCAGCAGATTTGTAATCTCGTTCAAAAGCAGGAAGTTGGTAATAATGCTTTACTTCAAAATCATAAGCGGGCTTATTCAAGATCACTCGAGTCGCAACATTACCAGAGTCATCGGCTGCAACGGGAATATCGCTCCACGTAATATTTGGGATTCGGAATACCAACTCTCTTAACTCCTCTTGAGCCTTTTTATGAGCACTCTCTAACTCTTTCAGTTTTGCAGCGGATTCTTTCATACTGGCAATTGCCGACATTTTCTCATCACCTTGCAGTGTAATGACAAGCTTGTTAAAATCATTCTTTTTTTTACGGATCTCATCCAACTCCTGCTTCAATTGTGTCACGTGCTTGTAAGCTTGTGCCGTTTGGCTTGCCAGGCTGGTATCCATGAATCTTTTTTCTAGTTCCTGGGTGTACAACTCAGTGTGTGCCAACAAATGCTTTACATCGATCATATAACAGAATATAACCTTAACCAAGGAAAATAGTCAAGATATAGCCAGCTTATTATGCACCTTCTTCAACCTGAACAGCATCTGAAAAGTAGAGTATCTCAGAAGGAGGGTTGTTAGCTGAACTGATTTCAGTAAATTCAGCGAGTTCGTAGGATCTAAGTGCTTCTAGGAATAGTTCATCAACAGCCTCTAATTCTTGCATTCCTTCTTTAAAATCAATATGCACAACAAATAGATTGGTATATCTCTCCTGTAGTTTTGGGGAGTTTTTCAAGGTATCAGAAAAACGTGCATCTTGCGGGCTCTGCGACACAAGTATATTAAAAGCTTCGTGATTAGCTACCCAATCACCCTTAATAGAAATATTCTTCACAGCGAGTGTGTCAAAGTACTCTTTAACTCTACTTGAGTGGATCATTACTTCACGATTCGTAATAGAGCAATAATCCTGAAAATCATTAAAAATTGCTGTTAATTCTGCAGATGATTTATCTTGGGCATCCAAAAAATCATTTAATTTTTCGTTATACAACAAAGACGCGCTCAAAAATTGAGCAAAATCACCTTCCTCAGTCATCTGTTCTTGAATATATGTGCTATTTTCTTGTACGTGTTTACTGTAAGAGGCATTTTTGTTATTAGTGGACTCAAAAAACACTGGATTATCGCAAGTTATAGCACCTGCGTCGTGGTATATAGAATTATCAAGTCCGAATCCTTGGGTTGAAGTATAGTCAGCGTACACTTTAGTTTTAACACTATTGTATTCAAGTATATGAGATATTTTATCTTGAGGAAGTACCGCACCAAATAGCAATGTGGTACTAGCGATAATGAAGAGAACACTCGCAATCATCAGCCCTTGCCAGATCTCGATCTCAATTTTAAAATCAGCTTTTTTGTATTGGTTGGTCATTTTTGTTTTCTCTAATACAATAATTATATCACATATAATATTTTATCGCAAGAAAAAATTCCCTTTGCCGTTATAGTTAGTGCAATAGGGAGGGTAGGGTTAGTTACATATCAGAAAGCGCAACTGCGATATTTTTGCAGCATACCAACGTATGATCTATACTCAACTATGAGGCCTAATTCGTCGAAATTAGCAACCTCTAAGTGAGGTATACCGGTATAGGATCCAAGATATCTTCTAAGTTCGATCGTAAAGCGGACAATATCACGCTCCTTATCCATCAATGGACTTAATTTGTCAATCAGCGGTTTATCTGACCAAGGTTTTATTGAGCATTCCGGCTGCGCGATACTGAATAAGTTTGGATAGTATTCCAAATAAACCCCTTTTTGCACCGTCTCATTCCAGTCGCTTGCCAAGGACGAAAGATTTTCGTATTGCCCAAACTCAAGCTCCTCTTCAAAGACTAGAATTTCTAATGTCAGAGCTCCTGGCTTAGTGTGGAGAATTGAGTTAAAGTTTATTTCCCAATATATATTTTCGAAGTGACTAAAAATATGAGTTGTGGTTGCTTCGTCCACATCGAGTAGCTGATTAAGTTGATACTCATGATGTCTCATGGTTGGGAGATTGAGAATGGTAATTAGATAATCAATCAACTGGAGAGGTTTAAAAACTGGACTGGATGGGTCAAAAGGTTGTGCCATAATTAATAAAACCAACAAATAGTACTAGAACCCTATCAAAAAAGCATAATTGTCTACAATTGTCTACAAAAAAGCCCTCGAAATATTTTCAAGAGCTCATAGAATACAATAATCCGGTATTGTTTAGACTTGTAAAACGTAAAGAGACGAGTTCAAATTCAAAAATTCCTCACCAACAACCATCAGTTCGAGCTTTAGCTGATCGTCGGTCAGGTTGTCGCAATCCAAAACATGTTTTAGATTCGCCGTATCACCTGCTAGCATTTTTTGCAGAAATTCTCTCTCAATAGGTGCGAATATAGGAATAAAATTCAAAATCTTCACCTCATTCCTCTGACACCAATCCAAAAACGTTGATGAGTCCATATAAGGTTGATCCGCTCCTAGATGCAGAGCCAAATGCTCTTCTTCAAAAAGCGCTATACAGAATAAACCCTGAGGTTTGAGGTTTTCCAGCAAGCACGGAAGGTCAAATAAGTCTCTTTTAACAGCTGGATTAAGCATCGTAAGTACGTCAAAGCTATACGCGTCTGGTTGTGGAGTTATTGGTATTTCCGAATATGCCGTTACACGCGCGTCATCAGGAAGTAAGCGCATGTATAATTGGGCTGCATCCCAATCACCAACACTTAAGATGGTGGGTGGAGTGTTTGTCGTAGAGATCAATTTGCTTGTCGCTGTGGCGAGGATAATCGAAATTAGATTAGGGGTGTTATAATATAAAACTTGTCCATTTCCTAAATAGTTGACTGCGCTTGCGTCCATCGGAATCTCCTAATTCGATAGTATTTAATCAAGTAAACAACATGGATTTTTGGCAAAAATTTAACATCTCGTCAAGGAATGTACTAAGAAAGTGCTCTAGCCTACCTATATATCGATTTGACCATTATTCTGGCCTCTACCATCCCCGTCTGTAAGTTGCTCACAAGTCTCTGTGTTGTCGTTCCAGTAGAATTGCTCGCCTTGGCTATAGCACTCAAGAGCTGGGGTATAGCCTCCATTACCTTCAGGATTCTCACCGGTCTCCTCCTTTTGGTTTTCTGTAGGAGGTTCACTGCTAATTGGTTGAGATTCTGGTTCTTGCTCGGCTTCAGGTTGTGTGTTATCTACAAAAGGTGTGTCCCTAGATTCCGCAGCTGGCTCCGCCTCACCTGATACATTAGCTGCCGGCTCGTCTTGGTCATCAGAATCAACTTCGCGCGGGATTTCTATCGCAGGAAAACCTGGACCAGTTTGCTTTTGCATGGTGTTATCTTCTTGTTCAGAAGCCGGTATGGTGGTTGCCTTGATTGTAACGCTTTCACCAGGCTCTTGTGCAGACACAGATTCTTCCTGAACCCCCAAAACGCTGTTATTAGTATTAGGGGTCGCGCTAGAATAAAATGCAAAAAGACTAACGGTAAAGAAAAATACAGCAATAATCAAAAATACTTTTTGGGTTGAGTTGGATTTGGTCATATGTAAGAGAGGGCTCGATAATGTAATTATTTCCAGTATTAAGAATCTTACAAATTTTGTCGATAGGTTTTCTTAAGTTATTCTTGCCACTTTTTTTAAAATTACTTATACTTACTATAATAACACTTATTCATGGCCAAAGTTCAAGCTCAATCCAAATACCTCGACCTCAGTGAAAGTTTTAAGCTCTACTATGTATTAGCCATCGGAGGATTCATCTCTATTTTTAGTTTTGCCCTCTATAGCTCGCTTTTTGTCGCACTGACTATGGCTGCGTGTACAGTGGTGGTCTTCTTATCTCTATCGCGCAAACCAGGTATAATTGAGGTGGTAACTGATGAAATAGGTCTAACTATCGATGGGGTGGATGTACAGTGGGTGGATTGCGTCTCATGGGCCGCAGTCGATTTGCCAGAGGCAACTGAGTTTGTAATTGAGACCACTGCGTTTCAGCAGCGTTTTATCTATCTCTACCTTAATCCTAATCAACCAGGGGTTCAAGAATTCTTAACGGAACTGTCCAACAAAATCCAGTACAACGAAGAAACCCCTCGTAAAAATCTAGTCCATAATTTATTCCGCACTATTGGCTTGATGTAGGTTACGTATGCCTCAGAATCTTGTCACCCCTTCCATATTTAGCTAGTCCTAAATAATTTGAAAGCAAGTGGAATTTTGTTCATCATTTTAAATTCTGAGGAGTGTTTTAACATTCGCCTCGGAAGGATAGGTTTGGCGCAAGATGTTATTTCTGCCAAAGATCTTCAAGAATTCTTAGACTTTCAGGATACAGTTACATACCGCACTTTAGAGATTAAGAAAAACCTCTCCAGAGAGCTAGCTACAAGCGAAGCATTGCTTAGATATCTTGCAAAAAAGCCAAACGGGGAAAGTATTGAAGATGAAGTTAAGGAGGTGTCTAAACTGAAAGAAGAGAGCTTAAATCTAAACCAGAAATTATTCGTAATTACGAGGAAACAAAATTAATCTCAGTTTGACAACTATGGATTAACATGGTTAATTGAAATATTATTTAGTAAGGAGCTATTTTAATGAGGGTAATCATCTGCAGCATTCAGAGCGGTTTACAATTTATTTTCTCACTACTAGCTATTCCAGTCTTAGGAATATTTGTATTAGTGGAAAAAATATATGATTTCTGCTGGTTGGTGGGTTGCATACTATATCTTACAATACGTAAGTAGGGGTGTTTTGTATTTGGCAAAAGTATTTTAGATCTGTGTAAAAAAGCATAGATCTTCTTTTTTCGGGTATTTTAACTTCACTAAGCATTACTAATCAAGTCAGATCTTGACTCAATTTTTATTTTTTAAGCACATTCAAGAATGCTGATTGCGGAATTTCTACATTCCCCACCATTTTCATTCGTTTTTTACCTTTAGCCTGTTTCTGTAAGAGTTTTTTACGCCGGCTTACATCTCCTCCATAGAGCTTGGCTGTCACATCTTTTCGATAGGCTTTGATTGTTTCTCGGGCAATAATTCTAGAGCCAATAGCCGCCTGTACGGCAACTTCGAATTGCTGACGGGGGATTAGTTCCTTAAGTTTCTCGGCAATCTGCCGGCCTCTATCTTCAGCTCGACCACGGAAGACCATGATGGCCATAGGATCAACGACCTTACCGTTGACCAAAATGTCTAGTTTTACCAGGTCGCTCCGCTCAAAACCAAGTGGCTCGTAAGATAATGTGGCAAAACCTTTGGAAATTGACTTTAGGTCATCGTAGAAGTCCACAATCATCTCCGCAAGCGGCACCCTTCCTGTAAGCTGGACTTGCTCAGGGGTCAGGTAGTTCATATCGTCGTAACTACCACGCTTGCTGATAAGTAGCTCAATCACCCCGCCTACGTAAGCGGTTGGTGTCAAGATCTCCATTTTTACCCAAGGTTCGTTGATATAATCTATCTGCGCCGGGTCAGGTAGCTCGGCTGGAGTATGGATCTTTTTCATCTCACCATTTTGTAAAACAATTTCGTATTCAACCGAAGGAGTGGTTAAGACCAAATCAATATCGAACTCACGGCTCAAGCGCTCTTGAACAATATCCATGTGGAGCAATCCCAAGAAGCCGCAACGGAAACCAAAGCCAATAGCCGGAATATTCTCCGTTGTATAAGTAAGTGAAGCGTCGTTTAGTGTAAGCTTAGCAATGGCGTCACGCAGCTTAGGGTATTCGTCAGCGTTGGTTGGGAAGAGGCTGGCAAACACCATCGGGTTGACTTCCTTATAACCAGGAAGTTGCTGAGTCTTGTCGTCTTTTGAGCAGATTGTGTCTCCAACTTTGACCTTATCAAGCTCCTTGAGACCAGTGACGATGTAGCCTACTTCGCCAGTTCCAATCGCCGCCGAAGAAGTCATCTCTGGAGTAAAGAAACCCACATCCTGGACAAGAGCTTTGGCGTCATTGGCCAAAAAATATACAGTATCATTGGCTTTGACTGCACCTTCAAAAACGCGCACGTAGGCAATCACTCCGCGATGTTTGTCGTAAAAAGAGTCAAAAATTAAGGCACGTAACATATTCTCTATAAGCTGCCGCATAAACTAATAATAGTCAATTTTATGAAAAAATACCTGGGGTAAAACACTTGATCTGAGAAAATTAACCACCAATGACGAATGCGTGTCTTGAAGATAAGATCGTGTTAACATAGAAGAGATCAGCATCGAAAGAGTGAGTATATTTTTCTGATTCAGGCCTTTGACGAGAGTGATTGGTTGTAGTAGGTTCTAAATAATATGTTTTTGCGAAGTGTTCTCACCAAATTTTTTTTGGCATTGGTTCTTGTGTCATCCTTCATGGGTATAGACGGTGTTGCCCAGGATCAGCCGGCTAGTGAATATTACCGTGGCAAAATTATTAGTGAGCGAATCGTAGACTCCAGTGAGCGAAATGATGTAATTTTTGCTGGAGAAAATCAATTACTATTTGTCGAACTTATTAACGGCCCAGATCAAGGAGAGACCGTGGAGGTGATCAGTAATGTCCAGGTCCGTACCGGAGATAGCAATCTGCTAAACAAAGGTGAAACCGTGCTCCTGCTCAAGAACCCGGTGGAAACTGGTCCAAGCTATTTTTTCTACAGTCGCTACCGCTTAAATATTGTATTTGTCTGGATTATTTTATTCTTTTTGTTAGTAATTGGATTCTCGGGTAAGCAAGGATTCCTTTCCATTTTAGGACTTATCTCGGGTGTCTTGATAATATTTTTCTATATTTTACCGCAAATCGCATCTGGCTCAAGTGTTTTTAGTACCATTCTAATCGGTATTATAATTGCAGCTGTACTAAGTCTATATTTAGCGCATGGGTTTAATCAGCGCACAACACTGTCTTTAATAAGTACATTAATCACATTGGCTTTTGCTGTAATCTGTGCTTGGTCGGCAGTAAAGATGGTAGGGCTCTCAGGTGCTGGAACCGAAGAAGCGTTTTATTTACCATTTAACGAAGAGCTCAAAGGTCTTAATCTGCAAGGCTTATTCCTCGGTGGTGTCTTGATCGGTACCCTTGGTGTACTGGATGATATAACTACTGCCCAAACAGCAGTGGTAGCTGAGCTAAAAAGAGCGAATAATTCTCTTGGGTTTAGTGAGTTGTACAAACGGTCTTTATCGGTTGGAAGAGAGCATATTTCTTCTCTAGTTAACACCCTTGCTTTTGCATACATTGGTGCCAGCTTCCCAGTATTTCTATCCTACATTTATGCTTCGAATGTGCCTTGGTGGGTACTTCTCAACAGCGATCAGTTGATCGAAGAAATCATTCAAACCTTGGTTGGGTCTTCTGCCTTGGTAGTTGCAGTGCCCGTGTCTAGTTTCTTAGCGGCCAAGTGGTTCGCTAAGCACCCACCTAAAAACAGTGACAAAATTCATGTCCATGTTCACTAATCCTGTCGTGGTAGCAAGGGTAGTGTAGTGAGGTTGACTAGTAAGAGATATTTATTTAAAAACTATACTATGTCTCAAGGAAATAAAGTAGCAGGAATTATTGGAACCCTAGCCCTACTAGGAGTGTTAAACATAGCGGTATTCGCCCAAAACGATACAACCAACGCCTCTCTTAATGTACAAAGCGGTAGCCAAACTCTCTACGCTGGTGATAGTGTTATTGACGGAGATATTTGTTCTCAATCTGATATTGTAAGTGCAAGTGTGATCGAAGGGATTACCTGTGATAGTAGTCAAAACTCAATATCACTTCCTGATATTTTTATAAGGCCAAATCGGCAGAACCCAACAACAACCCTCAATGATGTCATTGTTGATGATTTGCGTGGTTTTGCCACAGATAACTACACCATCACTGCAGAAATAAGTGATTTCGAAGACAATACAAATAACGTGTCCATTGATTTAGGAAGTAACCCAGATAGTATTGCAGGTGCCGATATTGGAATTGTGTCTTCCATAGAAGTTACCGATTCAGGGTCTGGTTATTCCAATAACGTAACAGTTACGGTTTCTGCCCCTGCGTCTGGTACACAAGCTACGGCAGTACCGGTTATTGTTGGTGGAGTAATCTCAGCAATTAATATTACCAATCCTGGAAGTGGGTATACCGCTGGAGACGTGGTGACCGTGACGATAGTCGACAACGGAGGAACGCCGACGACTCCTGCAACTGCAGAAGGAAGGGTGATTGCGGAAAATGACAATTTGTCTTCTGGGGTAGTTGATTTAATAGCGATGACAAATGTAGGAACAGGTTATTCAAGTGATGTGGATATAACCATTGATGCTCCGGCAAGTGGAACACAAGCAACTGCAAAAGCGGTGGTCGTTGCCGGTGAGATCACAGAAATTATCGTTACCAATCCTGGAAGCGGGTACGATAATACTGATGTGGTCACCGTGACTATCGTTGATAACGGCGGCACAGGTATTGGTGCAGCAGCAACACCAAGCTTAACTCTTGAAGGGGAGTCACAAGACAATATTTTTGTAACCTTAGATCCGTCCATCGGAACTCTCAAAGGCTTACAACCTACAGGTTACTCTGTTGCTGATTTTGCAACTGGTCCACGAGTGCTAGTGACCAACACAACTACTCAGTATACTCTTTTCAACACCACCCAAGAAACCGCAACGGGAAGGTTTGGTTTAGATTCTATTGAGTTTGGATTGCGCGTACCAGCGTATGTTAGTGCCGGTACCTACGAGGCAACCATTACTCAAACTGTAATTAACTAACGAATCTATTTATGAATCTTCAACATAATATAGCTATGACCAAAATAATTCGTTCGCTATCGCAGTTACTATTAACAATTTTCTTACTTACAAGTCTTTGGACTCTCACAACCTCGCTTCATGTCGACGCTAGTGTTGGGATTTTGCCTCAAGGTACTAATATTAATGATAAGAATGATCGAGGGTGGTTTGTCTATCAAGTGGCGCCTGGTAGTATAACTGAAGACGTGGTTGTGCTAACCAACAATTCAAATTCTGAAACGGTTGTTGAGCTCAAAGGTCGTGACTCTGAAATAACTTCAGACGGAGCATTCACTGTTGTCTCCAACTCTCTCGAAAATAAATCTGCAGGTGGTTGGATCCGACTTGATGCAGAAAAATACAGTATTCCAGCAGCGCAATCAATCGAAGTTCCGTTTAAGATTCAGGTTCCCCAAGATGCCTCAGCAGGAGAATATGGAGCTGGTTTAGCCGTCCAAGAGATTGGCGACGAAGCGGGTGTACAATCAGGAAATGTTACAATTAAGACACGCAATGCAGTGAGAATGTATATTGCAGTCGAGGGAGATTTGTCACTTGATAGTAATGTTGGATCTTTGAATATTATTGATCCGGAAGATGAAAACTTTGCAATCGAAAAATCAAAGCGATCAACATTAGGTCGTGATAATATGGTGATGCAGTTTCAAGCGCAGAATACAGGAAATATATTTGGAGTTCTTAGTGCTGATTATACGATAGTTTTCCCCGGTGGCGAAGAATTAAAAGGCACATTGAAGCGAGATTTGGCGCCAGGTATTCCAATTAAAGACTACTACATCGAAACCCAAAAGCCTTACAACGAAGGAGAAACAAAGATTACTTTTAGCTATAGTGTGAAGCCTTTGAATGTGCTGGAAGGATTTGCGCAAGGAAACCTCGAAGGAAGTCTAGAGGATTCGCTTACATTGACACAAGATCAAATCGATGCTTTTGCCCCAGCAAGAAATCCACTGGTCGTCTCCCCAAACAACACATCAAGCACAAAAGGAGCTATTTCTGAAGAGCCTGAGGTGAAATCTGATGATGATACAGAAAATGAGACACGGAAGCTAATGATCACGGCAATTGTTTTCTTAGTGATTATACTTATACTGCAAATCGCTAATTTCTTCCGCTCTGGAAAATCCTCAACTAAAAAGTAATCCAAAACGGGATAAAATATGTTTTTAAAGATACTCCGTAACAACTTAATACTATTTCTTGGATTATGCATTCTTACCACCTCGCTCGTAGGTATTATTGGCTTGGCCCAAGGAAACACAAATGTGCGATTTAATGTGTACGATACAGCAGGCTTGCAAATACCAACTTTTAGCATCACCCCTCCAAGTATAAATATTGGAGATAATCTTGTTTTTGCGGCTGAGCCTCTCTTATATACCAATAATTCAGTTGCTACGCAAATTGACTGTGAGATTGAGATTGCGACACCGGATAATGCTTTGGTATTGTTATCGAGTCAGACTGATGTGAATGGAATTTGCGACTTTGATCTAAGTCTGCCGCTTGCCTCTCAGAACATCACTGTTGTTAGTGGTCAATTAGCGAGTCTCAATAATGCAGCAGGAAATGGCTCAGCTTTAGTGAGGTATAGCTTTCAAAACACTCAGTATACGACAAATACCGATAATTATACGGTGGTCGACCCGCTGACATTAGTAGTACCTCCGTTTGATATTACCCCGCCTCAGATAAACCCAGGTGGCAACTTGGTTTTTAAAAGCGGAGTCCTTAATTTTTCTAATAGCACGGTTGCGAGTGGGGTTGCCTGCAGGTTTACGCTTACCCCACCAACGGGGAACGATGTTATTCTCACAAGTGTTACGGACAATAACGGTGTCTGCCAATTTGATCTTAGTTCGGATCTAAGCTCTCAAAATATCACTCTTGTTTCTGGTTCAATTGCTGATTTAAATTCAAATCTTGGTAGCGGTTCGGGTTTGATATCATTTACTTATAATAATGTAAGTCTAGACACCAATACAGATACATATGAAGTTGTAGCTGTACCTCCAGACTTGGAAATACCACAATTCCAGATAACACCTCCTCAGATTACCGCAGATCAGGATTTAACGTTCGCCGCTGATCCACTTGTTTTTGATAATGGAGACCCAGCTCCTAGTGTGCCATGTGAGCTGACAATAACAACGCCAAATAATGACCAGGTTGTATCGGAGTCTCTTACTGATGCTGCTGGTATTTGCACGTACACAACAAGCTCAGATCCTGCTACCCAGGGGTGGGCAATAATCTCAGGAGATCCCGGAATAATCAAAACGCCAGGTACAGGTACTGGTTATATTGAATATACCTTCCTCAATAGCACGTACACTACTAACGTAGATTCGTATGAAGTACTTAGTCCAGCTCCAGTTTTGTCAACGCCGACATTTGAGATAAACCCCAATGATTTATTACTGGGTGATACCGTCACTTTTAGGCTTAATCCTGTGACGTTCGACGACGGGTCGGTTGCTGCTGGTCTAGTATGTAGGCTAACATTAATTGCCCCAGATAACACAACTATTGTCTTAAGTGGATTAACAGATGCAGCTGGTGTATGTGAATATACAGCTCCTGATAGAAGTACTGGCTGGTGGTCTGTCCAGGCGGCAGCTCAGCTTGCGGTTGATTTGGGTAATATTGAAGCCCTTAATACCTTTGTAGGGAGTGGTTCTGGCTATGCAGAGGTGGAATACGACGGAGTTACTGCAATTACGAACACAGATTCATATGACGTAAGAGGCGAAGATGAGGAGGATACGGGTTTGCAGGTCCCTGATCTTACAAACGCCCCTGATTTCCTTGTCGAGCTAGTAAGAACGGGTGGAATCCTAGGAGTCGGTGTGATAATCTTAGGCTTGATCGCAATAGTTAGTATATTGCAGACCATTAACTCTTTTTTAAAGAAGTAGCCGCAAATGGAGTAGGGTGGATTCGCACCCAGATATAAGTTAAAAGCAGCACATTGATTCCTGTAAGGGTGATAAACGGTGTCCTAAAAAGGAGTAAAAAGGTATTATCCAGGTTCTGCGATAAAAAATAAATGTCTCCAACAATCAAACTTATCTCCACAAAGGCAGCTACAAAAAGAGTGGAATTTGTAATCACTGCAATATTGTGGCGGAGCGAAACAACGGTTTGATAAGCAAGTATCGCAGATAAAAAAGTAAGAGTTATGAAGTTCAGTCTGAAAGGGATCTCTGGGAAAATCTCTGCATAAGCCAGAAGTTCAAATATCATATCAACGACCCATTGCCCTATTGCTGAGCAACTTAATATCACACTGGCAAAGAGAACACTGTCGGGAAAAGACTGCAAAGATTTACTGTGCGGATCGATACTAAGAAGATTTAAAAATGTAACTATTGGATGTTGCATATTCTAAGTATAACACAAAAACTAAATAAAAGAAAGTATTTTATTGATCTCACCGGTTGTTAGGCTTGTTTCAATTATATAATTCTATCTTTCAAATTCTATTTTCGATCTTCGTAGCCAGCTTCAATAGCTTCATTTTCTCGAGCATCTTCTTTATTATAAGAATGATCAGCACCGCTAATAATTATAAGCAGTTTGGAGTTGGCTGGAGATCGCTCAAGACTAGCCTGAACACTCTCTGGGCCACCGTGTCTATCGTGTTCACCGTGAACAACAGTAATTCATCCTGTAAAGTTATCAAAGTGGATATAAGGCATTGCGTATCCAAAAACAGTAATCGAATATCTATGCTGATCCTCGACTTCGTTAAGGAATTTAGAAGCCACAACCGCACCTAGTGATTTGGCAACAAAATGAATTTTTGAATACCCTATAGTATTTGCGGTTGTAATCACCATTTTCAAAGCCCTAACCTCGTCCATGAGTTGTGCAGAAGGTTCTGATTCTTGAGATAGGTATGGAAAATCGAGAGCCAAGACGGAGTGTTTTTTTTCGAGAGAGCGTGTAATTAGCTTTTTCATGAAGGGGCTGTTTTTACCTTTTGATCGGCCATGGAGAATTATATCTAGCTGTTCGTGATCGTTGTGGAGTAAGTCAAATACTGGGAAGTGTATATTCTATACTATACAAGATAATTAAATTCTAGGATAGAATAAATCTATAAGCTGTAAGCGAACAGGCCGTCTTCATTTGATTTAAGGTAAATTGACAAATACCCTAAATTCGACAAAATATACTAATATGAATCATAAGTTTATCATTGCCGATCATGTTCGCGCCAGCATTTTTTTGATAAGTGATGGCGTCAAACCTTCTGGTAAGCAGCAAGGGTATATTCTCCGCCGGCTTATGCGCAGAAGCTTAGCCAGTAGTCTTGCGCTGAAGATCGACATTACTAATCCAGATTATTTTAAAGATATGATTGGGGCTGTTGTAGCTGCATACAGTGAATCATACCCTGAGCTACAAGAAGTGGCAGAATTTGCGCTAATACTTTTTAACCAAGAGAGTCAGAAATACAATCGCGCCATCGCAACGGGCGAAAAGCAGTGGGGCAAGGCATATACCAAAAATTCTGAGATTGGCGGGGAAGATTTGGCGGCGCTGACGTTTGATATGTACCAGACTCACGGTGTACCGATTGAGCTATCTTTGGACATAGTTAAGCAAAAAGGGGGTAAGCTTGACCAAGAAGTGCTCCATAAGCTTATCGAAGAACACCAGCAAAAATCACAAGATGTATCTAAGAAGCAGTTCAAAGGTGGGCTCGCAGAACAGAATGAGCAGACCACACGCATGCACACAGTAACCCATATTTTGCATCACCAGCTAAGAAGTATGTTTGGAGAAGATATCAAGCAAATGGGATCAAAAATTAGCACCGAAAAGGCCCGCTTTGATTTTAGTTTTGATCGCAGGTTAGAAGAAGAGGAAATTGTAGAGCTGACCACCAAAATTCAAGAGGTGATTGATTTAGGCCTGACAGTTAGCAAGCAAGAAATGTCACCTCACCAAGCTAGAGAGCTCGGAGCGATAGGATTGTTTGGAGAAAAATATGGCGATAAGGTAATGGTTTATACAATACAAGACAAAGAGGGTCAGGTATTTTCCAGAGAGTTCTGCGGAGGACCCCATGTCGTTAACACAAGTGAGATAGGCAAATTTAGTATTCTAAAACAAAAGTCTGTTGGGCAAGGAGTCAAAAGAATCGAATTCACGGTGATTTGAAGAATGAAGCGGGTATTGCAGAGCACTTAATTTTACACCTAATCACAGGGTGAAAAAGCTATAATAAGTTAATTCCAACCAAGAAAAGTATCGTTAAAGCCACAACAACTCTGTAGATAATAAAGTTGAGTGTGGAGTTATCAGATAAGTATTTGATGAGCCACTTGAGGCAGGCAAGTCCCACTAAGTACGCTACGACCACCGCGCACAGAAGTGTGACTAGAGACAAGGAGATTGTGTTAAGAGTCCATGTTGATTCCATCGGTAAGAAATTCGGATTACTTAAAAAGTCTATTATATATCGTATCGTGTCGTAAGAACCAGCTAAGAATATTGCGGGTATTGATAGCAAAAATGAGAAGCGGACTGATTCAGCTCTTTTGCGGCCAAGCATTAGCGCACCGGCAATCGTAGCGCCACTGCGAGAGATACCAGGGAATATAGCAAGCGACTGAAAAAGTCCTACAAGAACGACTTCACCAACTGTCATAAAATATGGACGATCATCTTGCTGCTTGGCTGCCAGCTTATGCATATAGTCGCCAAAGTACATTAATACCGATCCAGCGAGCAAATATACAGCGATATTTTGCAAACCTCGAGACGCTTCTGCAAAATTTCCAAATACAATAGCGATGGCTATCAGTGGCAGAGTTCCGACAAGTAGTTGAATCATATTCACGTCGGTTTCAATCTGTTCTTTGCTCCCATTAAACTGCTCTTGGTTAGACAGCCACGCACGCACATTATAGACAAATTGATTGCGTGTGTTTTTGTCCAAAAAAACCCTTCTAAGTCGAGTAATATAGCGAAATAAGTCATTTCTAAAATATTGCAATACTGCTATAAGAGTACCAAGCTGGATTACGTTAGAGCTCGTCAATCCAATATCCCGTCCGTTGGTTATAAGACCTGTGATGAGCCGGATGTGAGCTGTAGACGAAATAGGCAAAAACTCAGTTAAACCCTGGACTGCACCCGTGATAATAGCTAGAATAAACTCATTTAGAAAAGAAAACTGCATAAAAATACTTATTTAACGTGGATTTTTTTGACAAGGTAAAGATAGCCTATCAAAGCTAAGATGAGCAGACTAACCAGCGAGTAAATAAGGCAAAAATAGTATATAAAAAGGAAATTCATAAAATTACTTGCACAAAAATATTAAAACATGTTACAATTACAGTAACAATACTAGGTTAAAACATCATATATGTCAACTACAGATTTAGGTAAGAAACCAGAAGAGCTTATAGAAATGTTGGTGCAGGCGATTACAGGATTTGAGCTCCAAGAGCTTCCCCAAAGCAGTCAACAACAAGTTGTCCAAAGATGTACTGACATGTTCGTCAGTTATATTATTAACTACGTCCAGACAACCCACGGTACAAAAGCCGCCAATAAATTAAAAGGAATTGCTATCTACGATACTCCAGAGATTTTTGATAAGAATCCTGAGCTAGAGCCTATGTTCAATGAGGCTTTTAGTGCTTTTGTTACCAATATCAAATAGAATACAGTATATATGTCTGAAAATTTTAATTTCTCCCACACTGACGCCCTTCAAAACAAGTCCCAGCAAAACAAAAATGATACAATTCTCAATACAAATATTCTTCCACAGCCAGATAAAATCGAACTAAAAGATGTGTATTTAGATGAACCAAATCCAAATCAAGAGTTAGCCCGTCAAGAAGCTGTACTTAAAGAAGCTCGCAGAAGAGACGAAGAAATCCAGCAAAGGTTAAAAGCTCTGCGCGCAGAAGTAGCTTCATTGAACAATGATAAATCGCCAGAAGAGCAAGCTAGCACAAGGCAATTGGCCAAAGAAAAATTGATTGCGTTGAAAGACAAGCCTTGGATAAAGAACAATTGGGCAAAAATTATCAAGGCGCGTAACAACCTTCGAGAATGGTACAATAGTAGTTCAAGCAGTACAGTAGAGGGTTCTGCATCTCAAGAGGAAGTAGCACATCTAAACAAGATGCACAAATTAGCTAATAACCACAGGGCAATTAATAGGATGGAGAAAGCTATAAAATTATTCGATAAACTAAATCGGCAAAAAAAAGAGCTTCAAGAAGTAACTCAGCATAGTACTTACAATGATATTCATGTACCTGTTACTAATGATGGTGACTCTTTAGAAGTGCTTGAAGATAAAATTGAAAAGCTTAATATTAATAAGCGAATTAAAGAACTCGACCTGCTCTATGAAAAGATTGAGCGCAAAGACCCTGAATTCATGCGTGTTCACGGATCTAATTCCCGACTCAACTTACTTACTGAAGAGGCGTATGGCATTCTCCAACAGTTAATAGAACAAAAAATAATCGAACCTTCTGACGAGCCAGATACTGAAGAGGTTGATTTTGATCCTAACGATATTATAGACGAGGAGCCGGTCAGAAAAGAAGAGGTTGTGCCACCTAAACCAAGTGACCATATTCAAATCTTTTATGGAGATGAAGAACTGGACTCTTTTGTCCCTCAACGTAATATCCCAAAAGACTTACCAAGCGAGGAGAGCTTTGACAAACCTGATGCTTTGGAGGGCTACCATAATGGAGTGTTAAGGCAAGAAGTTTTTAAAAAATATAAAAACAAGGTTCGCAATAGTATTTCCGAATACGGCTATTATCTAAACGACGATTCCAGGGAGCAAGCACGCATCGATGTTGATAGGCAGCTGGAGACGTATATAGGGAACTTCCCAGCCGAAATACTTGGTAACAAAACCGAACTTGAAGAGCAAATACTCTATGCCGATTTTGTACCAAAGTACCTAACTCTTCAGATGAATAATCTGATAAATGACCCTAAGAATAACGAACTACTAGAACAGCAGATACTTAATGATTATGCTTACTACGCTGAAAAAACTGCGCACGAAAATCATGAGAGTGCGGCGGCCTACCAAAGGCTAAACCAAGAAGGTGTGAATTCGATAGATTCTGCCGATATTCAAATCTTGGTTTATTCTATTTACATTGGAAAATTGGCCGCGCCCAATCCTAACGAAGCCACCTTCACCCCAGCTCAAATGAATGAGTTTCGAGATCGGTCACAAGTAAGTGAGCAGCCGCAAGTATTTGCAGCAGTGGACAATTCAGAATTCGAGAGTGTCGCAGAGGACGAACCGGATTTTGGAGCGGGCGCCTACGGAGGCAGTGAGCAGGATCAAGAAGAGCTAAAACCAGCAATTAAGATCAAACCAGGCGCACAATACGAATCCGAAGCTGGTGCGACTTACGAAGTTAATCTAGTACCATCACAAGCCTTAGCGCTCGGAAGTGACCAAGCAAAAGTAATTTTCCCTCGCTATGTGAAAGGGTATGTTGACCTCGGTGATCTAGACTTGCTCGAAGGGGTGGTAAAAACTGGAGGAAATGAGAACGATCGCAGCGGAGAATATACCTTCAAGCTCTCACCAACCAGTCCAACATTGACTATGTCGGTAAATAATGGTACGATCGAGCAAGTCAAGGTAGGTGAAGATGGTACATCTCCGCTACTAATGGCAATCTCTTAGTCATGTTATCTTATACAAAATTTCTCAAAGACTCGCTTGATCCAAGCATCTACAATCAGGGACTCCGCATCTATTTACAGGGCGGGGTTTCTAACCCTACAAGTCTAGTGTTGGATAATTGGCGCCTCTACACGGTCATCGAACGAAATTACTATCACCAAGTCAAGCTGCCATTGCTGCATCTAGCCCTTGATCAGTCCAAATTTCAAGATGCTTACAAGTGTATTCGAGAAGTAGCACAGTGTGATTGCGAATATTTTGCTGAGCATGGTTTGTGCCGGCATATAGTTGCAGTACTCGCGGCAATCGAAAAAGAGTTTAATCAGACCACCGAGCTCACTAGACAAGCTCCTCCCAAAGAAGATATTCTTGACTCGATCTTCACAGCCCAAAAAGTTAAAGTTCATCGCAAGTGGCTAGCAACCATGGATACCCTTCTCCAAAGCGCTAGTAATAATTATTACCATCTCGATAAAATATCCAAGGCTGTCAAAGAAGAGCCAGGAGAACATGGAGATTTTTTCCAGCAGTTATCGACAATTCTAGAGCCGCACGTAGGTCTATATTCAAAAGAAAAACGTATTCTCAAAATCGCGCTTGAGTCAATCTTAATCGGGAAGTACCAATTCTGGAATTTCTTTTTGCCAATTGTGTTTCGTTTTGATGAAGACTTGCAGCTTCAATTTTGGATCAATATGTGGAAATTCTATTGGATGGGAGCCTGTGAAGGGTACAAAGATGACGTAGTTAGTCATCTCAGAGAGTTGCCTAGAGATCAAAAAAAGCAAGTTTTAGAGGCTCTGCTCCAAGAATACGCCCGCCAAAAAGAACTTTATCTGGAATTTTGTTTTGTCTCTCGCTATTATATCTATCTCATGGAAAATAAAGAGGTCTTATCTGAAACAGATCTAATTAGATTGACTGAGCATGTGCCCGATATGCGAGAGGATACGGATATAGTTTTGTCAGGTCATTTGCGCACTTGGTCAGATTTTTTGAAAGCCGGTGAGTATCAAGACTTTCTCAAAATTGTTCATTTGTGGTCCGACAAACTTGGCAAAAGCGAAATCTTCGTGGATACCTTAAAGTACATCATCCGCAGTCACCCGAAGAAAAAATCTTTGACTCGCAAGCTTCAAGATCTCATTTAATATTACCTTATGCACGACACACACGCTCATCTCGAGCTATTTTTAGAAAGGCAGCAGCTACTTATCGAAGATCAAAACATTCTTTCTCCAGAAGCCAAAAATCACCTGCTTGAGCATATCAAGAATCATGATTTTGTAATTCAGCCAACCGTATCCCTAGCTAACTACAAGCGAGTGACTTCATTATTTGTTGGCATTCCCAAAATCTATTTCTTGCTTGGTGCTCATCCTGAGATTGTGGACGACACCTTTGATCTCGAAGCGTATATGTCCAGAGTTGACAATTACTTACAGACGCCTGGGAATTTTTTAGGCTTTGGTGAGATCGGGCTTGATTATTATTATACTCAAGACGCTCGGATTATTGACCGCCAGAAGGATTTATTTCGGTTTCATATCCGCAAGGCTATTGAGCACGCCAAACCAATAGTTATCCACTGCCGCGATGCATTCGCAGATCTCTTCGACATTCTAGACGAGTTCCCGGAGATTCACGGTAAGTTTTTGATTCATTGTTTTACTGGAAATAATAAAGATCTTCAGAACGTCCAAAACCGGAGAGGTAAGGTTGCTTACGGCGGTGTCGTCACATTTAAAAATTCCCGTGAGCTTCAAGCCACGACATCCGATCTAAAAGAAACAGATTTTGTCTTGGAGACCGACTTGCCATTCCTGGCGCCCCATCCGTACAGAGGTAAGATTTGCATACCAGAGTATATCGACACTACCGCTGCGCAGCTAGCCCAATTACAAGGCGTTCCAAAATCCAAAGTTTGGGCAACGAGCCTCCAAAACTCTCAAGAATTTTTTGACATTCCCGAATCTCTTAAGTAGAGTAAGAATATAATGAGCATCAAACCAATTTATCGATCAAGCAAAAACAAAATCTTCGGCGGTGTAGCCGGTGGCCTGGCCGAACGTTTCAAAATAAATAGTAAAGTCGTTCGCATAGCCTTTGTGATTGTGTTTGTATTCCCGGGGACAACACTGTTTGCAGCTATTGGGTATATCGCCCTGTGGATCATCATGCCGATCAAAAAAAGTGAAGACAATTCCAAAAATAATACCTCAGATTTTTTCAAGCAATTCTTTGGCAAAAAAGAAGCTGGTAGGGTGGTTGACGCACCTCATGTAGAGAAAAAAAGTGAGTAAATTTTATACCTATTGACTAAGAGTAGAAAAGATATGAAGCTTCCTCAGGCAAAGCATATAAAGGTTTGAAATGTTCCAATATTTGTTTCGTAAGGTAGATCAAATTATGGTGCTAAATGAGGTAGGAGGGCAGAATAATATTAATAATCACAATGCCATATTCAATCTCGCTAGTTCGTTATCGTGGGGTTCAAACCCACACGTTGTAGTAAATAATCTACCAAAACATCAGTATATTGACGACAATAAAGATAAAACATTACAGGCAGCAATTTCATTTGCAACTCAACGCTGCTTAAGCACCAAACCAAAAATTATTAAGTATGTGTACCAGCAACTTAATCCATACTGGAAAAGGAAACTACAAGAATATCTAATTCGATTATAGATACTTTTGTGGTTTGTTTTTTTATTTCCCAAACGCATCAACTCATTATGATGCGTTCTATTTCTTAGTAACCTCAATTGACAAAACCAAGAGACTCTTTGATGATACTTAGTAATATGTCGTACGTGAGAGATGTTGAAGACTTTTTATTGTACTGCCAACTAACGAAACAGTATTCCGAAAACACCGTCCGTAATTATAAAAATACTTTGGATAGGTTCGGAGATTTTTTAGAAAAAAATAAACTCGTACGCACCAACCAGATCGACATGGACGTAGTTAACAAATACCGTCAATACCTAGGAAAAAAGGAGTCTATCCGCAAAGACGCACTTAGTCTCAAGGCTCAATCGTACCAAATTGTAGTCCTCAGAAGCTTCCTCAAATTCATGATTAAAAACGGAGCTTTGGTCCTCAATCCAGACAGGTTAGAATTACCAAAAACTCGTTCTAGAAGAATAGAATTTTTGTCTGATAACGAAATCAAATCTTTAATTTCTGCAATTCTTAATGACACGACAGTTCCAGAAATTCAAAAAAAGAGAAACCAAGCAATCATCTTGACTATGTTTGGCTCAGGCTTACGTTTATCTGAGCTCCTAGGTCTTAAGAAGTCCGATGTCAACGAAGAAGACGGCCGCCTCATGATCGAAGGTAAAGGCGGTAAGATACGCACCACGTATTTGGCGCCAGCTGCTAAGCAAGCTATCGACACTTATTTGGAATTGAGAGGGAGCGAAGATAATAATAATCCATACTTATTTATTTCGCATTCAAAGAACAAAAAACGTGCCAATGCAGCCAAACCACTAACCTCCCGGATGGTTCAAATGTTGATCAAAAAGTACGCAAATAGACTTGGTATCTACAAGCGAATAACCCCGCACACCTTCCGGCACTCTTTTGCCACCAAATTACTTATGAAAGGAGGGGACTTACGCACAGTGCAAACACTCCTCGGACACGCCAATATCTCGACCACTCAAATCTACACTCACATCTCCGACAAAAGAATCAAAGACATCCACAAACAAGTCTTCGACGGCCAAGACGACTAAGAGACTTGGTGATTAGAGATAATATCTAACAACTGATTATGAACCAATCCATTACTAGCAACAAATCCATTAAGACAGGTATCGTATCTTTGATCTTCTTAAGCATAATTAGTGGTTTTCCAACAGTTATTTTAGTCGTGTAAAGTATCCGCCCCAGAAAAGAGTTGTAGATTAATTTACCTATAGGTGCACCGATCTAAGCGAACACAATAAAATGGTAACGGTCTGTAATTTATGAGAAAAGGAACAGAGAATCTATGAAGAGAATAATTACCGAGAGAACAGTCCAGTAACGCTCTTGGTGGTGTCTACAAATCTGTTAGTAAATGAGTACTTGCGAGGTTGAATCACGATGTCTACTGGGCCTAGAAATGTGCGAATATCTCCACGGTAGCCTTCTTTGAATTTGCCGAAACCTTTGTCGGCATCGTAGCCTCCGAGGTCGTAGTGGCGGAGTTTGTTATCAGCGAGGATTTTGAGGGCTATAATGTGCATCATATACTGGGACTTTAGCTTGAAGCCCTCTTCGGTATTGCCACCATAGAGATAGGTCAGGGTGTCTCCGCTTTGCACTCCAAACCAGCAACTCACAACCTCCCCCTCAGCTTTGAGAAGGGCGATGTGGGTGAAGTTCTTACTGGCTAGTTTTTGGAAGTATTCTTTGTTATGAGTGGCGAATTTTTGACGCTCACTTGTTGCTCTGTAGACCTCCCAAAACCCCTCAAAAGCTTCTTCGCTCTTGTCAACTACAATCTCCCATTCTGTCTTCAAGGACTTCTTAGAGTAGCGTCTTATGTTCTGGTTGGTTTGGCTCCAGAATTCAGAATTCTGAGAGTAGAATTCGCGCACTGTCTCAAGAGAATAACCCAAAGAAGAGTTGTACATATTTGCTCCATCGAGTACTACAGTCTGCAGATATTGAAGTGTTTTAGTGTTAATCTTAAGCTCACACTTTGGAAAATTATTCTGGCCATCATTTGCGAGAACACTCTCCATTAGGTCTTGGAGATCTGATTCACTTTCCAAACCAAAAGTTGCCATAACTTTGTCATCAAAATCCATCTTTATAAAAGATACGTCGTGTGTAGCGGCAGCTGAAACTAGTCGAAAGCAAAAAGTCCGAAACAATTTGAGGAGCTCACCTTTAGGCACACCCTTGTTGTGTAAAGTCAAAATAGGACCCTTCGGAATATATAAAAAGGACTGGTTTAAGTGCCAAGGGTATTTGTAAACCCAAGCGCCAAATGTCGCCTTGCTGTTGGGTGATTCTAGTAAGAATTTCAAATGTTTATTATTCATGGCTTCCAACCAAAAATCAGACCACTCTTGCGATTGTAAAAAGTAGGGAGAGTAGTTCTTAAGTGTAGCCATTGCTAGAAGTATTATAGAGTAATGATACGTAAGGAGCAAAACCCTGTCAAACAAGATTCCCCGAAAAATATTCGAGGAATAATAACAAAGCTTCAAAGCAGAGGTATTCTATACTGCTTTTAGTAATAAAACCTGGATGTTTGAGCCTGTATCTTTGATCATAAAATCAATACTAGCAGGTTCAGTTGTATCTATTGGGTCAGGGTATCCGTATAGATCATTGAACAATCTTGTACCTCCTTGAACTGTTATTGAATACTACTTAGATTCAGGATTGTAAGCAGAATTAAGAATGGTATATTTTCGTACTCCACCTTTGTTCAATCTGGAGATCTTGCTTTCGAGGTATTGACCACCTTTTAACAAGCACTTCATCGATATCCCTAGTCTCAATCGTATCCTTTGCTAAGTGAAGATATATAGACTCAAAAATCGGTATCCCAAAATCAAAAGAAGCATAGCCTGTAGTGTTGCCCACTGTATATGCAAGGTTTTTAATTTTGAATTTATGTCTTTTATTTAGCCCCAATTTCGTTAGATGACCCCTAGAATAGCAAAATTTGGAACTTCAGTCAATACATTGACAAGATGCTTGATACGGTCTAAGCTGCTAGGAATTACATCACTATGCTCCCGCTTGCAAACACTCGTAGAATTTGGATGGTCGCTATTTTGCCGATCATTGATTTCTTCTCAGTCTTACTTGGTGCCGGTCTGGTATACTTAGTACGATACCGGTGGTTTTTAGATTCTGATATTTTTAGATCTACAGATCGCCTTGCTCGTAATGACTATATCTTTAGCTCGATGATTTTCAGTGCTGTTGTAGTACTGGTTTTCGCTTTTTTGGGGCTGTATGAAGTTCGAAAAAGATTAAGCATTTGGAACACCGCTCTACGCATAGTGGCTGGAATTTTCTTTGTCCTAGTGTTTATAATTGCGGTGTATTTTTTTGACGAGTTTAATCGTACATTATTACCACCAGGGGTGAATATTTCACGATTCATTCTAGCCACAGGGGGGTTTTTTATATTGTACACAGTTCTCTTTACTCGTTTTTTGCTTTGGGGTGTGCTCCAGATTCTGTATGTATTTAATATTGGTAAAACCAATGTTTTATTGGCGGCTAACGAAGAGTCTGATCTAGAGAAGTGGCTCCAACAACGCAGGGATGTTAATAGTGTTTATTTAATTAGAGATCTTAACGAAGAGTCTAAAGAAGAGATCCAAGAGCTCATAACCAAACGTATGATATCGGAGATATATTTATTTTCCAATCAGAATCAAATCGAATCATTTATTGCTGTGATGGCTGAGCGGTATAAAATTCCGTTTATGTTCAGGCCTGTAGGGTTTGGGCAGTATTCTGCATTTGATCTCAAGCCTCTTGTGGTAGGTGGTCACACTATGATCGAAGTTCAGAATACTCTGCTAGACGGTTGGTGGGTAGTCTTCAAAAGGTTGTTTGATTTTGCCTTTGCTTTGACCTTCCTGACAGTTTTTTCCTGGCTATACTTGCTTATTGCAATAGCTATCAAATTAGATTCCAAAGGTTCTGTTTTTTACCTCAACGAACGCACTGGTCCAGACGGAAAAACATTCAACCTGTGGAAGTTTAGACGTTTCAAGACTGAGTTCAATACCACCTCAGATAACAAAGAGGCGATTGAGTTTGAACAGAATCTAATCAGGTCCAAAAATCTAAAGAAGGATGAAGGCCCTCTCTACAAAATCAAAGACGACCCTCGGATGACAAGAGTGGGTAAGTTCTTAGAACGCACTAGCCTAGACGAATTACCTCAGTTTATTAATGTCCTTCTTGGCTCAATGTCTGTGGTAGGCCCAAGACCTCACCAACCACGAGAAGTTGCAAAGTATAAATCGCATCATTATAAAGTACTCAATATTAAGCCGGGCATTACCGGTATGGCCCAAATCAATGGACGTAGTGATCTCAGTTTCGAAAAAGAAGTATTCTTCGACACTTATTACATTGAGCACTGGTCATTTTGGTTGGATATCTACATTATTCTCTCCACGCCATTCATTCTCATATTCAAAAAGCACGAAGCATAACCAAACATAAGATAAAAAAACTCGACAATACACAAAATTCCAGCTTATCTTAGAGCACGCATTTAAGATCGGTGATAGTAGAGTGTTAGAATGAATTTAAAGAAGTTGGTGCGAATATTAATTGCTTCTATCAAGTGGTTTGTGGACCCATCAAATGCTGCAGCAGCGATTGAAATCGTGAAGTTAACGTTGCTAGAAATATCTCAAAAGCAGCGAAGTCGGCTGGACGCATTTTTCCAAAATAAAATGCTAGAAGTAGAATTATACAAGATCCCTGGTTTTGTTGAGACGGTTTTGACACCGTACAACCTTGATGATTTGGCTCAGTTGCCAGAAGGCACGTTAGGAAAAATATATGCCGAATATATGGCATCTGAGGAATTATATCCACTAAATTTTGTCCAGAATATTTCAGAATCTAGTATTTCTCAGATTTTTCTTTTGGAGGGTGTAAAAACCCATGACTTAACCCATTTGCTAACTGGGTTTGATACTTCTGATTTAGGAGAGTACGGATTACTTGCCTTCGTGCAAGCCCAAAATTCTGATAAACACAACAAAACATCAAGAATATTACTTGGAATCGGAAGGGCACGTTTTTATATATTGGCTATCCTGTGCCAACAGCATTCGTTAGTTACCAAATTTGAACGTATAACCGCACTCGGGGCAAAAAATGGCTGTAAAGCAAAACGCTGGATATTACAGTAGTGAGCTTATACGACACATCAATTTAGTTGTAGAATAAAATGAGTAGTTTACTCGATATGTGCACCTGTTTTTTTAAATGGGTTTTTTTATTTGTCTTCAAAGTATCGAGCTACAAGGCTATGCCCAACAGATAAGGATACTGCAATTATCACTAAGACTAGCAAAGAACTAAATCTGTCTCCAGTGATGGTTACTCCGTCAATTAGGTTGGTCGTGAACCCTATAACTGCGAGATTAAGTAGGGTATTAAATAAGCCAAGAGTCAAAAAATTTACTGGAAATGCAAAAAATTTAATGATAGGAATAATCGTCATATTAAAGATGCTGAGTACCAAAACAAACCAAAACGAAGTAGCTAAAGAGTCCACCATAAATTGATCCAAGATTGAAGATAATCCATAAACTACTAGTATATTAACGATAAAATAGAGTAAAAACATATTGTCATAAATTATGGTCACAAGTCGCAGATATGTCAATTTGACATCATTACAATATATTTGCTATTATTAAAACCATAACAAACCCTTATAAGCGTAATCATGAGTACACAAGAAATTCTTGAAGACATAGTACAGGACGAGTCGTTAAGTGAAGAATCTGAAAGTGAGTATCAACAGCCAAAAAAGGCCTCTTTTGGAAAAATATTTTCTCTCTTTGTAATAGTTATATCTATCGGAGCGATAGCTTTTTTAATGTTTGCCAATACTATGCTATCGAGTAATAGCGCGTTTGGTAACGGGAGTGAAAATAGCGGTTTATTTGGTTCAATATCTCAAATCGGCAACATCCTAAATCCTAGTAATCGTGACCCAATTAAAGGTGAGCAGAGTGGTAGAACGAACTTCTTATTACTAGGGAGAGATGGCACAGGTGCAGGGTTGACTGATACGGTTATGGTGGCTTCTTATTTCCATGAAGAACAAAAAGTAACCACTATTAACATCCCAAGGGATTTCTATATATTCGATGGTTTTGAATCTGCCAAAATTAATGCGGTATATTCTAATGCTGAATTCCGGAATCCTGGATCAGGAGAAGAGTTTGTGGCTGATTTGCTATCAGAAGAGCTCGACATTCCTTTGCACTATTGGATGAGTGTTAGTTTTGAGAGTGTAGAAGAAGTTGTTGATACAATTGGAGGTATTGAGGTAGATGTGCCAAACGGGTTCACAGATTATGAGTTTCCAACAAGGAATTATTCAGGATTTATTCAGCCTGCTCCAACATTCGAAGCAGGTAGGCAAATTATGGATGGGGAAACGGCCCTTATTTACGCTAGGTCTCGTAAAGGTACCAACGGTGAAGGAAGTGACTTTGCCAGGTCTCGCCGGCAATCTATCGTAATCGAGGGGATTATTAACACCTTAAGAAGTGAGAATATTTTTGCAAATGCATCTAAGATTCGCTCTTTTTATGACATTATAAATAAGTATGTTAGTACTAGCATGCGTGTCGATGAGATAATTTCTTTAGCAACTATACTCAAAGACACCCCAGAAGGTTCTAGTACTTTCAATCGATATATCTTGGATACAACTGATGGAATTACCTGCCCAAGCCAAAGCGATGTCGGAGCTTACATTATCACTTATTGCGACGGCACAACTGCAGGGCGAGCAGGAGTGTCCACAAGTAGGAAAAAGCTACAGGGTGTGCTCCAGAACATTCTCTTAGAAACTGAGAATGGAGGCTTGTTTGAGTCTCAAGTTGCTTTCCTTGGTAATCAAAGTTTTGACACAGATAATGCATACAATGAGTTACTCGGTATTGGCTTTGAAAACACCCTCTATAACAACGGGTATTATCAACAAATCCAAGCTGCCACAGGAGCGAGTATAGAAGAAACCACGATCTACATCAAAAATGATTCTTTGCGTAGCCAGTTCAAAGATATCCTAGCAAGCAATACGCTAGACTACACAGTGGAAGGCGAAATTCCAAGCTCCAAAATAGTGCCGCCAAGCTATGAAGGTGCTGATATTATTGTCTGGGTGGAGAGTGTAAGGTAATCTGAAACTCTCAGTGTTACTCAAAGTAGTTCAGCTCACTCGTTTGCGCGTCGGTAGCTTGCAACGGAGCAGGGGTATTAATCAGTGGAGATTGAGTATAGTCTCTATTCTTTTGCTTAATGTTATGCATTACGTTCATTGCGTGCTGGTGTTGTTCGATTTGAATCTGTTTGCGCTTCACGTTAGCTAGGGTATTGCGAATACTGGTGTCTACTGAGAAACTAATATCTCTTATTTGCGCAGCTTTTTGCTCGGAGTTACGGTCTCTGAATTTCTTGATTTTGTTATTGCGGGCGTTGGATTCTTCTAGAAGTTGCTTCTGCCACTTTTTTTCGATGTTTCCTGGACTAAGTTGGGCAAGTTTGCTGTCTAGGTCGCTGACGTCGGCCTGGCGGCTGTATTTCATTAGTCGCGGTTTCAGATTGTATATTACCATCTGCAGGACATAGATCTCCGAGTCTCGCCCATTGTATTTACCTAATGCCAAATATGCTGCCAGTCCCAAAACAGGGGCTGCAGGCAAAATAGCAAAGAACCCAGCTCCTGGCACCAAGCTCTGCACTGCAAGGAAAATCAAATATCCGAAGAAAGCCCCGCCTAATGCATAGCCAAACTGGCGCAAGTTAAGTGGTCCGAAGATCTTATCACCGGAATCTAAAAACTGAGGAATTTGATATGAAGCCATTTTTTTTGTTTAGTTTATACTATAAGTATACCATATAAATCACATTAATGCAACATTTTTTAACCAAGGTTATATTTAGGTCTAAATATTGACCGTATACAGCTGACAGTATAAGCTCTCAGTATGTTTCGAGTTTCTTCTTGGAAATCTGTAATTTTCGTTGTAATTCAATTTAGTTTGATATACGCTATAGCCAATTATAGCGGAACCTTTAGTACAATTCCAAGCACGCTGATCTCCAGTGCCGGGATAGCACTCGGCTTATGGGCGGTGCTGGTGATGCGATTCAGTGTAAATATCTTCCCAGAAGTGCGAAAGACTCAACAATTAATGACTCAAGGACCGTATAAGCTAATTCGTCATCCAATGTACACTGCAGTGTTATTGCTTACCGCAGGTTTTTTAGTAAACCGAATAGATCCGATATCAATTTCGTTATGGCTTGTCTTGCTTGTAGATCTTGTATTGAAACTAAGGTATGAAGAAGCGCTGCTTACAAAATCATTCTCAGGTTATGAAGAATATTCAAACAAAACTAAAAGACTAGTTCCATTTGTCTATTGATACAAAATAATCAACACTTGATCATGACCAAAAAATCACATCCAGTCTACACCATGAGCTTTGCTAGTATTTATCCTCACTACATCACCAAAGCCGAGAAAAAGGGTCGCACCAAAGAAGAGGTGGATACCATCATAGAGTGGCTTACTGGCTATGGCACCAAAGGGTTGCAGAAGGTGTTGGGTGACAAAACAGATTTCCAAACATTCTTCAAGGATGCCCCAAAGATGAACCCAAATAGAAAATTAATCACCGGGTCCGTATGCGGTGTCAAGGTACAAGAAGTCAAAGAAAAAACCATGCGCGAAATCCGCTATCTCGACAAACTTATAGACGAACTAGCCAAAGGCAAAGCAATGGAAAAAATCCTACGCAATAAGTAAAGTAAGAAACGTGTAAGTTGACAAAAGTGTAAAAATAAGTCAAAAGAAAGAGTGACTAGAGTTTTCCAGTCACTTAAACGTAGTAGTAAAGAGCGGGGAGGAAGTAGTTCGAGCTACTATCACACCCCTTGCAGTTTCTAGTTATCTAAAAACCGCTGTATGATTTGAAACAAAAAAATGAGAATAATCAGAACTAGTCTGAAAATTCTGTGATTCATCTCTCCTCCTCCTTACTAAACTACATTATACAATATAACCCAAAAAATACCAAATGTCAAGTCATATGTCAAGATGCGTATGACTTTCTTTTTAGGGAATTCGTCTTCTTTACAGCTACAATTACTTAATATACTATACTCAGATAATGACTTTCCAGCATAAGAAAAAGTTTGGGCAGAACTTCCTTACTTCTCCAATTCACCAGGACAAGCTCAAAAATGCTGTAGCTCGTCACTATAATCCGAATCTTCCAATGGTTGAAATCGGTCCGGGGGCAGGGGACCTTACGCAGCATATCGCTCAGTATAATCCGCTCTTGATCGAGATTGACGAAGAGGCCTGCCAGCTTCTACAATCTAAGTTTTCGGGGCTAACAATTCTTCACGGCGATGCTCTACGCATGCTCACAGCTCATTCGCCTAAAATCCCCAAGGACTTCTATCTGTTCAGCAATCTGCCGTACAATGTCGGCTCCAGGATTCTAATGGAGCTTGGTCAGCAGTATCCGCAAACACCATTTACCGTGATTCTCCAGGCCGAGGTTGCCCACAAGACACGCACATCAGAGCATTTTACCTTCTTTGGTGCCTGGCTCAACTACGTATGGGATACCAAGGTGCTCTTTGGTATCTCTAAAGGTAACTTTACTCCAGCACCTCGTGTAGACTCAGCAGCTTTGCAAGGCACTCCCAAAGCTCGCGATGCCGCAAGCTTACCGATCAAGTTCTCCATTCTCAAAAAACTATTTGCACTGCCTAAAAAAACCCTCTCTAACAATCTTAAGCAGCTTGGCTGGGATAGCGTGCAAGTAGAAGTCTTTTTAACCGCTCACAATTTACCACCAAACACTCGCCTTAATTGGGATAATTATGCTCAAATCTTGGATCAACTTTATAAGCAAGTATAAGCTGGAGATACTATTAAGCCTAAGCTTGCTCTTCACCAGAGAGGTTAATCTGACTCGGCTTTTGGGTGGTGAAATTATCAATAATTATATCGATGTGGTGATCTCTCCAGCGATTATCATTCTGGCGATGTGGTTATGTTCCAAGTGCAAAACGATCTCTAGGTACGTCTGGATTCTACTTATATTTAACTTCTGCATAAGCTGGCCGCTCGATTGGGCTAGGGGGTATAGCTGGTTGCATACAGCAATCATTTTGCTATCTTGGCTCTACTTAGTAACCCCAAAAACCTGGCAAAAAATCTGGTGGACACTGCCACTGATAGCCTTCTTCGACCACGCACTTTTATCTTCAGCATACCCAGTACTAATTGTAATAGAGTTTCAAAAATTATACGAAGTCAAAAGATTTTTGTTTGTCAAAACCATCCTGCTAATCCAAGGAATGTTAGGGCTGCTGCAAATTATCAGAGGCTCCTCAGTAGGTCTTCATGTAATAGGGGAGAAGTACTTAGACCTGGAGACAGCAGGGGTAGCCAAAACCGTACTAGGAGGCACAGAAATACTACGAGCCTATGGAACCTTCGCCCACCCAATAGTCTTCGGTTTCTTGTTTCTAGCTGCGATTAATTTCCTACCAAATAATAAATTATTAACAGTGGTTGGGGTATTGTTATCTCAAAGCAGAGCCGTGATTGGTTCACTACTATTCAAGATCAAGAATAAAAAAATAGTCTTAGCTCTGATAGTGTTTCTAATAAGCTTAATGTCCATAAGGGTGTTTTCCTCTGATATATATCGCTATCAAGACTTAGTAAATTTCTGGCAGTACCTACAGGATAATCCTTGGAGAGCAGTTATCGGCACAGGCTTAGGACAGTATCCATTTGCCTTGCAAGAATACGATCTGTATAATTTCCAATACCAACCAGTACACTCGGCTCCGTTGTTAATTTTTGGTGAAATAGGTTTTTTAATTTGCTATCGATTTTTACGAAATGTCATAAAAAATGATGTTAAAGACCTTGGTTTGTAGCACCACATTAATTATGCAAGTTGCCAAAGTTATATTTTTCTGATAGTGATAGTGGTAGAATATACGAGGAAGGTAAAATGATTAACTTTGTTAAATTTGCGTCAAAGCTCTTATTTTGCGGTGTTATTGGTTATTTTCATAGCTTTAACCCTGTATATGCTGGCGTGAATTTAAAACAGATTGAAGAATGGGATGTTCTAGATAAACAAACTAATCTTGAAAGCGTCTACTTTAGAAATAGCTGTGCTCGCATGGTTGCAGGTGACGAGCCTGTAGCAATAGATTTAACGAGTCTAATGTCAAGAACTAGCTCTGAATTTGAAATGGGCCTGGTTCAGGGGATTGTGCTTCATAAACTCAATTATAGAGCTGTGATTTATTTAGAAAAGTCGAACCCTCTTGTATTGGATTTTTCTACCGAAGAGGCTGTTGCAAAATACTTTATTAAAATTGTTGATGAAATTGACCCTATTGGCCCAGAGTCGTATTACACTACTTGTATATCAGATGATCATGGGCTTACTAGAGTGATGCTCGCTAATGTGAAGATTGGAGATCAAACAATAAAAAATGTAATTGTGTTACATCACAGTCATCTAATAATTAATACAATACGTTAAGTTTTTGATAAAAATATCACAAGTATTTGAACTAATGTTTTATGTGTTGAGTTAAATACTTTATTAATTTAAAACTATCAATATGAGGTCAGGTTCACGAGTTATGTTAAAAATCTAAAAAATTATTGAATATATAGAGCCGACACCTCTTTACAGGTATAACAAATCGTTATGCCTTTTTTCTTGTAAAAAACTTTTAGCGCCCTTAAATTCTAGTGTTTTGTAAGTTATAACAAACATATGCTAACCTACCGCATACCAATAAGTACTTTGCTAAGGCGGTTGTGCAGTGCTTGCCCAAGAGATGACGACATATCTAGATCTGGAACGTACCAGTAAGCCTGCTCGCAACATTGCTTGTCTATAGAAATTAAGACTTCATAAAGATTTTTCGCTATTTCTTCTATGTTGTTAGTGCTGGCAATGTAAATGAGATTGGTATTGCTAGGAAATTTTTCTTGGTGATCACGAGTGGTAATTACCGTCGAGCTCCTAGGTAGTTCAGATAGGGTAAATAACCGCCTTATTGGTGTCTCAGGAGAGTAGTGGCGGTATTTTTGCCCTGGAATAGTATTATCTGATTGAGCCGTAGTGTAGATTGTTGCCTTCGGCAAGACAGAGAGAATCTCCGACACACCAATTGAACCTTCTCTTAGAATTGTAATAATGTTATTTTCGATATCTAGTATAGTAGATTCCAAGCCGATCGTCGAAGGTGTCGATTGCAAGATTCCTCCTGGCTTATCCAAGAAGTAGTCATGAGCCATTTTCGATGTTGTGCTGCTAGGCCTTCCAGAAGGGTTAGCGCTTGGAGCGGCTAAGGGGACGTTAACTGTTTCAATAAGTTCAAGTGTGTCTTGATTGTTAGGGATTCTGCAGGCAACTTTTGCTTGCCCGCGAGTGGCGGCTTGTAATTGATCGTCTTTTACAGGAAGAAGGATAGTTAGTGGTCCGGGGCTAAAAGCCTCAAAAAGCCGGTGGGCAATCCTAGGTATTTCTGTGGTATACTTTTGAATATGCTCAATCGAAGAAAAATGACATATAAGCGGATTATCCTGAGGGCGTTCTTTGAAAGAGAATATTTTATTTACAGCTTCCTCTGAGGTGGCCAAGCCCGCAAGTCCGTACACGGTTTCGGTTGGAATAACAACGAGTTCATTTTGCTCCAACAACACTGTTGCGCCGGAAATGGTAACAGGGGTCATATATTGCATATTCTTAAGCAAAAAAGTGAATACGGTCAAATACTGAGCTTTGGTTTGTACCCCTACGAAATACAGTTGAAGAGGGCATATCTCTATAATATTTACGTGTAAAAAGCAACCCCACAATATAGAATTGACAGGGTGTATTGGTTAGAATAAGAGTAATCATCTAAGGAAGATTCCAGATTGTGTTAAAATCTTGACCTTCGGTGCTTGTTAAATTACCAGCGTATTTTTTGACTCTTTTTACCGTGATAATCCGATTTTTGTCGTCATTCTCGTTCCATTCTCCAGTTTGCTTGAGAATATAAATCCGATGCTTTAAAGCAGTTAAAACAAAATATTTGAGGGTTTTTTCATCGCCTTCATCACGTTTATAATGAATCGTGTACAAATTCTGAATTTCTTGTGGTAATTTGTTATACACCGTTTGAAATATCTGCATATTCCAAGTTTTTTCCATTAAGTGCGGGTCTTGGCAGGTAACGTAGTAATCAAGAAATTCTAGCCAACCGGACTGCTTAATATATTCTGCAAATTCATTATAAATGTTGTTTATCTGTGCTGAATTCTTCTCTCGATTATGTGAACCGCTACCGTTGTGGCCTCTGATACTGCTTCTGAGTAAGCCTATTTTTTGAGTGTAACGTTTAAATGGGCAATTGGTAAGTACCATTATATTAGATCCTGAATTATCATACTAGATTAAAATAAGCCTAAGTCTGGCAACTTGTCAAGAATGAGCTTAAGTTATAAAAAAGGCTTGATAAGGGGTAAGTAATCAATTAAGTCAGTAATCATAGATGCCGATGATTATGTGCGTGAGCAGTATGTTTCAGTAAAAGCACAAACAATTCCAGGTGGTCATATAAGTCCGCACGAGGCTTCAGCTGAAGTACTAAAAATTATCCAAGAAAACATTTAGAATCTACTTATGTCAACAATCAAAAAACAAGTAACTATTTTTGGGGCTTCTGGACAGGTAGGTCAACGGATTTTAAATCTGGTCCTAGATAAAGGGTTTTTAGTTAATGTTCTTACTAGAGATAAGTCCAAATTTGATCCTCACCCGAACCAAATTATTATAGAAGGAAGTTTTGATCAGACAACAATTTCCAAAGCAGTACAGGGAAGCTCGGTCGTGTATAACTGTGTGGGTATTGGTGGTCTGGGTGACGGCAAGCCTAACAATACGGTATCTAACGCCACTCAAATAATGATCAGTGCAATGAAGCAGCACAGTGTATCGAGAATAATCTGTATGTCTAATATTGGTATTGGTAACTCAAAAAAACACACCCATGGTTCTATAAGCAGTTAATTTTGCCATTATTCCTCAAAAAACTAATCCCCATCATGCAGGACAAAGAGGTTATGGAGGCTTATCTAGACGCCTCTGACTTGAACTGGACTTCAGTTAGATTGCCAAATATCGTCAACAAAGACCCAAAAAACACAATCAAAGAATCATTCGATGGCCGGGGCATTAGCTTTTCGATAACCGCTCAAGATGTGGCTGAGTTTATGGTTTGTATAGAATCTGCCGAAAAATACTTTCAGAAAGCAGTTTCAATTAGCAACTAAGCTCGCTGGGGATGGCTTCTTGCTAGTTTTGGCTGCTGAACTAGATTTTACTTGCGTTGATTGGCGGTATAAAAAACCACCTTCTTTAATAAAAGGTGTTGACTTGGCCTAGTAGGCTTCGTAATATTCTAGTTAAAGTGTTTGGTGCTCGAGGGTTTCTCGATGTCCAAGTCATTCGTTTGTCCACGTCGTATCTTAGCTCTAACCTGCCAGTTATTGATTTCTTGGCAGTAATAATCGTTGACAGTTGGCCCATCATCATAGGTAAGCACACCTAACTGGTGACGATCTGTTAAGCAAGCTTGTGGTACAGCTATTCTAGTATCGTCGTCATGATGTTGTTTCAAAACTATTTTATTATAAGGGTCGGTAAAAGCTCCAAAATTATTTGCCACCAGGGTTAGCAAAGCAGTGATAACAGTCCAGTTTAGTAATTTCATTGAGTATTCCTATAATCCTTTAGTTGTGAGATCTTAACTACTAGCATGTATTCTGATTCATGTCTAACTAGGGAATATTTAATATTTTGACAAAAGATATAAAAAATGTTATAATAACGATGTTACGAGCTTCTTCCTTTTAAAACAACCAGTATCACTTGATGTGAGCTGCGGCCGCAAGGAGATTGAGGGTAGCCATTTTTTGTTTCGGTCCTCAAGGAGAATAAGTATCATGAGTTACGTAAATATATCTTACACTGACAACCACGAAATTGAAGAAAGTATCGATACAAGATACGCGAATATGACAATCATTCCGCTCAAAGACGGAAGGTTTGCAAGGGTAAGCCATGGCGATGACAATGGCAAAGCTTACCCGATGGAGTACCAGATTCTAGTCAGTTTCATTAATAACAATCCAAAGTTTCGAGCAAAATTTGACACTAAGTTTTACAATCAAATCATTCAAGAAAGGGATGAGGAGAGTAGACTTATAGACCAAAGAATGCAAGAGGCTGAGGAAGCAAAGCAAGATCTGATTAGTCAAGCGATCGAAAAGGCCGCCAAAAATAATCAAAAAGTCATATACCGGTCATTAAGCATTGGGTGTGGAAACTTTGCTAATCGTTATATATATTACACCCCAACAGGTGAAAGAGGTGTATTTGCAACCTTAGTTATTCATAGCGGAAATCCGTATTGGGTAGAAGAAGGTCCTCAAATATCAATAAATGAAATAGAAAGAATGTTAGCAGGTTTTTATCAACAATAGCATAAACATTCTTCAGTTCAATATCAGGTATAACACGATGTTATGCCTTTTTTCTTGTCAAAAAATAACTTTTTAGAGAGGCTGATTACTATTATGTCAGAGACTATTGTACTTACTGGAGACCGGCCTACGGGGCCGTTGCATATCGGGCACTATTTTGGCTCGCTTATCAATCGGCGCGAATTAGCTAAGCAGCACCGGACTTTTATTATGTTGGCTGATGTGCAGGCTCTTACTGACAACTGGGACAATCCGCAAAAGGTGCGAGATAATGTATACGAAGTCTTAGCAGACAACCTAGCCCTTGGTCTAGATCTGGATAATGTGACGCTTTATATCCAGTCGCAAATCCCGCAGATTGCGGAGCTCACGGTCTTCTTCTCCAACTTAGTTACGATCAACCGCCTCAAACGCAATCCAACAGTCAAAGCTGAAATTGAACAAAAGTCAGAGAAGTTTGGCGAGGACGGGGTAAGTCTTACGTACGGCTTCTTAGGTTATCCAGTCTCTCAAGCAGCGGATATCTTGAGTTTGCAATCCAACCTGATTCCAGTTGGAGAAGACCAGCTCCCAATGATTGAGCAGACCAGAGAAATCGCCACCAAGTTTAATCGGATTTATGGAGAAGTGTTTGAACTGCCAAAGGAATTATTATCTACAGGTTCGCGCATCATCGGCTTGGACGGTAACGCCAAAATGAGCAAATCCCTCAATAACTGCATCTATCTGCGAGATTCTGCTGAAGAAACGATCAAGAAGCTCATAAAAGCCAAAACAGATTCCATAGAGGGTATCAGCTACAATCCAGAATTCCGCCCAGAAGTCAGCAACTTAGTCAAGCTCTATGCGCTCTGCAGTGAGCAAAGTATTGAAGCAGTATTACCGGAGCTAGAATCTATGCGCACTGGAGATTTCAAAATGAAACTAGCCGAATCGATGAATGATTACTTCGCAGAATTCCGAGCCAAACGAGCAGAGATCTTCGCAGACAAAGCCTATCTCCAAGAAGTCCTAGAAAAAGGAAAGCGAGAAGCACTAGAAAGAGCCGAGCAAACCATGCAAAAAGTTCGCCAAGCCATGAAAATTGATTATTAAAAAAATACTCACTCTGTAAAAATGCAAAGTGAGCTATCTAGGTAACAATACAGAATTAATTCTTGAGTCAGGAGGTTAAAATTAACCCTGCATATCCTACGAGCTCTTCTCTGTGATGCACATTAAAAAATGGTACCGCACTTGGTCTGTTTTTTTCTAAAGGGTGAATGCATTCTAGCAAATATAAATCTGCATCTGGAACTGGAAGTTCCAAATAATCCCTGATATCACTAGGATCTTTTAAGTTTCTCTTTATTCCTTTTCTATTACTCTTACTCCATGTGAATTCCTCTTTAATAAGGATAATGCCTCCATCTTTAATGTCGCAAGAATATAAACTGTCGGGCTCAAGCGTAAGCCAAGGCTTAGCACCAGATTTAAGGTAGACTCTTCCACCTCCAGTCCAAGTATGCTCTGGTTTGTAGAATATAATTTTATCTTGGTTATTATTAAAAATTTTCAGACCTGAGGTTAGATGATTTTGAACTTGATTATTTTCTGGGATTCTAGTGATCATTAGATGCTCCTATTTGCTATATGTTAAATTACTAACTAATTGTTAATGTCTCAATAATAGCAAATAAAAATACTATTGTCAAGTTATGTCATAAAGTCGAATTATCACATGTAAGGAAGAATTATATTCTCCCATAGGAATGGCTGTTATTCTAGTAATTTTGAACTTGTCGAAGAAAGCTCTCTCGGTATTGATGAGGCGTTCGATTACCCAAATAACCTTTTGGATTTTGAGGTGCAGTGTTCTGCGGTCGATGTTGATATCTATTTTTATAACATAGAGGAGGGTGTCCCTCGGAAGTTTAAGACAGTGCCTTCGCCAACCTAGAAACCGCTCCCACGCTTACACAAGACTCTACGGGCAATGATTCGTATATCACGATCTCTTACACCATCAACGACGAAGATGCTAATGACTTAAGTGCTTCTGGAGACGGAATAATCCGCAATCCAATAGGTCTAGGTGTCTAGGTAAATACCCCAGAGACACTCATAAGAACTGGTAGTTTTCATCGAAAGTGACAAAGAACATAGAGTGCTAAAAAATAAATATGATATAATCTATCAAAACACGATTATTACCGAGGAGGTAAATCATTGTTAAAAACAGAATACAAAAACCTACTGAAAGGAACGATTGAGCTCATTACAGACAAAAGTCTATTTGCTGTCTTTGAACTTAGCCAAGATAACTTTATCCGGTTTGAGAACTTGCTATATGCAAGTGAGGACATAGGTTCTGGAGACTTCGACCAAGCGCTTGAAAAACACTGCTTTAATAACGGGGTTGACTGGCTTGAAAATGTTTCCATCCCACCGTCTAAAAAAAGAACGTGGAGCTTTAGTTTGAATTCTTATCTTGAACAGGTAGGTGCATCAAAAAAAGACAAGGTAATTGTCTATGAAGAGCCAAATACAAGCGTCTATCTTTTGAGGACTATCAAAAACAAATTCTCTATCCATATTCGCAGAGATCAAATTCAGCTCTACAAAGATATTAACGAAACTAATCTAATTCTAGCAATCGCTGGAATAAGTGTTGACCAAAAGGATCTCCATGACGAGGTTCGAGTACCTATAAGCAAAAAGCCAGCTATCCCAGCTGCAATTGCTGAAACTGGTCTTACTCACGTCGAGAAGAGGATTTCTTTTGTAGAAGATGAGATAGAAGAAGTAGTGGCAGAACTTGATATGTTCATAGACTTTAGCTCTCTTGAAGAGGTATTCTAATCCGGTGCTTTGCGGTAACAGCTAATGCTGTAATACCCTGATTTTTGCACAACAAATAAATTTACCATGGTATTATGATCATGGTCATTTTTTTTATATAACATAGGGTGAAACATTTTTTTTAATAAGTCATGGTCAGTCATATTTAGGTGTACAAAAGCCTTGAATTGGTTTACTATTGCCATATGAAGAAAAACATCGGCTATATTCTCTTAGGTATTCTCGGAGTAGGGGGTTTTATTGCCATTGCCCAATTCTCCTTGCAGTATACACAGGAATTACAATTTTTTACTCAATACTCTGGATGGGTAGGGGCTGCGCTCTATATTGCGCTGATGGCTATTTCAATTGTGGCAGCTCCCGTAAACACGATTTTTTTGCTACCTGCTGCTGCGCAGAGTTTTGGGGAGCTAAGGGCCGCAGCCTACAGTATAACAGGCTGGCTTATAGGCTCCATGATTGCCTTTACGATCGCCAGAAGACTGAACACCAATAGATTGGAAAACACCAAAATATTCCAATTAATGTGCAAATATGAAAACAAACTCACCAAGTCGAAGTATTTCATGCTGATAATTTTCCTACGGATTATTCTGCCTGCAGACATTCTCAGCTACACCTTGGGCTTCTTGAAAAGGCTTAGTTACAAAGAATTTTTCTGGACGACACTAGTCGGGCTCTGCCCATTTGGTATAATTTTTGTCTATACTTCGACCGCCTCTTTGGGCTATCAAATAGCTTTTGGAGTGGTATTCTTACTTCTCTATATTGTTAGTGGCATATACCTGAAGAAATAGTGCAGCAATATATTGACGAAAAAACATAGATATGCCTTATTGAAGGGTTGAAGAGTGGTAAATAGAGACTATTATGACCGGAAAAATTTTGTCATATTCAAGGATTAACGCATTCAGTCGTGCCTTCATAAAAATGCTTGATCATTTAGAAGCTGCCCAAACGCTCCAGCAACAACTGGTAGATATCATCTCTGAGTTTGAGCTCCCATCGATCAAGAGCTAGGAAATATCTACCTGCTCCACTGTTCAGATTCCGATTCAGCAAAATGTACACTTGTATATAAGCACTCAAAAAGATCCTGATAAATCAAGCAGTGCTGACGCGTTTTACAGCTTTAGTTTTCTTGTGGAGGACGATACTGGTGTGGCTGAAGATATTACCGATTACTGGATATACCCGGAAAGCGGATATTGCCTGGTCAAAGGAAGTAAGAATCCGAGCGGAGATCTCGAGCTAACTGATGAAATGTACGAAATTGAAAACGATCCGTATATTTTCTGGGGTAATTGGGACTGCTTTATAAGTGTTTTGATCCACCAGCAATTTCCGCTGTTATTTTCATAAAAAATAATAGAAGGGGGAGAGGTTGTGTAGGCGTAAATAATTAAAACCCGACAAGTTAATGTCGTGATATTTTTTGCTTCGATATAGATATGATTATTCTTCACCCTTCTTTTGCCGGAAAAACAAAGCAATCACCAGTGACATCACAAGCCCAGTGACAGTACTTCCGATAGCCCCGGAGACTGCATTTGCAATTCCGAGACCTTCACTCTCGTAGTAAGCTACGTACTCATCAATCTCGTCTTGAGTTGCCCCATCGTCCTCATAGATCTCGATACCCACTTCCTTGATAGTATCAAAATAATCAGGAAAGACAACCTCAGTGAAGAACAGGGAGCTAAACAACATCCCAACCCCAGTGATCAGAGAAACCATAGTCCCAAATGCCACATTTTTCCAATAGGGAAGACTGAGAGGTCGAAGTTTCTTCATA
>CALITC010000009.1 GCA_938041505.1 uncultured Patescibacteria group bacterium | reverse complement strand
GTAAATGGTAAAAAGGCGGTGCGGTTTGATGGGGGTGATGATTATTTGCAAATACCTGAGTTTTATAACGATAGTAACTCTACAGTAGTGGCTGTTGCTCAGGCCAATTCTTCAGCTAGTAAGTCAATTTTTTCTGATAGGTCTGGAAGTTCAGAGAGAATGAACCTTGGTTTTGCTGGTAGCAATATGCGGTTGTTCGCAGCTGACGATGATAATAATTCTATAACTCCAAACCTCTATAACCCTGGTACTGATTATTTCCTGACTGGATATACGTTAAATGGACAAACAGGAACTTCATTTTTAAACAATGCTTCTAACTCTGCAACAAATGCTAGTTTTGATGACTATGTAAATTACGATGGCGTAGATGCACCTCCTGTTTTGGGTGCTAGTGTGGTTAATTCAGCAATACCTGGCGCATTCTGGGACGGTGATATTGCAGAGTTTATCTACTATGACCGCCCTCTCACAGAAGAAGAATATGCAGAAGTCCGGTGCTACCTTGGAGATAAATATGCAATCGATGTAGAAGATTGCGGGAATCCTCTTAGCCTGCATCTCGATGCTGACACTTTAACCGAAAGTGATGGTGTTGCCCTAACTGCTTGGCCAGATAATTCTGCCAATAATCATGATATTTCTCAATCTGACTCTGCAAGTCAACCAACCGTCGTGCATAATGCCATCAACGGTAAAAAGGTGGTGAGATTCGATGGGGTTGATGACTTCTTAGAAGGTGGTGATATTTTGGATCTGGGAACAAAAGGGAAGACAGTGATTGCCGTTTCTCAAAACTCTAATACTACTAGTTACCCTGGGGTGGTAGGTAAAAGTAGCGCCCGAGATTTTACTGGAAGATGGGCGATATTTCAATCTACCCCTACTAATACTCTAGATTTTTTGGCAGATATTGGGTCAAATCAAGATGAGTTGGGTAGTGTAGCTCCGCCTGGCATGAGTATCAAAACTGGTGTTATTGAGAGAGGTCAAAGAACCAAAGCGTATCAAAATGGCTCTTTTGAAGAGCAGTCGTCTGCTACTGCATCATTTGATAATTTTGATACTACAGATAATCTGTATGTTGGTGTATATGGTGATAACACAGGATTAGCTCCTCTGGCAGACTCATTTTTGAATGGAGATATCGCAGAAATTCTGGTATATGATACAGCGTTGAATCAAACTGAAAGAGAGCAAGTTGAGTGTTATCTATCCCAAAAATACGCACTGGATACTAGCTCGTGTTTCCAAGATTCAATTGATTATTACTTAGACGCTACAGCTATTGATGAATTGGATACTACTCAAGTAGTTGATGGTAAGATCAATACCTGGGTTAACCAAGAGGGGGATGCTTCAAAAGACTTTACACAAGGTACCGCTTCTGCAAGGCCGACATATAATGCAGATCTTAGGGCTCCTAGCGTGGATTTTGATGGTAATGACACTCTCGCGAATGTACCCAACACTGTAATGAACACGGGAGGGAATTATACATCAATTGCTAATCTCAAATTTGATACTATTGCTGGAACTGATTATATCCATAGCTTTGGAACTGGAACTGGTGGTCGATATCGAATATCTGCGACAACATCCGGAATTACTTATGGAGGGGTCAATTCTTCATTCAGCTCTCATAGTCTTGGAAATATTTCCAATCAATATTTAAACATAAGTCATTTACTAGAAAACAACAGTTTTTCTGGTTCAGAGTTTTACATTAATGATACGTTGTATCCATCAGCTAATAGTTCAAACATAGGAGGCCAAAAAGTACCTTCCACCATCGGTGACGGACTAGACGGACAATTTTTTAATTCAATTTTATTTAATAAAAAGCTATCCGACAGTGAATTAGATATTGTGAGCACATCTCTAGCTGCTTCTGCAGCAAACCCGAGCATATCTGGATACAAATATAGTACAACTCACTCACGTGTAGTTGGCGCTAATTCAGAGATACAGAATCCAAACAATACCAACACAGTTTTGGATGTAGAGTTGGTTAATTCTCAAAATGATGCGAAGGTTTTCTTAGGTTATGACCCCGCCGAACCTGTCAGTCTTAGTGGTTCAGATTTGGGCTCAGGTATTGTAAGTCGATGGAATAATGACTTTGCATTTGATAAAACTGGGTCTACAGATGCTACATTAATTTTTGATTTTGATGAGTATCTTGGTGGAAACCCTGCTGGGTCTGGCTACGAACTTCTCTATCGTCCTTACAGTGCAGGAGACTATAATCCAGTACTATTACAAAGTAGTGCGATAAATGGTAGTATTGTAGAATTTACTGTTGCGAATAGCGACTTGGAAGATGGGTACTATACCTTAGGGTCTACCAATACGAGCTCTTCTCCACTTTCTCCTGCGAGCCTACCAAGTGCAATTACTGATTTAACTACAGTGCTTAATGCTAACTATGGTGAGGTTGATTTGAGTTTTACCGCGCCAGCAGCAAACGGATCGGTAATTACCGATTATGTTATCGAGTACTCAGCAGATAACTTTAGTACTATTCTTGTATATAATGATGGGGTTAGCACGGCTTCAAGTTATACCCTAACTGATCTACTCAATGGACCAGAGTATCAATTCCGTATTCGTGCCATAACTTCTGCTGGGGAGCAGGCTTCGCCAAGCAATGTGGATAATGTAGTATTTGCTCCTCGTATCAATTCTGTAACACCAAATACTGGAGAGCCTGAAGGAGGGCAGACTGTGGTTATTAATGCTGATAATACGACTGCTGAAAGAGGTCAATCAGTGGAGCTTAATAATACTGGTAATCCAGAATTTGAAGATAAAGTGGTGACATTCTTGTACGATACTACAGCTCTTGTTTCTAGTGGTTTAGCTGATGCTGATTGCAAAAACTTTCAATTTACATTTAGTGGTACAGCTCAAGATTTTTGGGTAGATAATGAAACTTGTGGGACAGCGCAAACGCTTATGTATGCTAAGGTCAGTCTTGTCGCAGATGAGACAAAAACCTTTAAGCTTGCGCTTCTTGAACCAGGTATAAATGGTTTGAATCCAGATGGTGTGTTTGAATTCTTAGAGACATTTGAAGGTACGGCAATTGATCAAACCAAGTGGGATCAGGCTTTTGAAGGAGTGTATATGAATGTTTCTAATGGTAAGCTTAATATTACAAGTGGCGCGGGTAATTGGCACGCACCACAGATTTTTTCTAAGCAGACCTTTGTGCGTGGAGAAAAAGAGCTGATAACGAAGTTTGACTGTGGTAATTCTGGGAATATCATGTATGGTTGGATGAACACCACGACTCCCGTGGGTACTGGAAGTTTCGGAGAGCACCCATACAAGTTCTATTATGCATCTGCAAATAATTATGTCTATGAAAATGCTTCGCAAGTGAAGGGTGCTGCAAACCATGGGACTTGTGCAAACAAATATCACCGAATCAAACTTAAAGAAGGTGCAGGAGCACAGTATGAACTTTCTACTGATGGTGCGAACTGGACTCCATTCTACGACTCTACAAACCTTTCAAATTCAGAGTTCAGAATCGGATTTAACGGACACGGCGGTCAATATTCATTTGATAATTTTATTGTTAAAGACTCACTGCAAAACGAGCCAGTTGTTAGTTTTGGACCTCAAGACCCCACGTTTATTGCACTAGATGTTCAATTTGATGGGATAAATGCAACGATTGAAGATATACTCGAAACTGGTGAAATTGAGGTGATAGTCAGCCCAGCTAATGTAGCTAACAACGGGCTAGGTTCTGTGGATGTTACACTTACTAATGTTGATACTCAAAGCGATACCTTGGTAAATGGATACACGTTTGCTGGCCCAACCATAAGTAGTATCTCCCCTTCAACTGGCCCTATTAGTGGAGGCCAGACTATAACCATTAGAGGTGATTCTTTTCCCGCAAATCTGACAGCTGGCGATATTGAGTTTGCAAGTGGTGATTCCCCATCAGCACTGACTTTTATTAGCGATGAGGAAATTCAAGTGGTAACACCTCAATCAAGTTTAGGGGGTGATGGATCTGGCTCTGTTAATGTTACACTGACTACACAGTATGGTAATCAAGCGATCAGTGCTTATTCGTATGTTAACCCTCAAATTAGTAGTGTTTCTCCTGCTGATGGTCCGGTGGAGGGTGGTAATACGGTTTTGATAAATGGAGATGGTTTTTCTGGTAATGGTCAGATACAAGCGGTGGACATCTCTAATCCCACTGGTGACACATTAATTGAAGAAGAGATTGATTTGGTAGTTGATACTAAAGATCTTATTGATTCAGGAGTTCTTGATTTTGACTGTACAAATATTAGAGCTCAGCTAGATGGTGTTGATATACCATTCTGGATAGATGGTGGTTGTAATACTATAAATACAGTTATTTGGGTACAAATTCCGGTATTAGGGATTGACGGCGTTTCTATAGAATTAATTTACGACAGCAGTACTGTAGAATCAAGAAGTAATATTACACCTTTTAGCTTTGGTATACTTGGTGATAGTGCTAATGTTGGATGGTTTAAAGCAAACAATGGAATATCTCTAGATGCCAATGATAAAGTCACTGAATGGTCTAACTCAGCTAATGAATCTCACTCAATTTTGGCTACGGAGCTCTCTGGCGCAGACATAAACTATAATAAAAGGGATGGAAAACCATCAATAAACCTTTTGAATAGTGGTTTCTCAGGACCAGTATTGCAGACAGGTACAGAGTTTACAACATACTCGGTCAGCAAGCTGAATACCATTCCTAATGCTAATTTGTTCTATAACGGAGATGGCGGAGCTAATGGTGCTGGTCATAGAATTAGGAATAATCGATACAACTGGATATACGGAGGATTTAGCTTCCATGATTTTGGCCCAGCGGCAACACTAGATTGGACTCAGCTAGGTACTTTTAGGGCTGGCACGTCAAGTACGTTTTACTATAACGGTGCATTTCAAGGGTCTGCTTCAACATCTTATGGAAATCCTCAAACTCAAGGGTTATTTATGAGTCAGGCTGATTTTGAAATGGCAGAGCTTATATTGTTTGATCAGCCGTTGGGATCTTCTGATCGAGATGCTGTTGATGATTATCTTAGTAAGAAATACGATTTGCGCGATGTACAAGATATGCCAACTTATGAATTTGGTGAAGTTCGTACACTCACCACAGTAAGTTTTGGTAGTTATGATATCTTCCTTTTTGAGAAAGATATCACGATTAATAATCCCACAGGTGCTTCTATAACAGATGCTGAAGTATTGGTTGAGTTAGATACAAGATCTTTATCTCAAATGAAGAGTGACTGCTCAGACTTACGTTTTCAGGATACTAACGGGAGTAATCTTGAGTACTTCATAGAGAGTGGTTGCAATACAGCTGAGACACTAGTGTGGATTAAATACCCTACGCTTGTAGATGGAGATAATGTTGTTACGATGACTTACGGGAATCCTACACTATCTGCCGAATCAAATATTGATAACTTTAGCTTTGGAAATCCACTGACTTCTAGTAATGTAACTCTCTGGATGCAAGCAAACAGTGATGGTTTTAATAGTATTGCAAATGGAGCGACAGTTCCAGACTGGTTTGATAGATCCAATTATGGTAGGCATGGACTTGTTGCAGGTGACCCAGTTATTGTAAGAGATGCGATAAATTCTCGGCCAGCAGTAGTTTTTGACGGTGCAGGTGATTATTTTGAGCTTGACCCTGAAGTACTTCATTCAGAATTTACTCATTTTGCGGTGCTTAAGAATAACGAACCAAGTTCGAGCACTCTTGAGCGAGGGTATGTATATACTAACCAAGTGGATGGTACAGGGGGTAGTTTTACTTTCCAAAAACGGCAAGGATATCAACTTGCAGGTAACCAAAATATTAATTTTCAGTATTGGGATAGTATTACTCCTCATCAGACTTTGATTTTGAATGAAGATAACAGCGTACCTATCTTGTTCGAATTACGTGCTGATTCAGGAGGTGCAGAAGGGTTTGTTAATGCTGTTACTAAAGACTCAACTACCGAAGCACCAACAACCAATCTTACACCAAACGAAGCTTTTATTGGTGCTCGTTTAGATTCTCAAGGAACTGATTATCTTGATGCGGAGATTTCTGAGTTGATAGTTCTTAAAGAGAATGACTCTGTTAATAATGATGCAATAAGGGGTTATTTGAATCATAAGTATAGGCTTTATGATATAGCTAACTTACCTTCAGTTACTAACATCTCTAGCGAATCTCAGTCAACAGATTCTGTATCCATAGCTAACTTCTCACCACTCTCTGTGGTAAGTGCTGATGCACAGTTTATTGAAGCTGTGGTTCCACAATCTAAACTTGAAGGTGTTAATGGTGTGGGAGATGGTTTTACAGACATAACGGTTCATGTATCAGAATATATAACAACTACTTCTACCGATAGTTATGAGTATAAGCTTCCAGAGATCTACACAATTACTCCAACAGAAGGTCCTGATCAAGGTGGGAATAATGTAGTGATAAAAGGTGATTACTTTTCTCCTCTGTATTATGTTCAAGAGGTGGAAATTAACAATGATACAGGTGATGTAGTTACCGACCATGAGACTGTTATTGCTATTGATACTAAGTCAGCAATTGAACTTGAAGCTTTGGATGTGGATTGTTCTAATATAAGTGTGTTAGATTCAACAGGTACTCCTATTGATTATTATCTAGATGGGTCTTGCGGAGCAGAATTTACGCCGCTATGGCTGAGAATCCCATCATTGAATTCTGGAGTTAATACATTTACTGTGCAATACGCTTCTACATCTACAACTTCTAAAAGTGATCGATCTGTATTTAGTTTTGGAGCTCTGTTAGGTGATACAGAATTATATACTCACTTCGCTGCTTCAGATGTGTTGGTGGACTTAGACAGCACAGTTACCACATGGGAAGGAAGAAAAGGCATTGATGCCACTTCCTCATCTACTCCTACGTTGGTAAAGAGCCCGCACCAAGCATTACCGTCGATATATTTTGATGGTGGGGATTTGTTTGCTACAAACTACAACGGCATTGTGAACACCAATTATACTATGGTAACCTCTTCCTTTAGAGATTCCGTCAAAGGTGAGCAGTGGATAATTGGCACCCAAGGATTTAGTAATGGTAGGGATACTCGCTTAGGGTATAATGCTGATACAAGTGCTTATTTCCAAAGGTATAATTTTACAGCTGCTACTATTGCTGTGCCAGGATTTACGGTTAGAGAGAACAGTAGACATGTAGGTGTGTTAGAGTCAGGAGTTAACAAAAGAATCTACTATAATGGTGTGCTCGGAGGCGTTTTACCTGGCTCTTCAGCACATCTTGCCACTGGTAATAGTGGGTTCATAGGAACACATGCCAACAGTGGCAAATTTGAAGGTGGTATTAACGAAATTTTGATTTTTACTAAAGCACTTACCGACCCCGAAATTGCTATTTTAGATGAATATCTTGAGGTGAAGTATTCTGCGCTAGAGGATAATACCGTAGATGCTATTCAAGCAGCGCCTATTACTGTTGATGGAATCTATTTAGATGATATGGAGTTCGTTGACTCTCAAACGTATATTGGTCGAGCTCCAGCTAACACCGGTACTGACAAAGATGTGCAGTATACATCGATCTTAGGGAATGCTGCCCAACTTATAGCGGCATATGATTATGGTGTAGACTTACCACCTAATAGTATTAACGATCTGGTACTAACTGAACCGGCCTCTGGGGTGATTGAGCTTAGTTGGACTGAACCTGGCAATAATGGACAGCCGATCTCTGATTATATTATTGAATATGCGACTCAAAGTGACTTTAGTAATGTGCAAACTTACAACGATGGAGTTAGTGTAGATACAAGTCTTGTAATCGCTGACTTAGATCAATTCACAACATATTACTTCAGAGTCCGAGCGGTGAACAGCGTAGGTAGTTCAATCGAGTCAAATTCGCAAGAGCGGACTGCCTTAGGGTGTGACGTAGACCATGGTGGGCAGGATTGGATAATTAGTGCCAACGAAACAATTGCTGGAATTCACTGTAATATTGATGAATTCCTACTGGAAACAGGTGTTACAGCAGCGTTGGAAGATAAATCCTTGATTAAAATTATCGCTAATAGTGCCATAATTAACGGCGATATTGATGGAGTTGGGGCTGGATATGCTGGAGGTTTTGGCCCAACTGATGGAGAAGGCCCTGGTGGAGGAAAATATACTGCTTCAGGCAATGGTGCTGGTCATGGTGGTTATGGAGGTATAAGCCTCAACCCAATAGACGTAAATGCACCCCAGTATGGATCAGTCAAGTATCCAAGTGAATTTGGAAGCGGTGGCTCTGGAAGTAGTAGGACTTCTTCAATAGGTGGATTCGGAGGGGGTGCAATAACATTAGATATTGTAGGAGATTTGGAAGTAAATGGCGCTATTAATATGAATGCTTCTGCTGCAGTAGAGCAGCGACCTGGAGGCGGTGCAGGGGGTAGCGTACTTATCTACACCAATGATTTCACGGGAACAGGTGCTATTTCTGCTAATGGAAGCGCAGGTAAGAATGTAGGCAGCGGTGGAGGTACATACCATGGTGGTGGTGGTGCGGGTGGTCGTGTTGCAGCACATGTAAATACGAACAATTTTGGAGGTTTGTTGTCCGCAGCTGCTGGAACTTCTACCGCTCAAATTGGAGGAGCTGGAACTATTTACTTACATGTTGAGTCAACCTCAAGAGAAGATTTAGCTATTGATAATGGTGACAACATCAACTCTACCTCTACTAACGTAGCTATAACAGAGATAGATAAGCAGTTTAATCCAGGTGTGCTAGAATACACAGAGGTCACCGTAAACAATAAAGCTAAGGTTGTTTTTACCAATAGTGTGTCAATCGACGAGTCGTTGTTTGTACCCGCTGAAAGTGAAATTACTTTTGATGAGGAGATATTTTCTTCAAGCCCGCTTGATGTTGTTTTGGAAGGTGTGGTTGAGTTTGGTGGTGTCGATCAAAGAACATTTAATGATATTGCTATAGGGTCGACCGGTGTTTTGACTCATAGTAAAAATAGCACAACCGAGGAGCATAAGCTGGACTTGGTTTTGGATAATTTGATAATTGAAGCAGGAGGAGAGATTAACGTTTCTGAAAAAGGGTATATATCAGGACAAGATACAAATGATCCAGTTCTAGGTCAGGGTTATGGTCCAGGCGCAGGTACTATTTTAGGTGGCGGTTACGCTGGTGGCGGTGGCTATGGAAACAAAGGTGGTGACGGCGGATCATCGTTCGTCTCCGGTCTAGGAGGTCCGGCATATGGATCGAAGTCAGAACCTGATGAGCTTGGGTCTGGAGGGGCTCGAGATGGTGATGGCGCAGGGTCTGTGAAGCTTGAAGTTGTTAATTCATTCTTGCTCAATGGTGCAATAATTGCAAACGGAGAAAATGGAGCTTCTGGTGTTAGATATTTACCTGGTGGCTCTGGTGGTTCGATTTGGCTTGATGTCCAAGAATTAAATGGTTCAGGGTTGATACAATCTCGTGGAGGAGATGGTTCTGGTGACCAGGCTGGACGTGGTGCTGGGGGTAGAATTGCGCTATATTATCAAGATAAAGATAATAATATTATTTCGGAATCCTCAGGTGGAATTAATGGGTTTGATGCAGTAAATATAGACGGAACAATCTACGAGCATCAGATTCCAGAAGCTGGGCTAGCGTCGGCAACGTTTGCTTCAGATCCATTTCCAGTTCAAGCTAATGTAACGTATGATTTGCAGATTGAAAATATTTTAAATGTGCACGGTAATCCAATTCGAGATGGCTATTACGATGATGTGTTGTGTGATATTACAGTCACTGGAGATAGCGGTAACTATAATGAAACAATCACCGGAGGTAATGTGGTTGATGGAGTGTGTGTGATGCCATCAAGTTTTACTGCGCCAACAGCAACTGGTGTTTACGATGCTACTATTACTGTAACAGGTACAGATGTAGCGGCCACAGCAGAGAGTGTAACATTGCAATTCACCGTAGCTCCTCAAGGTTCTAATCTAGCTAAAGCCCAAATCACCCCAAACGAGACCAAGCCGCAATACGCAACCTTAAGTCCAGCTGCAGTACAAATCATCGGCCAGACAACGACAATTACTTCTACAGGGTATGTAGATAGCGGTAACGATCAAGAGTTAAACGGCTTACCATGTTTATTCCGCATCACAGGACCAAGTAGCTTCGATCAAACCTTCACCAGCGCGAATATGGTGGGAGGTGAGTGTAGCTATAACTTTACAGAATTTGAACTGCCTACAGTCGCTGGTACATATAATGTCACAGTAGAGATTGCAGGAGATACAGGTACGCTGATTACCGATCCAGTACCATTTGATAGAGCTTTTGATATTGATTTAACAGGAAGTATTATATATGGTGGAGCAAATACTACTGACAAAGACCCTTTGGTTGGAGATGAGGTTAACACTCTTACTTCACCGATTGTTTACAAATACGATGGTGTAACACCGATTGACGAAGGAACTGCTTGTTTGATTCAAGTTACCGATAACGCCGGATTCGAGTTGTATAGCTCAACAATTAATAGCACTGGCCAATGTCAATTTGAAGTACCAGCAAGTACCCTCACAGGAGCGTCAGTGGATGTAGTTTCACAAGTAAATCTAGTGGTAGATGGAGTCACTCATTCATTCTTAAGTGGACAGGATACATTCCCGCTCGTTGGTTCACCAAGTGATGTAGCCAAGGAAGACTCAGCTAATGCTGGAAAGGCAGAGTTTAGCACTCAATCGAATTCACCAGACCCTGCCTTCTTGAATGAAAACGTAACTCTTACAGTCAACGGATTATTAGATTCCATTACAGATGGTGCACTTGAAAATGCAACTTGTGAGTTTGTGGTCACTAATCCTAATACTACCACATTTACCTTTAATTCTACAGTGGCAGCTAATGGTGAATGTCAGGTTGTGATTCCACAGGCAGGGCTTTTGGAAGGCGGCAGTGAGGTGGAAGGTGAGTATAGCTTTGTACTCAATATTCTTGGAGATTCTGGAACCCTTACTACACCAAGTACAACTTTTGATAGACTCTATAATATTGATTTGACAGGTGGATTTATCCCAGGAGCTACGACTTCTAATCCAGACCCAATTGTACTGGGACAAGCACCGACACTTACCTCTCCATATCTTCAACAGCATAACGGAACAACAAATTTAGCGAATGGTTTGCCATGTGAAAATGAGCTCACGGTGAGCGGGCAGACTCCAGAGATAGTTACTGGGACGACGAATGGCGGGTACTGTACTACACCAATGAGCGCACAAGGTAACCTAGGAACTGCAACAATGATTTCTCGAGTGACGGTAGCAGGGCAAGAATTTGAGACAGGGGCTACTCCAACAGAAGTCAAAGCTTTGAACAATGCAAGTATTTGTGGATTGGTATTTAGAGATGATACGAGCGATCAAAGTTATGATGGAAGCGAGCTATTATTTGCCGGAAGTAGTTTGCGGCTCAAAGATAACTCAGGGGCAACAATTGACACTAAGACTAGCGTAGATACAGGCTACCAATGTTTCGGAGCCCTCTTTGATGGAACGTACACACTAGAAATTTTAACAGGTGGCCCTGGCGGAACACAGACTTTGCCAACAGGAGGAAACAATTTCTTCACGATTAACTTAGCTGCAGGTGGCACTGAGAACAGAGCATTTGGTTTCAACGGAAATGAGAATATTTGTCCACACCCAATATTTAATGATGTGGATGAGGATGGAGTTTTTGGAGGAAGCGATGTGAGTTTGATTGATGGAAGCAACACACTAGCAGTCACCTTATATCTAGCTACAGATCTAGCAACACCAATTGAAACAATTCAAGCTGATGGTTCGCTATGTTTCCAGCCGCAGATCCCAGATGATTATGTAATCGAGATGGATATCCCAACAGGTATGAGCCCTACAGGAACAGGCTTTACTGAAGTAGGGAACAAGGTACAACGACCGGTGACTTTGGAATTTGCTACAGAGGCAAGTGCGGGGAATGGCTTCAGCTTTGATCCTTCAGGGGAGGCCGAAGAAGATCCAAACAACCCAGGGCAACCAACTAACTCAGGGACAGTAGTGTTTAACAACCAGCTTATCTATGTAGGATATAATTTTGACGCAACCACCACCGGATTGGTTGATACCGGTAATGGATTACCTTTGGATGGGGTGGCTTGTAGTATGACATTCTCGGGTCCAGGATTCTCCACACCTTTGACGAAGAATGGAAATGTGATTGATGGGGAGTGTTATGTAGATCCGATTCCAGACGCGGAAGGTCCTCACGAAGTAACAACAACTGTGCAAGGAGCTACTGGGCCGCTAACCACTATTGCAACTACGTTTGATGTCTTACCGAATGAGATAGATATTTGCCCACTTCCATTCCGAGATTACAATCAAGACGGAACTAGAAATACTAATGAGCCATATATTGCAGGGCTGAACGTAGATTTGATAGACAACAACACGACCAACACAATTGCAAGTCTAACAACTGACGATCAAGGACTCAATTGTTTCCAGGATGTAAGTGGAGCGGAGGCTGAAGACTACCAAGTCAATATCACCGCTCCTAGTAACTCAGTAGAAACCACTTCAACAAGTCTTAGTGTGAATATTGATCCACTGCCAAACCAAGATGAGAATGTAAGCTTTGGGTTCAAAGGTATTGTGGATGTTTGTTTAAATTCTGTATATATGGATAACAACGCTAATTCGGTCTTAGATGGACTTGAAGCTACACTGCCTGGATTTGGTTGGCGTGTTAGAGATGAATTTGGTAATTTAGTGAGTGTAACGACGAGTGATGCCGGTGGGCAAACGTGTGCCACTGAACTACTGGAAGCAGTATATACGGTTCAAACGGATAACCCTGTCTCAGATATTGAGCTTACAGGTGTCCAGGCGCTGATTAGAACAGTGACGGCAACTCCAGGATCTGGAAATGGTGCGACAACTAATATCTACGATGAGTCTTACGGATACGAAAACACCGCTGAGATTTGTCCAAATCCAACTTTCGCGGATTACAACCAAGATGGGGTGTGGCAAGATGGGGAGGATGAGATTGGGAACTTGAATACTAGACTCTATCGAGGAACAGATAATTCGGGAACTTTACTTGAAACTATTCTTACCAACAGTAGCAACTGTTTTGCTGCGGTAGATACTGGAGATACAGGAGGGGATTATGATTTCTTTGTGGAGCAAGATGTACCGAATGGAGGGGTGTTGACATCAACAGCGGTTAATTACACCTTCAACCAAGCATTTGGCGTGCAGGTTGAGACACCATTTGGATACAAGGGGAACACGACGATCTGTCCAACCCCCACATTCCAGGATCTGGATAGAAACGGAGCGTTTGATAGTGAGCCTACTTTAACAGGGGTGGCGACAACACTCAAAGATACTTCGAACACAACAATCGGTTCACTTACTACTAACTCAGCCGGAACTAACTGTTTCACAGAGCTGCTGGAAGGATCGTACATTATATCTCAAGAAAGACCAGAGAATACGGTTTCGACGACTGGAGGAACGGTGATTAACGTGACTACAACCGCTGGGAATACAGAAAATACACCATTCGGATATGATGGAAGACCACTAATCTGCCCTGTGGTGTATAGAGACGACGACGGGAACGGTGTGTTCGATGGAAATGAATTCCGGTTCGGTTTGGTTACGGTTACACTCAAAGATGATCTTGGATCATTACTTGAGACGATCACTAGTACGCAAGGAGAAAACTGTTTTGATACACAATATACCGAGGTAGGAGAAAGCTACATCATTGAGTCTAGTGCGTATCCGGATTACACGATCACCACTTCAATTGCCAATGGCTCGCCTAACGACAACCCTGATACCACCTCGAATTTAGTATTTGGTCAGAAGTATGAACCAGAATTTGGTTACAATGGAAATGGACAAATCTGTGCCGCCAATGTCTTTGAAGACTTTAACTCCAACGGTCAATATGATGCAGGATTGGATACATATCTTCCTGATGGAACAATAGTGGAATTAACTACACTGCAAGGGTCTACTAACTATCCAGCAATTGCAATTACTGGAGGAACGAATTGTTTTACCAATGTAGCGCCAGGTCAGTACACACTAGATGTAGCAGATACAGACAAGCCACTTGGATCTCTCTCAACCACTGGTGGAGTGCAGCAAATTACTTTGAGTCCAGGTCAAACACAGAATTTTGACTTTGGGTACACAGGGGATGTGACGATCTGTCCACAAGTCACGTTTGAAGATTTGGACTTTAATGCAGTGTATGACCCAACGACCGAAACACAGCTTAGTGGTATTGTGGTTAATCTGTATCGAGGTAGCGACTTAGTAAATCCGTACACCTCGGTTACTTTAAGTGGTAATGGTTTGGAGTGTTTCACTGGGCTATTTGCTGATGATTACCGCGTAGAGTTGCAGGGCGTAAACACTTATTTCCCAGGTCAGTATTGGAATACTAATGAAGTAATGCAGTCGGGTACAGATCCGAATGATTTCTACCAAGATATTACGGCGGTAAGCCAAGACTATATTTTACAAGATTTCGGTTTCACGCAGAATCCAGACTTTACTCTTGGGGCAATCTTTGGTTTCTTGTATGTGGATCGTGATGAGAATAATAATTATGATATTGCTGGAGCTGATAACTTCGAACTTACGGTGTTTGATAATGATGTGCCGGTAGTAGATCAGACAGTAAAACTCTTTAAGCTCAACACATCCACAACACTCTACGAAGAAGTAGATACAACGGTGTCAGATGCGGAAGGAAACTATTCATTCGATAGACTAGGAGTAGGGGACTATGAAGTGCGAGTGCCGAACAATAGCTTGGTGGGTATTAAGTCAATCACGCCAAATCCTTCTGTCATTCCAGTGGTGATAACTAACGACGCTGGTACAGGTCTCAACAACAAAGCGTACGAGCAAGACATGAGCTTCCAATTTACGGCAAGAATCTGTCCGTTCTTATATATCGATATAAACGAAGATGGGAACTACGATATGGGTGTTGATTATGATATTACTGCGAATGAAGGAGCAAGCTACAGCCTTTCTTACAACTCCTTTAATGGTCAACAATCGGCAGGTACGTATTCTATTAACGGTAGTTCGCCTTGTGTTGAAGAGTTACCTCCACGAGATTACACCGTGTCGTTAAGTGATGCATTTGGTACAGCTAACAATGGAGCCTTTGGGTCAAGTGGAGAGTATCCTATAACATTCTTCGATCAGACTGATGAGACAAACTGGACGCGGACTATATATCTTGGTACCGAGGTGACAGATATAGAGACTCGAGTTTTTTCTAACCAGGTAATTGACCAAACTGAGTCTGAGATTGAAGGAACGATTTGGCACAATAGACCAATCTATGGTAGCAGCGCACCTTATACAGGCGGTTTGGACGAAGATGGCGGAGATGATAAAACGGAAGTGACTGATGACCCTGCTAACACTAGTGGCTACGACTACGACTATGATAATGACTTTGCGTATGACGGGGTGACTTTAGAATTAATTAAGTGTTATAACGGTTTTCAAGACCCTGTACCGTTAGCCGTGTGGAATGCTAATCCGCCAACAACAGTCACAAACGCGAATGGAGATTATAAGTTTGATAATACAAATGTACAATTTTCTGATGGCAGTGGAGGCTTTTATGGAATAGTACCAGGAGAGTACGCGGTTGTGAGGCAAGGTACGGTAACTGATGAGAGCTCGCTCACTGGTGTACGGGCTAAGGAGTGTGATCATATTGCTCCAGCGTATGAAGTTAACTCGATCTTCTTCGATAATTATCCGTCAAATGCGCCAAACTATCCAGTGTTGCGTACACCACTGACACCAGGTAGTGTTATAGTGCAAGACGAAGCATTGCTGTATACAGGTGAGGTGGAAGCATATCCATATATTGATCAAAACCAAGACTTAACACTATCAGGTAATGAAAATTCTTGCTACTTACAATCGTGTGGGTCCGTACCAACTCCGACTTCAAATGTATATGGAAGTTTTGAACTTAGAGACGCAGTCACGGGAGATATTCTTGGAGTGGTGCCGTATAATGTTAAGTCTAATTCGGTTCCTGCGATTGGTTATAGTGGTGTTGCTTTTGGAGGTATTCCAGGTGTAATTCCAGGAGATTATGAAGTGGAAATGATAGATATTGAACCGATTGATGCTAATACATCTTCGCCGCATTACACCGAAATTCAGGCTGGAGAGTTAGTTAAGAATCACGCACAAACTGTAGGTCAGTCGACGACGTATAAATACGGATTCAACCCTCTTTTTGGTACTGAAATTAGTGGACAGGTTTATGTTAATCGTGGAGTTGGCGGAGGTGCCGACGTAGACGGAGCAGACGATCAGCTTGTAACAGATTTCGATAACGATGAGATTCTAGTGGGGTACACCGTTGAAATCCGGAATGGTAGCGGTGAATTGGTAGCCACAGAAATCACCGACGCAAATGGTGAGTTTAGTTGGATTCCAGGAGGGCATGGTATTCCAGAGGGATCTTACAGTACTGTGGTCATTAACGCACCGCCGACTGGGACTGAATGTGCTAATTGTTCTTCTGGTGGATATATCACTGTGTTGGGAGGTACTTCTGAACTACTTAATAGAGATATGACGTATGGATATATTGGGTATATCGGAGCAGATGCATTCGTAGATAACAATGGGGATGGAGTGATCGAAGAGAGTCCTAACGAAACAGCTCGAGGACGAGAGATTGCCATTAATAATATCGAGAGTGAGGGTGTGGCAACATGGGATTACACAGTTGTATTAACTTATGAGAAAGGTCAGCCGAATGAAACAATAATAAATACAGATTATATTACTCCAACGTGTGGTATACCAGCAATTAACAGATGTGTAGATATCAATAATTTAGGAGACAGTTACTTTATCAATAGCACACTCAAACCAGGAACCTACACTATCGATCTCACCATCAACGATCCAACTCTTATCTTGGCTAGCAACTCGACTGGAGTGCTAACAAACACCTTTACTTTAGCACCGCAAGGTAAAAACTGGGTGCGGTGGGCGTTTGAACCACGGACAGATAACAGTATTCAAGGAAATGTATTTATCGACAGAGGTACACTCAATGAAACGTTTGAAGTAAATGGGGATGACGGTATTTTAGGAAATCCTGGTGATCCTGAAACCTTCGATAACGAACAAGCCTTGGTAGGTGCTACCGTTAAGATTAATGGACCGAATGGTCAGATTATCTCGGCTGATGCACCGACTGATGTGAACGGAAACTATACGTTTACTGGAATTGAGACTGGTTTCTACAAGTTATTCCAAGATGACCCCAATACCCCTGGCTCATATATTCCATTTGTAGAAACCACAGATTCGATTATTAATACTATTCAACCTCAGTGTATGACTTTGTTTGGCTGTTTTGATGACATGAATAGTTCGTTTAGCTTCAATTTATCAAGAAAACAAGTACTAACAACTGGAACAGATGTCACCAATAATTACACCTATGTGTTTACCAATGAACTAGCAGCATATTCAGTCTTGGATCTTAACGGAGATGGGGTGATTAGTAGCTACAGTAACGGAGATTTTGACGAAGTTGTTGGGAACCAAGATTACGAACTGGTGAACAACAACACTGGTATTGTGCTTGATTGTAGTGGGCTGAACTATGGTAGTCTTGGAACCCTGAACTCTCTAAGTTATACCGGAAGTGATGTGTGTAATTGGAAAGCACTGCCAGCAGAGATAGACGGATCTCCGGCTTCGTACACGATCAGAAAGCTTGCTAACTTACCAGGGCAGGATCATATAACAACGCGTCGTCGAGGTGGAGTGCACGGGCCAGGCGGTGATGGATTGAGTCTAGGGGTGGTAGACGAAGCAGTGTATGCCTTCAATCAATTTGGTCTCAACCAGCAACAAGCGTTTGCCTTCTATCAAACTCAAGATGTGGTGACGAACAACGCATCAATCACTGGATTCGCATTTATTGATGTCAACGGAGATGGAATCTATCAGCCTGATGGTTTGGACGGAGATCCAAATACCTTAGAAGACAATGAAACACCACTTCTGACTACTGACTTTATACTCTCTGGAGATGCCGATAGAGCGATTAGCGCAGGAAGTGCAGGACAGTATCAATTTACTGACTTGGCAGCGGGTAATTACACTGTAGTGAGCAACTTAGGCGCAGGTACCGGTAGCTATACTATGAGAATCACGAACGCTACATTGGTCAACGACACAACCAATGGAGATTTCTACCGAGTAACGTTCTCAACACAAGGATTTAACCCAGAAATAGCAGGAAGACATATTCGGTTCTACTGGGATACTGAAACTGCAGCGAGTACAGGATTAGAGCACTTTGATACAACTCAGTATGAGATTCCAATTGCTAGTAGGCCAGCTGGAGCCACACAGATATGTGCGGTGGTGATGGAGGACGCGACCACGCCAATTGAACATTCTGGAGATTGTCAGGTGTTGCCGTAGAATACTTCCGGGGACCTTGCTTGAAGCTCATTATCCGTCTTTAAGTATACTAACCCGGATTAGGAATTCCCTAATGTTTTGTGTTTGAATGCCTTGGATTTTTGTTTGTCCAAGGTATTTTTTTTGGTAAGGGTTAGCTGCCCTTTCTGCTTAGTTGTAAACCGAGATAGTTCTTGATCAAGTCGAGCCCCATTCGGTTCGGTGTTTTGTGCTAAGTAAAGGTTGCTCAATTGTTTTCATTGTAGCGGGAACAAGTTCAGCTTATACCAGCTCCTTCGGTTCGATTCACTTTGTGAATCTAGTATGAGGGTCTCAATCGCCGACTTACTTTGACAAAAAAACTTTTTTGTATCACTTTTAACTATATATAAATCTTAGGTCGTTTATTATAATTTAATATTAGAATATGGCAATATCTCGTAGTAAGAAAGATGCAATAGTTGATGCACAAATTGATAAAAAGAACGTAGAAACTAAAAAATCTACTGAAGTTATCAAGAAGCAAGAAAAGAAACCAGGTTTTTTTAGATCTACTGTTGCAGAGTTAAAGAAGGTTGAGTGGCCTACATGGAAATACACCTCTCGTTGGTCTGCGGTAATTGTCATGTTTACAGTGGCAATTTCGCTATTCTTAGGTTTGGTAGATAACGTATTTACATCTGGCTTTAAGTTTGTAGGGTGCACAACTGAAATCACTCAAGGAGATGGTGAAAGGAATGAAATTTTATCTGGATGTTCGCAAGATTTGCTAAACGACCTGACATTTAGAGATAATTAGTGTATACTTCCTTGTAAGAGATATCATTTTGTTTAGTTTTGCTTTCGCAAAAGCTACACTTCATTCAATCTCAATTTCGTTTTCTCCTTGTGATTAAGACCCGCTAAGGACTACGAAAAGCAAGTATAGCACTACAATTCATCAAATTTTATACAATATTATTATGGCTTCCAATTCTAATGCCGCTCAAAACAAGAAAGATAAACACGCAGTCCATGAGATAAAGACAGTAATGGACGATAATAAGCCGCACTGGTATATTGTCCAGACATATGTTGGCTTTGAAGATGCTGTGCGAAAGACTTTGGAGCAGAAAATTTCCAACCTGAGCTTACAAAAGAAAATTTTAGAAATTTTTATTCCAACTAAGACAGTTGTTAAGACCAATGCTAAAGGCGATAAAAAGGAAAAAGAAGAGAAAGTCTACCCTGGTTATATTTATGTACATACTGTTCTCGACAAAGAAATCGGATACTTGATTCAAAACACGCAGTATATTTCGAAGATAGCTGGAACTGGTGATTACGCGGTGCCTCTAGAGGAGGGGTATGTCGATCGGCTTAAGGAGCAACTGTTCAAGGATTCTCAGACTATCGAATCTGTCAGTAATATCGATTACTCTATTGGTAACCTTGTTAAGGTTATTGACGGTCCTTTCAAAGATATGCAAGGTAAGGTGTGTGGCGTAGATGCTCCAAACAACCGCATTGATGTGCTCTTGTCTATCTTCGATAGAGAAACTCGAGTTGAGCTTGATGTCCTAGAGGTACGCAAGGTTATTAACTAAATCTTTTCCTCAACCCTCATTTTTAATACTCTGCCCCTGCGCAGGGTTTTTGAAAACTTTACTGATGTTTGAATTAGATAGCTTTTCCTTGATATTAAGTTGGGTTTTACTGAGGAGGTTGTAAATGAACTTTTATTTATCTTGCTTTTTGTTTGAATTATTCACTAATTAATTTGGGGTTCGGTGCCGTCTCCTGTTGTGGCTGACTTATAATTAAAGCTTTCGATTAAGGCAGCCCAAGATGCAGGTATTTCGCGAATATATCCGTTAAACCCCCCTTGATAGCTAGCGTTTTTGGCTTCTAGAGGTACTACATCCAAGCCAAAAGATCTACAGAGGTAGGTTGCTCTTGCCAAGTGGAAATTTTGAGTGATGGTGTAGACGCCACTACCACCAAATACATTCTTTGCTCGCCAACAGCTCTCTATAGTCCGGCGTCCTGCAAAATCTTGTACAATGTTTTCTTCGGGAATTCCTTGTTCTAACAGGTATGTTTTCATGGCTTGGGGTTCGTTGTGACTTTCTTCGCGATTATCTCCAGTGACTAAGATTGTTTCAATATCTCCATCTTCGTATAGCTCAATAGCTTTGTTTAATCGGTTCTTGAGAACGGCTGTAGGGGTGTTTTCGTCCAAAATTCCCGCACCGAAGACCATTGCTGTTTGAGGCATGGAATCTGGTTTGCTTAATAACGCCAAGTTAAACCCCAATAAAGGAAGGAGAGCGAAGACTGCTATTGCAAGGATGGTATATCTTTTGGACACGTTGCTAAAGATTACCAAGTAATCATACAGATGTCAAAATTATACTTGATATTATGTAAAAAATAGGTAAACTTACTACTAAGTTATCGAAGTATTATTCATTTTGCTGCCAGTAATTATACTGGCAGTGACTTATTTTGTACTTGATTCTATTTAATGATATATATGGAGTTATTTATTATGCTCAATAATTTCTTTGAGTTATCTAAAAGCCCGACGCTTAAGATAGCTTCTAAGCTGATTCCAAAAAAACTGGCTATTTCGAGTGCGCTTATGTTGGGAGTCTTACTATCTCAATTGCCGATTTCAGGAGCAAGCGCTTCTAGGAATTACCAAGAAAGAGATGGTATCTTTGGTGAGATTAAGTATGTTCGCTTTTGTAACCATGCATCAGTGATGCAGATTCGAGTTATTGCCGAAGCTGGTTCCCGATCAAATTGCGTGAGAAGAGTTGAATTCAAAATGAAATCTTCTTATGTTACAGGTTACAATGTAAAGAGTGTTCCACTTGCTTATACCACAAACTATAATTGGCGCTCTTTAGGTGCTTCTAAGTATAATTCCAGATCTGGAGATCGTCGATGGTATAAACAAAGAGGTTATTGGCTACTGACAAGTAGTGCAAATAACGCACCAGTGCAATTTGCAATTCATGTCATTCATACTGGCGGGCGCACTATTGATTTAGGCGGAATAGTTAATCTTGGATCAGTTCCAGTAGGGCAGTGTCGTACATATGATGACGGTACTTTACGAAATTACTAATCATTATAATGGTGATTAAACACGTTATCATTTACACTCTAGTTAGGTACTAGAGTTTTTTTAAAATATTTGCTATACATGTATTATGTCTAAAACTAAACTTCTGTTACTTTCTTTGCTAACCACCTTTTTTCCCTATAGGTTATATAGTGGCTTTATTCTTGGGTATTAAAAATCCTTTTAAGTCTTTCTTCTTTCTTTTTATAACAATTGTTCCAGGTATCTTTGTAGCTGTGTTGTTGTTTTCTTTAATGACTCTGCTTGGTCTTGAATCAATTAAAGTGTTAGTGGCTGGTTTGGGTTTGTATCTAACAGTTTTGTTTTTAGATTATAGATATCTTAAATCCTCATTTTGATGAGAATATTTATCAATTTGCAGATCTTACAAAAGTGGTGTATACTGTTACTTGTAAGCTAAACAAAAAAATATGGCTAAAATACAAACTAAAACAAAAAAGATCAAAAAAACTGTTGCAAAAAAACCAACAAAAAAAATCCTTAAAAAGAAAGTTACGGCACCAAAGCTGAAAAAAGCTAAGCCTACAGTTAAGAATGTTGTGAAAAAATCACCTCCAGCAAAAACTGTCAAAAAAGCAGTAACAAAAAAAGCAACTCCTAAGAAGACTGTTAAAAAAGTTGTGAGTAAATCAAAAACTGTAAAGACAAAAGCGATTACTAAGGCTGCTCCAGCAAAAAAGAATGTGACAACTAAGAAAAGAAAGACAACTACCAAAAAGAAAGCTTTGAAGCTATCTGAGATCGAGCCAAAATTGGTAGAGAACGTTGCTCCAATTAGCAATCCAATCAACTTCTTGCTTCGCTTGGATGTGTTGATTGCATTATCTCTATTCTTTTTGTTATTGACTACAATTATTTCATTCTCGGTGATGCAGGCGGATATTGCAGATCTACAAAGCGATGTACAGAACTTGCAGCTGATGATTCAGTAATGGTGTCGTTGTAATAACCTATTATGAATTGACCCACTTTGTGTGGGTTTACAATATTTGGAATCTAATCTTAACTTGAGGTAATGTTTTTGCCTCGTTCTTACACTCATTATTCTTTGCTGTCGGCTGTTCCTAAGATTCCTGCGCTCGTCGATGATGCTATGGCCAAAGGTTATTCTTCGGTAGCGATTACGGACGAGGCTTCGGGGTCTGGATTTCCTGAGTTTATAGACTATGCCAAGGAGAAAGAGGTGAATGCGGTTACTGGATTTACAATCAAAATACCGAATATTAGTGAGAGTCAAGGTGCTTATGGTAAGCGAGAGGCTTTTTCTGTTATGGCAGTACTAGCCAAAGATGAGCAAGGTTACAAGGATTTGATGGAGCTGATATCGATTGCCCGTGTTGAGCAAGAAGACCCTGAATACCATCTTACCCTTGAGAATCTGCAAAAATATACACAAGATACAGCTCACATCAAAGTAGTTCTTGGTGGTATTGAGCACGAATTTATACAAATGATTAAGGCTGACAGAGCCTCTGAAGCTGAGAAAGTGCTAGGAGCTTATGTTGAGGCTGTAGGTAAAGATAATTTTTTGGTAGAACTGGCGGTCAAAATGCGTGAAGACTCGCTTGAGCAGGTCGAATCTTGGAATCTTCAAGCAGTTGCTATTTGTAAAAAATATGGAGTTCGGTATGTCGTATCACCAGCGCCGAGGTATTTGGAACCTGAAGACGAAGAGGTGTTTAGAATAGTTCTTGCTGTGCGAGATGGTAAGCGGGCCGCAGGGGTCACAATCCCTCGAAATCTGTCTCTGCCTTCGGTGGCACAACTTAAGAAAGAATATGCCTATGTCCCAGAATGTTTTGAGACGGAAGATCTGGAGGCGGAATTCAATGTAACTTTCCGGACTGACTATGATACGTATGCGAGTGAAGCATTTTTCCCTATATTCCATCTTCCAGAAGGGCAAGAGCCAGAGACGAGGCTAAGATGGGAGACCTATATTGGTTTTATAACGAGATTTCGTCCCGAGAAGACTAAGCTGGAGTGGAAAGAAGTCTACCCATATGCAAAGTTCGTTGAGCTTAAAGCTTATACTGAGCAGATGAAACCGAACCTGGACTTATTACCTGGATACGATGCCGAGTATTTTGAAAGAATACCGATTGCTGAGTATGTCAAACGTATTGAGTATGAGCTCGATATTATTATTACCAAAGGATATCCAGATTATTTCCTGGTGTTTGGAGATATCATGTCGTTTTGCCGGGATAATGGAATTGTTATTAATACTCGTGGATCGGCTGCCGGATCGATTGTTGGACTGCTCAACTCGATTAATATTCTTGACCCGCTCCAGTATATTATTCCATTTGAAAGGTTTTTGAATCCGCTTCGTCCTTCTGCACCTGATATTGATGGGGATTTTGCAGATGACAAGCGAGATCAGGTAATTGCCTACATCCGCCGTAAATATGGTGAAGATCATGTGTGTCAGATAATTACCTTTGGAACCATGCTTCCAAGAGCGGCTGTGCGTGATGTGGGTAGGGCTCTGGGAGTGTCTTACAAGAAGTGTGACAAACTCTCCAAACTTATTCCGATAGCCCCTCAGGGTAAGAAGACGACTTTTGATTGGGCGATGGAAACATCAGAAGAATTGCGGATGGTCGTTGAGCGCGATGAAGAAGCGAATCGGATTATCGAACTTGGACGCAAAATAGAGGCGAATTTCCGGCATGCTTCGTGTCACGCGGCAGGTGTGGTGATAAGTCCAACTAAAATGACTGATTATTGCCCGGTGCAATGGGATACTGATCACGGCATGGTGGTGTGTCAGTACGATATGAGAAATTGTGAGAAGATAGGTCTGGTGAAGCTTGATATCTTGGGTATTAGGAACTTGGCGATTCTGGGTAATGCGATTGAGATTACCGAGTCTCGGCACAACAAAGAGATAGATTTGTTGAATATCGATTTGGAGAGTGAGAAGACTTTTGATTTGCTTACCAAAGGCCGGACTATGGGAACCTTCCAATTATCTGGTGCGGTTATGACCAAGTACCTTGTAGAAATGGGACCAACCAAAGTGCAAGATTTGATGGCGATGGTTGCCCTCTATCGTCCGGGTCCGATGGCGAGTATTCCTGACTACATTATGCGCAAAAAAGACGCTTCGAAGGTGGAGTATATTGTGCCGCAAATGGTGGGATGGATGGAGGCGTCTTACGGAATATTTGTTTACCAAGAGGATTTATTGATGACAGCTATTGAGCTAGCTGGTTATGATTGGGGGATGGCTGATAAGCTGCGTAAAGGAATGGGTAAGAAGATTCAAGCCGTCATTGATCAGCAACATCCGATATTCGTGAATGGTTGTGTGGAGCATTCTGGTCTTACTAAGGAGAAAGCAGAAGAGATTTGGGAGTTGATGGTCCCATTTGGGGCGTACGGATTCAATAAGGCTCACTCGTCGGCCTATGGAATGGTAGCTTATTGGACGGCGTATATGAAGGCTGAGTATACGGTGGAATTTATGACGGCGCTCATGACGGCTGAGGCGAGCCGCTTAGAGAAAATTGCACAAGCTATTAATGAGTGTGAGCAAATGGGAATTGTGGTCCTGCCACCGGATGTGAATCAGAGCTTTGATAACTTCAGTATTGTAGATGATACGACCATTCGGTATGGATTAAGCTCAGTCAAGAATCTTGGAAGCGATGTGATTGCGCACATGATCGAAGAGCGAGAGAAAGGTGGGCGATTTATCGATATTGATAATTTTCTGGATAGGATGAGTACTTTCAAAGGCTTTAATAAGCGTTCACTAGAGGCATTGATTGTTTCTGGAAGCCTGGATGAGCTCGGAGAGAAGGAACTGGTAGAGAAGGGGGTGCTTAAATTGGAGAAAATACCTGCTTAAAAAAAAGACTGCATAAGTATGCAATCAATTAAATAACGAATGTTGGATAATTTATATCATTCTTTTAGAATTATGCTCCATGGCCTTTATAATTGTCGGCAGCTGGTATATGTTCTGAAAAATACCTTCTCCTGCTTCTGTAATATCTGCAATACCGGAGAGTGTAGGATTTATCTTTTCGGATGAAGCAATTTCTAAAAGTGATAAATATAGCTTAAATTTTATTTGTTTTTCTGGTTTTATTATGTACAGATAATGTGTAATCCACAAACTTAAACCCCCGGTTAGAAATCCGGTTAATAGGGGAGTGAACACTTCTTTGAAGAATAAAAATGCTTCAATTACCTTTTGATTGTTATTAGGATTTAAGTATGTAATCGACTCCTCGGATCTGCTTAATAGAGGCATTCCTTCTTTAAGTATGTGCTGGACAGCTAGTGTACTTGTTGCTCCAATACTTAAGGATACAATTGTTTGCATCAAAGTAAAATAATATGAGCATCTGCGCTTGTAGATAATTCTCAGGCACCTAAACTTGTATTTATTGAATTTTAATATTTCTGATTTCTTGATTTCGTTGAGATTCAAAGTTTCCAATTTTTTACCTTATTGTAATTCTAATTACCTTATAGCTTAAAAATATGTTTTTGTCAATCTAATTTGAGACAGGTTTCGTTTCAAATACTATTTGTTTATACTGAATTTCCCATTTATGAAAATGCTCGTTATACAGAAGGTTATTTATAACGATTTTTTGTTACTCACATCGTATTCTTTTGGGGTGTATGTGAATATAAGTGAGGGTAAGCTTGGCTATTGGTAAGACATTTCCCAGGCTTATAAATGATTTGGGCATTATTTTTGTAGCGGGTGCTTAAATAAAAACAACCCGAATTGTGTGGGTTGTTTGATTATATTACAGACACTTCTTTCCTTCATAGCATATCAACTATCTTCGTTTCCATGAGTTCTATCACGACGAAGAGGTCTTCTTTTGGTAGATCAACATCTTCGAATAGATTAATAAGACAAAGTTTATCTTTATTACTTAACCTCTCTTTGTTTTCGTTGATAAATTTGATACACTCCAATGTAAAAGCATATGTGTAATTGTCCTTGCATCGCTTGTTAATATAACACCAGAAAGAATATCCGGTTATTCCTGCTAGCAACAAACCTAGAAAAGTGGGTATTAGGGTGTTCTCGGTGTACCCTTTTGAGATAATATTGATAACTTTGGTTCTGCTTGTTATCTGATTCGAAACGATGTTCTTAAGATAGTCTGAATTTTTACTTAAGTACCAAGTGGGAATATAAAAACAAACAGCAACTGAAAATGTGATGAGAGTACTTTTTAGCGAGTGGTTTCCGGCCGAGTGTTTACTTTTGAGTTGGGCTTTGGAGGCTTTTAATTTTGTTATGCTCTCGGCAATATCCGGGTACTGACTGGTCGCCGTTAAAAATGCCTTGTTTACTTGGTCTACCATTATTAAATATCTTTTGTAGGGGGTGTTAAAGCTTTAGCTTACAAAAAACCTCATGTCAAACCAGGTGTGTTGGATCTTGAAAAATATAATCTGATCAGCTGCAATTGTTGGTGGTTAGTTGACAGACAAAACCTATTTTCTAGGAAGATAATGATGAGGGGGATGGGCTTCGCTAAGATTCTTTTATTCGAACAGGTGGGTAAGTGGAGTGGTTATTAACTCAACAGGTTCGAGCAATAATTGACCGCTTGTATATTTTGTGTTTACCTGACTAATGGAATATTTGCAAGTTATACTAAGATGGTAACAGAAACAGAGTTGGATCGAGTTAAGAAGTTTATTTCAGATAAATGTATTCGGAGAGCTCCCAAAGGTGCCTTTTTTACTTTATCGTCTGGGGCGACAAGCAGCTACTATATTAACATAAAGGAAGCTATGATGAACCCGGCTATTCTGAGGTTGCTTACTTCGATGATCATAGAGAAGATTGATACCGATGAGACCAATGTTATTGCAGGAGTCGAGTTTGGAGCTGTACCACTATGTTCGGCTGTAGCTGTGTCAATGGCACCAACATATGTAGATCAATATAATATCCTGATAAAGCGCAAAAAGCCTAAAAAGCATGGTACAAAAGCCGCCTACGAAGGGCAGATTGAGAATTACTCACAGATTGTCGTTCTCGAAGATGTGGTAACTACTGGTGCCACTGTAAGAACCTTCATTAAAGAGCTACAAGATCTTGGTCACCAAGTGAGACAACTAATCACTGTCTTCGATCGAAAAGAAGCAGATGAAGATTTCATGGGTTTTTTATCAGCCTTTGATATCGAATATGTCTCACTTTTCAGACCTTTTGAGTTTGAAAGCCTTTACTTAGAATAGCAGCTTATCAAGCTCTAACATAAAATACACCCACCAAGATAAATTTCGAGGTGGGTCATTATATTCCGTGCGAATCTATGCGCCAATTAGCGGGTAGATGACATTGATTAAATTCCAGACTTCCCAGTATGCTACGTTGAGCACAGAGAGAATTAACGCGTTTTTGTTAACTGCGTTACCTGCAATAATTCGCTGAACACGACGTGCGGCACGAGCCAAGATATTATCGGTTCTGCGGTTGATAATACCTTGAATTCTAGCGTTACACCGTTCTTTGCGAACAGGGTCTTGAATTCTTTCACATCTTACAAATTCGCCATACTGCGCATGTGCTGGAACCGAAGTAGTTGTAATCGTACCGATAAGTCCGGCGATTAACATGCCAAACACAAGCATTGATGCAGTGAGATTCTTAGTAATTTTAGATAAGGTCATACTAAGTATTTATAAGTGAGGATCGTGAGTTACACAACACCTCTGTATTAGTATATGCTATAATGGTTCTCTTGTAAAACTTTTTTTCTTTTTAATCAATGTTTTTATTCCTTCTTGGCTAATATATCCAAAATAAAATAATGCTGCAATTCCGCCAATAATTATCTGGGTGGTTATGTAGTTGGTAACCGAATCAGACATTTGGCTCGAGAAGTACATTCCTCCAATCAAACTAATACCTAATAGTGGTAGGCTGATCAGAAGAATTTTGTAGCGACTGTGGCTAAGCAGGTACTGTACCGAGATGAATATCACGTTATAGAGGGCGATAAAGATAGAATAGTACAAAACCAAGCTTATCTGGTCGGTATACTGAGCTCTGCCGAACAGGCCAAGCATAAAATCACCAAAGAAGTAGAAAATCCCTGCGATAGAAGAGGTGAGTAAAGCCATCAATCCGATTGAAAAGAAGTAGATATTATTAGTTTTTGAGCGGGCAGCGTGTACAACTATGGCTTGGGTAAAGGCAACTGACCCGAAGTGAATGATTTGACCGAAGTTGAACAAGACTGCGAATAAGTCCTTGTTTGATTCAGAAAGGGTGGATTCTGAGATAACAGGGGCAATGTTAAGCGATGTAGCTAGCAAAAATAAGATGGCGGTGCTTTTAAGACTGGCGGTCAGATATGGCTTGAGCTTGAATTTATGTTTTGTAGAGTCTGGCTTTTCGTGCTTTTTGATTTTCTTAATATAGTAAAGGGCTAGGAGATAAGCAAAAATTTGCGACGTGAGTAAGCCTATAGGGAGGGCCCAGATTTTGATTCCTAGATTGAATAATATTAGGGTGGGTATGAATCTGGCTAACCCGGTCATGAGGTTGACGGCGCCGAATTTAAGGTTGTGCAGCATGCCAAGAAGCAAGAATCTATTAAGCCCTGTATAAATCCCTAAGAATACACCTACGGCTAATACTGCTAATATCGGGGTTGTGCCGGTATTGGTGATTGCCTTGAGAATTAGGCCGAGCAGGGGAGCTCCAATAATGCCGAAGAGTAAGAATGTGCGGGCTTTTTTCATTAGATAATCATAGAAGGAGAGGGCTTTACCAGGTGATTCTTTGGCAAACTTGGCGAAGGTTTTGTTGATCTCTGTGAATAATCCGCTATTGAATGTGGCCAGCATCGCAACAATACCTGATAACGCGGTCCAGGTGCTGTATTCTTGACCGAGTGCCCGGCTTGCAAAAATAACCAGTATATAATTAAGCACGCCTACCGATAAGCTGGAGGCGAATACAATTGCTGAGGATCTTAAGAATTCATTTTTGATAATAAAATTGTATGTTTTGGTGATCACAGCTGTAAGTTTACTTTAGGTTTAATATTTTGTAAAAAATACGGCCCTTTGGCTAAAAGGGCGGTTTGGCGTAAGTACACATTGTCAATTCTATCTGCGTATGCATCTGGTATTGGCAATAAGATACTTTACTTACACATCAGGTTCTTCTACACACAAATGCTAAGTTTTTATCTCTCAGCTCCGTAAGTGTACGGCTTTTTTGTTTAATTTGTCAATACAATATATTATTATCTGTTCTCATAATGGCAAAACATTTTTGTATAAATATTATTAAATAGAAAAAAAGTTGCATAGAATAGTTTTGTTACTTATAATTGGTATATCAGAGTATATTTTTGTGCTAAAAAATCACACTAATCCAACCTAAGTATAAGGTTATTTAGATATACTCAAACAAAAACAAAAACCACCAAATGTATAGTAAAAAACAAAAGTTATCGTTGTTACTGCCGTGTTATAATGAAGAAGCAAATATTTCTTTCGCATATTCTGAAATTATGAAAGTAATCAAGAAAATGAAGATAGATTACGAACTCGTTTTCATTGATGATGGCTCCAAAGATAACACTGTTCTTGAGATAGAACAGCTGCAAAAGAAAGATAAAAATGTGATTCTTATAGAATTCGCTCGCAATTTTGGCAAAGAGATGGCCACCAGTGCGGGTATCAATAATTGTACCGGAGATGGAGCGATTATTGTCGATGTCGATATGCAATATCCGATTGAAAAGCTTCCAGAGTTTGTCGAGAAGTGGCAGCAAGGCGCTGACGTAGTAATCGGTATTAGAGATAAGAAAAAGACCAATAACCTTATCGAAATACTCGGTTCCAAGGCGTTTTATCACGTATGTGGTCTTATCTCGGAGATTGAGATTAAGTCAGGAGCTCTCGACTACAGGCTTATTGATCGTATCGTAATGGACGAATTTAAGCGGTTTACCGAGCATGGCCGGATGACGCGCGCTTTGATTGATTGGCTAGGGTTCAAGCAAGATTTTGTCAGCTACGAAGAAAAACCTCGTCAGTTTGGTGAGCCGGCGTATAGCTTTGTGAAGCGCGTACAATTAGCTCTCAATACTTTCATCGGAACTAGCTTAGTACCGCTTAAGCTGGCAGGTTGGCTTGGGCTCATTATCAGCACTATTTCAGGTATTTTGGGTGTGGTGGTTGTGGTCAATAAGTATCTGCTGGATGATGCATGGGGCTGGCAAGTGACTGGCTCAGCCAGTGTAGGAATACTTAATACATTTTTAACAGGGATTATTTTGATGGGTTTGGGACTGATTGCGATCTATATATGTCATATTCATACTGAGATTCTTAACCGGCCAATGTATATAATTCGACAAATAAGCAAAAAGAAGTAAGGATTTTCTATAAATATGCCAGATAACCGACCCCCGATACTCATTTTTAATTGGAAAGATATTGAGCACCCGCAAGCAGGAGGTGCTGAGGTGGTGACTCATGAGATTGCCAAAAGGCTTGTCCAAGATGGGTATCCGGTGACGTTACTTACGGCGCGTTACCCTTACTCTAGCGAAATAGGGGAGATTGACGGGGTGCAGATTATCCGTACTGGCTCATCACGGCTGGGTCATTACTTTGCAGCCTTTTGGTATTATCAGCGGCATCTTAAGAATAAGTTTGAGATCATTGTAGAGGAAGTGAATACGTTGCCATACCTGACTGGTTTGTACAAAGGCCAAGAGAAGCAGTATCTATTCTACCACCAGCTTGCGAGAGAGATTTGGTTTTTGGAGATGATTCAACCGCTGTCGTCGCTTGGGTACCTGCTTGTGGAGCCATTTTTGACCTGGTTGCAGAGCAAGCTTACAAATGGCTTGATTACCGTATCCAATAGCACCAAGCAAGACATGATGAGGTTTGGTTTCCGAGAAGAGCAGGTGAGTATAATCTCTGAAGGTATTGAGAACGAGCCGCTGGCCAAGCTCCAAGACTCTTTGCCAAAAGAAAGTGAGTTTACGATGTTGTTCCATTCTGGCCTAAGGCCAATGAAGCGTCCGTTGGAGGTTTTAAAATCTTTTAAGTTGGTGCATGACAAGTTACCCAACGCCCGCTTGTGGTATAGTGGAGGTGGTGATCAGAGTGAGCTTAAGGCATACGCACTCAAACATCATCTGGAGAATCAAGTGACTTTTTATGGTCGCACCACTGATGAACAGAAGCTCAACCTTATGCAGCGGGCTCACGTCCTCTGTAGTAGTAGTATCAAAGAAGGGTGGGGGCTGATTGTCACAGAAGCTAATAGCATGGGGACACCGGCAATTGTGTACGATGTAGATGGTCTTCGAGATGCCGGGGCTGCTGGAGGTGGAGAAGTGGTAGATGCTAATCCCAAGGCCATGGCCAAGGCTGCGCTCAAGTTGCAGAAGCTGGTAGCAAAGAAGCCAAAGCAATACACAGCCAAAAGGCAAAAAGCTCTCGATTCAGCCAAAGCGATTACCTTCGAGAGGTCTTATGCAGACTTTCGAAAAGCTATTGACTTGACATAGTAGCAATTTTTGTGTATATGTAGTGTGTCTAGCAATAATATATCAGGTTCTAGAAAGGGTCGGGTCGCAAAAGCGATAGTTCAGCATTGTCAATTAAACATTTTACGGATCGATATCCCAACAAGGTATCGATTTTTTTTTCGTCTGCACGTTGATACAGACTGGGTTTTGGGTAAAAAACACTGAACCTGTTCAATTAATCCCCCGCCGTAACCTCATCCTAATACCCGCCAGTAAGGTAAAAGCTTCTAAACTTGACACAGTTCTCTCATAATTCAGATTAAGCCTGCGATACTTCTGCAAATTAGCAAAGGTTCTCTCTACCACCCATCTAATCTTTTTGATAGACTCAACCAAGTACCCTGATTGCTCTTGGTATAGTTCTCTTCCTGCTTTCGTGTCCAAATTAGGCTTTTTGAGTTTCGGAATGGCTTGGACATTGACTCTGTAACGCTTAGCCCACTCTTTAAGTTTAGGTGAGTGAAAGCCTTTATCCCCGTAGATTGTAATTGCTTCTTCAGATTCTTTGCCGAGCGGGGTTTCTTTGTAGTACTCAATGATGTTCTTAGCACAGGTAACATCATGCATGTTGGCTGGGAAGTATCTGACACAGTGGATCACTCCTTGGTTATCGACCAGAAGACATCTCTTTCTCCCCTTACGTTTCTTGTGACCGTCGTAACCCTTTTTATCTTTACTTGGTAAATCGGTATCACTAATACTTTGGTTATCGATGATTAAGAGTTTGTCTTTGACTTTCCTAGTCAACCTCTTTACCAGCTTTTGAAATACTTTCTGCTTCTTCCATTTAGAGAAGTGGTAGAACACAACTCCAAAGGGTGGGTAGTCACTTGGCAGTAACCGCCACTGGATACCTCCGATGAGAATGTACAACGCACCTTCTAGGATATCTCGGAGTGGATATTGTAAAGGCTTTTTAGATTTGACGAGTAAATGCTTTTGGATACTATTAAATTGAGCTTCTGTTAGGAATTGTTGTTGCATAGTAACCACAACATACACAGAGGCTCGTTTTCTTGGTAGGATTAATTGAACAGGTTCACTTTTTATTTGTCATTATGTAATAGTAGCAGTATACTACAAACAGGATATATATTTAATTCTAGATTATAGGTTGCAACGAGTGCAATTAGCTACCCACTCACGATGATCATAAAATATAGTTCAGCTCGAGGGTTGAACAAACAAAAACAAACAAACACAATAACATAAATGCCCACCAAAACAACCAAAACCCCATTCTTCTCCATCATCGTCCCTGTCCTTAACGGTGAGAATTTTCTGCAAGGTTTTTTTCAAAGCTTTGCTGAATCTCAATATAAAGATTTTGAAATTATCATTAATGACGATAAGAGATCGAAGGATGATACTAAGTTACTTATCAAAAAATACATCGATAAAGGATTAGATATCAGTTATTATCAACTTAACAAATCTATGGCACAAGGTCGCAAAAGTGTTGTCCCATATGCAAAAGGTGAATATCTTATGCACGTCGACTGCGATATGCGAACTGTCCCTGAATTAATGGGAGAAATATTTAAACTTGTTAACCAAGGTTGGGATGCGCTTGTTATACCTGAAGAAGCGATAGGTACTACTTTTTGGGCCAAAGTAAAATGGCTTGAGAAAAAATGTTATATTGGAGTGGATAACATGGAGTCTTTGCGAATAATTAAAAAGTCCATCTATGAAGAGATAGGCGGACATGACGAAAGAATGGTCTTCTCAGAAGATAAAGACTTTGATATTCGTGTGCGTGGTGCTGGCTATAAAATTGGTAGAACCAAGAATCATTTAATTCATAATGAAGGTGAGATTCTATTATTCAAAACTTCCAAAAAGAAGATGGGCTATGCCGATACAGCCAATTTTTTTGCAGAAAAGCACCCCCAACATTACAGATGGTCTAGAAATATCTTTTTGAGATATGGTATTTTCTTGGCAAACTTTAAATATTTGTTTACTCACCCTATATTATATGTCAGCTTGTTCTTTATGAAATTTGTTGAGTTTACTGGTGGCTTTCTCGGCTTGGTGCGAAAACAAATTCAACAACTACAAAAACAAAAATAAACTATGTCTAAAAAAATAATGATTACAGATTGCTATGCAATGAACACAGGAGATATTGCCATATTAATGTCTATGGTGAGGACAATCGAGCAAGAAATACCAGATTGCGAAATAATCATTGAGTCTTCACATCCAAAACATCTTAGAACGCTTGAGTTTTTTGATAAGTATACTATACATCCTAGAATTTTTAACCTTGAGAATCTCGATAAAGGATTTGAAGCTTATGTGGCTGGTTTGTACGATAGTTTGAGTTTTTTGATTTGGGCGACTTTGTCTCGATTTACTCTCAACTTTTTGTTTTTAATCAGACCGTCGAGACGAGCACAAGCGCAAGAGCTTAAAAAAATCGATATATTAACAAGCGTAGGGGGAGGTTTCCTTAGTTCTTATTATCGATATTACTTTAGATTATTTATATATTCGATTGCTCTTTTGCTCAACAAACCTGTGATGATTTTTGCGCAGTCGGTAGGACCTTTCAAAACAGATATATCTTACAAGTCTTCTAAGTATATTTTGAACAAGGTGGACTATATTACGATTCGAGAACCTGACTCGTTCGAATATGTCCAACAAATGAAGCTTGATACTAAGGTTAAACTTACAGCGGATATTGCTTTTTGGCTCGAAAATAATATTGAGAATGAATATGTGATAGATTTACAAAAAAAGAAGAAGCCAATTGTATCAATTTGTATTAAAGCTCCATCATCTTCTGCGAAATATAAGAATTATTATGGTGCATTGTCATCAGCAATCCAATACTTGATCAAAAATAAATACCATGTCGTGTTGGTTTCGCAAACTGAGGCTGATGATGATATGGGTAAGGATTTGTTTATTGATTTTAAGTCTAAGATAGATTTGATAAAATTCGGTCCTGACTCAAGATATATCAAAGGTGTGTATAGTATTTCTGACTTTATAATAAGCTCACGAATGCATGCAATTATTTTTGCAGCTGCTGAGAACGTGCCTTTTGTTTGTATTTCTTACGAACCTAAGTTCAAAGGCCTTATGGAGCAATTAAGTTATCCAAACGAGCTGTTGTTAGATGAGGATCATGTTACCCCAGAAGGTTTCTATGGATCCATTGATTATATCAATACGAATAGAAATAAGTTAGTTAAAGAACTTAAGAAAAGTATTCCAGGAGTTAAAGCAAAGTCACTCGAAAACGTATCAATTTTAAAAGAGTTACTATAGATTATGAAATTCTTTAAAAAAAATATTTATTTAATATTATTAATACTTTTAAATATTGTAGTTCACTTTCGGTGGATTTCTTTTAGTATTTTTACTAAAGGTGATTGGCTCTATTACTCATCTGAGAGTCTAATTTCTTTAGCAACTGGCAGTGCATGGTCTGCAAGAAACACCCTAGGCTCTTTCAATGTTATATTGTGGAGATTTCCCTTTGATTATTTCTTTAGAATTTTTGGCGAGTTTGGCTTTGAATCTAATATAGCAGAAAAGTTTTTAGTTTTTATACCTATTATTATTCTAACCCCAGTCGCAAGTTATTTTTTATTGTCTCAGTTTATCGAGAATAAAATGGCTCGTTCTATTTCAGTGCTACTTGTTCTCTATAATACTTATTTCCTTACTATTACATCTCAAGGCCACTTACTGCTTAACCTTTCCTTTATTTTCGGTTTCTTTTCTTTCGGTTTCTTCATAAAACTTTTAAAAGAAAAAAGCTATTTTTATACTTTTATATCTGCATTTTTCCTGGTAATTTGTGGGTATATAGATTTTCGTTCATTATATCTATTTTTAATAATTTTTTTAATCTTTTTCATTTTTCATATAGCAACCATTAGAATCAATAGGCTTAAATTTTTATTCTCTTATTTATATAACGCATTGATATTTTTTCTTGTTATTATATTCACAAACCTGTACTGGATTTTACCAACGTTATTCGCATCAAAAGGTTCTAACGATGTTTTAGATAGAGGTTTGTTCGGGAGTCAGTATTGGAATTTTTTATCAGCATTTCACTTACATCACCCTTTTTGGAATAATGCTAAGCCAGAATGGTTTGTTGTACAAAATATCTCAATATATTTGTACATTTTGCCACTAGTATTAGTCTTGTCCTTTATCTTCTTGAGAAAAAATGCTGCAAAATTTTTGTATATATTTACCTTTTTTTTATTGGCAGGAATCCTTCTTTCAAAACAAATTGATGAGCCATTTCCTGATCTATATTTATGGCTGTTTAAAAATATACCTGGTTTCTCCGCCTTTAGAGAGGCAACCAAATTTTATCTTTTTATTGTTATAGGCTATTCAGGAATAGTTGGTTTATTCGTACAATATCTCTTAGGCAATAAAAAAAGAGTTATGTATGAGTATGCTTCAAAATTATTTATTTTTGGTATAGCTGTACTTTTATTTATCCCTTCATTAAATATTGTCAGTGGAAGAATAGAATCTGTATATACACCAAAAGTTATGCCTCTAGAATATACCTTAATCAATGAATATCTTGAAAATGATAAAGACTCAGGCTATAGGGTTTTATCGGTACCGAGAAGTTCGAAATGGATTTCTTTTGAAAGCGATAAACAAAAGTTAAATTATTCTTCTTTATTATCAAATAATTTCAAAAATATATCGCCATGGAGAGAAGAAGAATCTGTTAATTTTAAGGATAATGAAAAATTTAATTCTGTACTAAAGAGACATGATTTCTCTAACATTACTAATTCGTTAAATGCGAAGTATATTGTTGTGCCTAATAAAGATGCTGACAATGATAATAACTTTTATGTATATTATAACTCCGATCCCTCCGACTATACTAGTATTTTAGACCGTAATAAAAATTTCAGAAAAATTTTTAATGAAAATAATCTAACCATGTATGAAAATCTTTCTTTCAAAGACGAGATTTCGTTTGTGAATAATAATTATTTTTCTAATGTAAACTCTAAAGAAGTTACAGATTATCTGCTCAATAGGTATGGATATCAAGATTTCGATTTTGCGGTTGGTGAGTTAGAAAACCAAGAATACTTTTCTTCTATTTACGATATATCTGATTTTTCAAGCCTAAAATCTCTTGAGGATTATAAAATTTTCTATAATGGCAAGAAATCTAGAATTTTTTATGAATACGATGAATCTTCTCAGAAATTAGTTTTGTTCATTGAGATTACTGGCCTTAATACTGAGCCTGTATCGAAAGTAATTTATGAAGGTCAGGCAGATCAAATATTGCTAGATGATAAGATATTTAATCTTCCAAATGAAAGTCAATATCTTGGTAAGATAGAAGAATATGGTGACATTTCAATTATGTTATCTGGTGATATGATGGAAAAATTATCATTAGAAGAATACTATAAACATAGAGATATAGAAGAGACTGATATAGAAGAGGTTCAAATTAATTATTTAGATTTGACTTCTGACGGTAATTATATTTTAAATCCCTCTTTTGAGGAAGGTTTATGGCAAAAAAAGGTTGGTGATTGTAATAATTTTGACGATAATCCTATTATTGAGATGGAGTTATCTGATGATTCAAGTGACGGAAATAAGTCTTTGCTTTTGAGCTCAACTAGACATACAGCTTGCACAAAGCAGAGAATAGGGATAAATCATTTTCACGAATACGACCTATCTTTTGATTTTAGAAGTGATAATGCTGCCTCATTTTCTTTATTGCTTAGTTACAATGATATTGACAATACTCAAGAGAGGGTTTTTGTTAATATTGATAACCAAAATTGGCATACTTTTGAGAGATCTTTTAAGGTGCCATATGGTGCATCTGATTTAGAGTTGCAATTAGAGTCAATACCTAAAGACCAGTTTACTAAGGTTGATACCTTATTTGATAATTTTAGTTTGGTTGAGTCTAAGCCTTATGATAATATCTTTTATCTTGAGCAGAGTGCAAAAAGGATTACAGACTTAGAAGAAAGCTATAATAAAATCAGTGATACTGAATACGAAATTGATTTGGATAATGTAACTGATCCACAGCATGTTATTTTATCGCAAACGTTTAATCCTGACTGGAAATTAAGAGGTCGTTATGATAAAGAAAAAGTGTATAATAATTTTCATTATAGTACTGTACTAAGAAAGAATGGATGGGTTGTTGATCCTGAGGTGATTTGTGGAGAGGCTCCTGGGGCTTGTGTTCGGAATGAGGATGGGTCTTATGATCTTGAGTTGACTATTGAGTTTGGGCCGCAGAAGTGGTTTGAGCGGGGGCTTATCGTAAGTGGAGTCACCTTTGCTTCTATAATTATTTATCTTGCTTGGACGTGGGCGAAGGACTATAAATCAAAAAGAGTTTAGTAATGATGAACTTTTTAGCACTTGACAAGTAATTAAATCAAGAGTATAATTCTTGTAGAATCACGACAAAGCAGAGCGGTGAAAGGTTTCGTCCTTATCTGGTCTGCTTTATTTTTTGTACTCTAATTTTGATTTTAAGCTTGAGATGTAGTCTATATCGTTTTGAGCTGCTTTTTTTAACAAGCCTGAAAATTGCTTTTGATTAGGTACAAGTAATTTTGCTAGCTTGTCTTGTTTTCTTAGATATTTTACCAAACAAGCAAAGTCCCCATCTCCCGTTATAATAACAGCTTTATTGTATTCTTTGTAGTCTATCATAGCCTGTAGAACTAGCTCGGCATCGCAATTGCCTTTGATTGTTCCGTTCGGTAGGCGCATACTATCTTTAAAAATAAGAATAAAACCATCTTTTTGAAGACTTTGATAAAGATCTTGGTGCTCTACCATATATCCAAGGAACAGATAAGCAGTTTCTACATCATATTTGTCTTTGAGGTATGTTCTCAGTTTTTTGAAATCTAATTTCCACTTCAATTTTTTGATTGATAAGTATAGATTTTGAGAATCTATAAACGCATAATTGCTCATATATAATCAAGCAAATTTGATTTTGGGTTTTTGGTCAATTATGATTATGGTGAAACTAATAGAATAGATAATACAAAGATTAATTGACTATTGAGTTTGGGCCTCAGAAGTGGTTTGAGCGTGGTCTTATCGTAAGTGGAGTCACCTTTGCTTCTATCCTTATATACCTTACTTGGTATTGGGTTAAGAGTAGGGGCAAAGAAAATGCCGCCTAGAGCTTGGGAATTTGGCGACTTGACAATACTTAATATATGTATTATGATACGCCTTGTACAATGTCTAAGGGTACAAAATAATGAAGGTTAGACTAATTTCGTTGAAAGATAAAGCTTTACTTACTGAAGTGGCTAATGAGCTACTTGTTCCGTTATATGGCGATCAATCGCGAATGATTAAAAGTTGGTATGATTCAAATAGTGATAAAAATGCCTTTGTGGCAGTTGGTAATGATGATATGCCAAAGGGCTTTCTTTGCTTAAAGAATAATCCTAATAAGAACTATATCAAAATTTCTACATTAATGGTATTTCCATTATCTAGAAACATGGGTATAGGCTCTTTACTCATTCGTAAAGCTTACGAGTATGCTAATGCTCTCGGAGCAGAAGAGCTGTCAGTTACTGTTTCGCAAGAAAGACATGACTCACTTTCATTTTTTCTTAAGAATGGTTTTGTGATCGTTAAATGTCTTCATGGCAAATACAAGAAAGATGTTACTGAATTTGTTCTGGTTAAAAAACTTATTCATACTCGTGATTTAAGGATGAAATCAAAATACTTAGATCAAATCTTATCAGGCAAAAAATCTTTGGAATGTCGAGTAAAACATGCTCACATTAACAAGATAGAGCTTGGTGATAGAGTTATACTTTTCAATCAGCACGCTAAAAAATCAGTCATAATTCGTATTAACGAGATTCGAGAGTATTCTAGTATTCAAAAAATGCTAGAATTTGAAGATTTCAATCAGCTTATTCCAGGTTTTATGTCTTCAAAACAGGTGTCACATGAATATCAAAAATTTTATGACGATGAAAAAGTTGCAAGATTGGGAGGTGTGAGAGTTTTTGACTTTGACATAGTCTAAAAAATGCGTTAGGTTGCTTTTTAAGTAACCTAAATTTTTATGCAAAATACAATTAAAAAATATAATTTAAATGTACAAGAGCCTTACTTGTCTTATATATTAAAAGGAATAAAAACAGTTGAAGGTCGTCTTAATAAAGGTAAATTCAAGAATATGAAAATAGAGGATATTTTAAACATTAGTAATACTCATTTTAAAATCGTGGGTATTGCTGATTACATATCGTTTTACGATATGGTAAGGACCGAAGGTGTCAAGAATGTTATTCCTGATAAAGACACCGCTGAAGATGCAGCTAAGGTGTATTATAAATTTTTTACAAAAGAACAGGAACAAAATTTTGGTGTCCGCGCAATTCGAATTAAACCAGTAAAATAATTGGTTTGGTTGTAATAGAAAACCTGTAATGGGGCTTGTATTCGGAATGAGGATGGGTCTTATGATCTGGAGTTGACGATTGAGTTTGGTCCGCAAAAGTGGTTTGAGCGGGGGCTGATTGTGTCTGGAACTACCTTTGGATTGATATTCCTTTATCTTACTTGGTACTACTTCAAGAGTAGGGGCAAGGATATACATTAGTAATGATCTTTGCATTGGAGGATTTCTATATTGTCACTTTTAACTCGGTACACTATTCTGTGCTCGAGGGTAATTCTTCTGCTCCAAAATCCGCTGAAGTTTGCTTTGAGTTGTTCGGGTTTTCCAGTTCAAGTGTAGGGGGTTCGTTTGGTTTCTTCAATTAGTTTGTTAAGCTTCTTCAAGATCTTTTTGTCGTATTTGACCCAGTGTAGATAGTCATCCCAGCCTCTTTTGGAGAATAAAATATTTTCGAGAGCTATAGCTTACTTTTCGTAGCTCTTGAGGTCTTTGATTGATTTTTTTACTATCTTCCCAGTTTTGAGTTCTGTAAGTGATTTTTGGAGATGCTTTTTATTCTTGGCTGAGCTCATTAAGTATTCGTGAGCATTCATATCTTTAGCAAGCAAACGACGGACAAAAGCACTGAAGCTAATAGCTTCTTTGTCAGCTTGATCTCGGATATAATGATCTAATTCTTCTGTTAGTCGGATGTATACTCCTTTGTTTTTTTGTTTGATAGACTTGTATAGATTTGTATAGCTATTTTGAAATCCTGTCTAATATTCTTTGTTTTCGGAATGGAGATGACGCTAATCGTGTCTGAGGTTACTTTTGCTTCTATCCTTATATATCTTACTTGGTACTGGGTCAAGAGTAGGGGTAAAATTAGTACCACCTTACATTGAGTAGGGTGGTATTTGCATAGAATTTTGTTAAGCCTTTATTCAGCTTTTTGCGGGTTTCTCGACTTCTTATACAAGTTGTCTATTCTGGTTTGTGTTCTATCTTGCCAAGCAATAATATTGGCCATCAATATCTGCAAAATTAGTTTTGTTGTATTCATTATATATGTCTACTTACTATAGGTTAATATAATAGTAACATATATAATTGTTAATGTCAATATTTATTCCTTTTTGGATATAGGCCAATAATCTCCAGAAGGTTGAGTGTACTTGCACTTACTTCATAGTTTTGTTAGGCTTGCTTAAGCCGCTCAATTTTTACTTGGTTATCAATTATGGCTTATTCACGTATACACATGTTTACGGGTTTATTTTTCTGTTCGATTTTGTGCTTTTTCGTGGTCCAAAGTTCTTGTGAGGCTAATACTGATATAGCTCACCCTGATATTCTCGAGCTGCGAGCTGTTGATTCAACTACCGATGATCCTCAGATTGTCGATCTTTATACAGAGTATAGGAGTTCTACTTGTTATGATATCCACCATGTAAGTGCCCAAATCAAACGCAAAAAACACAAGCGCCAGTATGCTGATAAGTGCCTAGAGCTTGCCAAGCAGCTTATGAAGCACGAAGTACTGACGCACAATCGATTTGTAACACCAGTTAAAAAATCCAACTAACTGCAATACGAAATATGACATTAAACCGATTTCTTAAATGAAACGGTCTTTTTTATTGAAGGCTGCATTGAACCTGGGTGTATTCGAGCACGTAGTATTTGTACTATTATGGAATGTTTGCTATACTTATACTATTAAAAAACAAATATGAAAACAGAAAAAGTTAAAATGACCAATAGTATGGAGTCTGTCGAGGATTCCTCTGGGCACAATAAATCAGAAAACAAGTTTGAAAAATTTGCTAGAGTGGCTAAGGAATTGAGCGAGTATGGTGTGAAAGAAGGGAATCTCTACACGGGCATTATAGAATTATCATACATTCAATCTTCTCCTGTTGAGGAGAGAGCAGAGGTCTTTATGGAGACTGTGTTAAACGATGTGATGGATGGAAAAGAATTTAACGAGGGTGTTGACGATGTGATGACTGCTTTGGATATCATACAAAAATCTAGATATATTGATGATGAGGTTCGAGAAAAGATTAATACAATATTAGATCCTGACAGCATAGGTGTAGAAGACTCGAGTATTGAGTCAGGTTTTGGTATGGGTTAGTAATGATGTTATATTACTGTCCTTGCTTTCAGAAGAAGGTGTAGATTATGCCGAGACACTTGGTGAGTTTAGAGAGGAGATTATAAATTATTTGAATGATGCCATATCGGAAGTCAAATCTCGAGGAGAGGAGGCAGGGCCATTGGCGTTGCAGCAACAAAAAGCTGTTAAAATTATCACTGCGATGGCAAAATCAGTTGTATACGATGGTAAAAAGCTTATTGAGCTCTTTGAGAAAACTCCAGACACTGGAGATGAGATCGCTAATCAGCTGAAAGATCTGTATCTCAGCACTAAGGCCAGAGAATATCTTGAAAATATTGATTACTTGGCGGAGAATTATCTTGATAAAAAAAATAAAGCTACTGAACAAATTCGAGCCGAACTCATGAATGCGTTCTTGAATACAACTGGATAATTAGATTATGCAAAAAAATTAGCGCTCACTTAAAGTTTGCGCTATTTCTATTTAGATACTGGAGATGTTTTAACTTACTATTGCTAGAAAAACCCCCAATTCGCTTTTTTCAGAATTCCTTCGTTATGGTAATGCACCAAAGAATTCACGATTGAGCTAAGAAGATCTAATTTCTGTTTTTCAATAATACCTACTTCGTTGCAGACTTTGAGAAATATGATAATTTCTTCTAGTGCTCTTTCTATGTTAAAGTCTTCGTTGATGGTTTGTAGTAGCCATTTTCTATGTTCGAGAAAACTTCCCCAGTTTACACTAGTTGGTATTTCAAAGGAGTATAGCATAGCCTTGAAAAATTCTTGAGCTGTATTTGTTTCCTTCGATTGTGTGATGGTTAGTGCTTGCAAGTTTTGTCTCCTATTTTTCTAAACAGCATCCAATACTAGCTTAGAAAACTACTATTGTCAAATACACTAACCTGATGAAGTTCAAAAGGGTAGTGTGGTAGTGGCTAATTATCTGCTTAAGAGTTGTGATTAAGATTCCAAATTTCATCGAATTCTACACCTTCTCGTTGTAGATAGTTTTTGAATTTCGAAATTCGTTTTTTGTAGGCTTGCAGGGTTCTATTTTTGAACATCAATTTTTTCAAGTGAAGTCAGTAAAAGTAAGAGATATATAGAATGTAATGTTGAAAAATACTACTCGATATGGGTAAAGAGTAGCTAGTTAAACTTTAATAAAAGTATTTGAT